>NZ_VXCZ01000014.1:0-185043 GCF_052850795.1 Pseudomonas sp. 910_23 | reverse complement strand
GCAAGAGCGGCTCGCTTCGCATCGTGGTTACCATTGGCGACTACAAAGTTGTGTAGATACCTATGCTCATCGGGGGCAAGCCCTCTCCCACATTTAGGCCCGCGTTAAGCTTTGATAAACGTCTCATGCAAGTGCCGCCACAACAGCGCACCACTGGCCTGCTTCTCGAACACCACCGTGGCGCGGCGATCTGTCTGGGTGCCACTGTCATCCACCTGATGTTCGCGATACGTCACCGTGGCTCCCCGCGCATGACGATCAATCCCGGTCATTTCACTCAAGGTGATTTTCAACCCCGGCCGCATCCCTCCCAGGCGCGTGAACAATGCATTAACCCCGGCCCTGTTGACCCGCGTGCCGGTGGCCGGCGCGACCATGCTGAACTCCGGTGAGAAGCGTGCCAGCAGGTTTTCCAGCGTGCCCTCAGGTGCAACCCCGGCAAACCATTGTTCGATCTCGACGTGAGTCTGGATCACTTCTTCAAAAAAATCGCTGTAGTCAATCATGGTTGGGCTCGCTGCAAGGGTGAAGCAGCCTGCGTACCTTGGACGCATCCAGACGCAGCACTGCGAAAAGCGGCAACAGGGTCAGAGCTGCCGCTATCGTGAAGGTTATGGCGAAGGAATCCAAGGTCGACAGTACTGCACTGAGCAAGGCGGCGCCCACGCAGAAGCTCACTTGCCGGTTCATGTTCCATAACGCGCTGGCGTGGCCCATGCGCTCGGCGGGAATATCCAGAAAGGCCAGGGTCTGTGCGTTGCTGCTGCACAGGCTGCCGCCCAGGCCCATCAAGACGTAGGCCGCAATGATCAGCGCCGGCTCGTTGAGCAACAGGATGCCGCCGCATTGCAGCACCATGCCCGCCAGCAGCAAAGGTTTCGGGCCGCAGCGATTGAAGAGTTTTTTGCTCAAGTAAATCGCCACTGCCGAGGCCAGTGCCCACGGCAACATGAGCACGCCGGTCTGGGTGGCGTCATACCCCAGGTCACGCACGTAGAGGATGGCGATCAGGCTGGTGCCGATAAATATCCCCGGAATACACAGGTAAACCAGCATTGCCACACGCAGCATCGGGCTGGCGGCTTGTTTGAACATACTGCCCAGGTCCAGGGGCGGGCGTACGGTGGAAGGCACATCGGGTTTTATCCACAGCAGCGCCAGCAGCAGGGTCACCAGCGCCAGAGGCAGGTTGGCGTAGAAAATCCAGCGCCAGGACAGGCTGTCGACAATTACCCCACCCAGCGCCGGAGACAATGCCGGTACCAGCAATGCCACCGACATGACCCGCGCCGTCAACTGGCTGCGCTCGGCCGCGGAAAAGTGTCGGTAAGCCATGGCTTGCCCCACCGGAATCAACAAGCCGCCGCCGAGCCCCTGTACAGCGCGCCAGCCAATCAACGCGTCGATGGAGCCGGCCTGGCCGACCATCACCGATGCCCCGGCAAACAGCAGCAGGCTGGTGGCGATCAGGGTGCGCTCGCCCATGAGCGCCGCCAGCCACACACTCAAGGGAATGATCACCGTCAGCCCGAGCATGTAGGCATTGCTGATCCACGCCAGTTGCGTGACCGAGGCGTGCAGTTCGCGGGCGATGTCCGGGTAGGCGACGGTGGCGACAAACATGTTCACCAGGTCCAGGGCAAAACCCAGTAGAAAGATCCAGGCAATTTTCGAGCGGTAGGTCATGAACGCGATCCTGCGAATGAAGCGCGCAGGGTAGGCGGCAAGCAGGGTTTGGGATACGTCGGTTTGCCTGTTAGTTTGTCAAAAATATTTTGACAAACGGAGGGCGTGGCCATGGTCAGCCTGGATCGATTCGACACCTTCAAGGCCGTGGTCGAGGCCGGCTCGCTCACGGCCGCCGCGGATCTGCTCGGCCAGACCCGCGCCGTGGTCAGCTTCAACCTCAAGCGCCTGGAGGCGGAGCTGGGCGTCACCCTGCTGACCCGCAACACTCGCCAGCTGGCGCTCACCGATGCCGGCGAACGCTTCTACCTGCGCTGCACACGAATGCTCGAAGAGGCGCGCCTGGCGGTGGAAGAGGCCCGTTCCGAACATGCGCAGCTCAAAGGCACGCTGCGCATCACCACCACCGTCGAGTATGCCCTGGCCGTGGTCGCCCCGGCGGTGGAAGCGTTTCGCCGCCTGCACCCGGACCTGAATATCCACTTATCCACATCCTCCACCCACGCCGATTTGATCTCCGAGCGTTTTGACGTGGCTATTCGCCTGGGGCGCTTGCTGGACTCCAATCATCGGGCGGTGCAGTTGTCGACGTTTGAAGTGTTCGCCGTCGCGGCGCCAGCGTTTGCGGGCGTTCAGACCCTGGAGGAGTTGGAGCAGGTGCCCAGGCTGGGCCATGGCCGCTTGACGGAGTTGAGCGTGACCGACCCTGCCGGCGATGGGCATCAATACCGCGCAGGTCCGGCCGCCTTGGTGGCCGACAGTGCGGCGGTGCTCCAGGCGTTTGCGGTGCGTGGCCACGGTGTGGCGATCTTGCCACAGTGGCTTGTGCAGGAGGATTTGGAGGCGGGACGGCTGGTGCGTGTGTTGGCGGACCATCGCTTCGCGCCCCAAGGGGTCTACGCGATGTATCCGGATACCCGGCATTTGCCGCTTAAGGTGCGGGCGTTTATTGATTTTATGAAGGGGTAGTATCAGTTGGTTAGTTGACGGATGACATTTACGAGGACGGGGGCAAAAGGCTTCAGTCGATTTTGCGCATCGGGCAGCCTTAAGTCTTCCAGTAGCATCTTCATAAGCTCTGCGTCTTCGGCTTCAAGTTCATTGCCTTCCATTCCATAGTCGAAGAGCAGCGTATCAAGAATGGATTTTCTGGCGCTGAACAGCGTGCGATTGTTTTCACGGCGGTCGCCAAGGTTCAGCACTTGGATTGACGTGATTGCCCTGAGGCTCAAACCCTCCACACGGCCTGATAGATAAAATTTCAGTTCGGTTTCGCATTCGTCCATCAAGGATGTCAGTGGCAGTGCCTGATGTGCATGAGCTTTGCCGCACTGTTTGCTGCGGTTGCAACTGGCGACGATATTTGAATAATCGAGCGTCCTATGGGGGTGGGTCTCTCGGGCCGCAACGTGTTCGTTATGGGCGGTCTCTTGGGTAATTGCATGGCAACAATACGCGCACAAACCATGCTGCTCTTCGATACAAGCCTGGCGAATACTGTTTCTTTCTTCGTGGGTTAGATCGGAGTAGCGACCTTTCGGATTGTCGCGTATCCATTTCGTCAATTCTGCCGGTTCATTTCCTTTGGTGATCTTACGCACTGCGCAACTCCAGTTTGCGAATCAGAAGGGCGGCTTTGGTCAGTTCGATATGGCCAGGAGGCAGGTCAGTGGACAGCTCTTGGAACAGTGCCTTGGCGTCTTTCAGCTTTTTGTCTTGCAGTAACTCCAGCAAGCGATCCAGTCGAGACTGAACTTCACTGTTGCGTATATCTGTGTCCATGACGCTGAGCAGTACCTGATTGGCATCAAGGCCGTATAGACCGGTGCGCTCCTCAAGTTCGCCATCGTCGAGGACGTAGCACAGGACGTCCTTGGTATCGCTGATCACCAATGGGGAATGGGTCGTCAGGATGAATTGGCAGTTGGGGAAGGTTTCAGTGAGTTGGTGGATCAGGCGGCGCTGCCATTGAGGGTGCAGATGAAGGTCTACCTCGTCGACGAGTACGACGCCGTAGCCATGTAGCGGATTTTTCATGGAGGGATTCATCATGGCAAGACGACGAGCTATATCGCCAACCAAGGCCATCATGGACTTTTCGCCTTGTGATAATTGTGAGACATCCAGCGTTTGGCCGCATTTATCGATTGCCATGTGCAAATGTGGTCGACGCTGAACACGCAGGTTAGTGAAACCTGGCATGAACGCTCCTACGGCGGAACGGACGGCTGTTAACTGTCGATCGCGAGATGAGGCGTGTGCTTGTTCCAGGAATTTCCATAGTTGACTTTCTGGTGTGCCAATAATTTTTTGCACTTCTGCTAATGCGCCGGCCGAAATGCCGGTTTCGTTTTCGCTATCCTCTCGCTCCCGGAACCATTCGAAAAAGCGGCGAAAGTCGACACCCCGGTTTAACGAGTTGTCGTAACCGTCCAGTTGGCTAAAGCTGTGCCGGGTTTTTATTTTCAGGGGAATTTCAAGTACTGAACGTTCGACTGGATAGTAAGCAATGAGGGGAACAGACGCGTTTTCGTCATGCGTTAAATTGTCCCTATAAACATTAGCCAAGGCCGACGTATCGGCGAGCTCGCTAGCGACCTTTGTTTTCCGCCCCCGCCTGGACTTTGCCAGTAACCAATGGAAGTCGACAAATAGCTCTTCAGCCTCAATAGAGATTGACGCAACGTTTGAACCGTTATGTAAGGCGCTTTCTTCTATCGGGCTACCGCTGCCGCTTTCTGATCGAATTCTTGCAACCAACCAGCTAAGGGAGGTGGCCAGTGACCTGAGAATTGTTGTTTTTCCCGCCCCATTGTTCCCCACAAACACCGTCACTTTCGACGCATGTTTTTCGGTAGGCGCAAAGGCGACTTCCAAGTCGGTAAAACGACCGACGTTATTCAGTCGAATTTTTCTGATTTCCATCGCATTACCCTTGTGGGGCCAGTCAGTTTCTAGAGGCAGCCAGCGATTATGGCACTCATCCCGGGTTTTGACAGGTAGGCTTCACGCTTGCTTACAACACACCACTCAAGCCAAAACGCTTCTTCAACACCTTCTCCAGCAACCCCTTGGGCAACAGCGCCGCCATCAATGGCAACGCCCGGCTGCCATTGCCCGACCTTAGCAGACGCGGTGGCTGCGCTTGCTGCACGGCCTTGAGCACATCCGCCGCAAATTCAGTGGCTGGGGTTGGCTTGTCCTGGGAGGCCTGGCTGCGCGCCCGAATGCCTTCGCGCAACGGCCACCAGGGCGATGTTTCGTTGATCAATAATTCGGCCTGGGCCCCGGCATTCTTCGCAAAATGGGTATTGATCGCACCGGGCTGCACTTCCATCACCCGCACGCCAAACGGTGCCAGTTCCATGCGCAGGGCATCGCTCAAGGCATGGACAGCGGCTTTGGATGCGCAGTAGGCGCCGGCGAACGGCGTCACCAATACCCCGGAAACGCTGCCGATATTCACCACCAGTCCTTTGCTGCGGCGCAACGCGGGAAACAGTGCCTGGGTGACGCCAACGATGGAAAATACATTGGTTTCGAATTGGCGTCGCATCGCCTCGGTGCCGCCATCGAGCAACGGGCCCATGGCGCCGTAGCCCGCGTTGTTGACCAGCACATTCAGTTCGCCCATTTGTTCGGCCAAGCGTTGCAAGGCGGCGCTGTCATTGACGTCCAACTGCACGGCATTGAAGCCAGCGGTAGCGAGGGCGGCGACGTCATCGGGCTGGCGGGCGCTGGCCCACACGTTGAAGCCTGCGGCTTTGAACGCGTCGGCGAGGGCGCGGCCGATGCCGCTGGAGCAACCGGTGATCAGTACGTTGGGCATGCATCATTCCTTTGTCAGTCCGAGAAACTGCCTTGCAGGTGCTCGGCGCGAAATTCCAGGGTTTGCGGGCGATAGCCGGGGCGCAGTGGCGGTGTGGGCAGGCAATCGTCCCAGGTGGCCCCGGCCTGCAACTCGCCGGGGCCTCGATAGCGTGGGGCGGCGTAGACATTGTCGGCCAGGTTGACCGTGTCGCCCGGCGCGTAGGCGGCCACGCGCCAGCGCAGTTCGGTCAACGGCACGTCGTTGCCGTTGTTCAGGGTCAATTTCAGTGGGCGGTCGGCCGGGCAGTCCTGCGGGGCATAGCTGATGCGCAACTCAAGGCGTGCCAGTTGCGCGGCTTCGCGGTTGTCCAGCCACACCACCCAGACGGCGACGAAACCCAGGCCGACGGCAGCCGCCAGCGAAACCGGCAGCGCCTTCGCCGGGTAGCGCAGCAGCAGGATCAGCCAGGTGATGATCAGGAGAACGCCGAAGAACATGGAGACCACCTCGAATGGGGAACGAGCATCCTAACTTAAGCGTAGGTGGGATTGGTTAACTTGAGTGCTGTGGTGGCCGTGCGGGCCTCATCGGGAGCAAGCCCCCTCCCACCTTTGATTTGTGAACACATTCAAATGTGGGAGGGGGCTTGCTCCCGATGACTTACTTACTGATCAGCAGCGTCCACCTGCAAACCTTCGATGTGGGCCTCGACCAAGGCCAAGCCGGTTTCGGCTAATTGCAAGCTGGCCCAATTCAGGTAGCTCTGGTGTTCGGTGTATAGGTCCTGAGCAGCCAGGGTGAGGACTCGAGTGGTGCCCAGTACATGACTGGCATGTTCCAGCGCATGTTCGAGGGGAAGGGGCTGTACGCCAGGCAGGTGTTTTTCACTTCAATCAATAGGACCGTACAGTGCCCTGGTACTTGGTCTTGCATTTTCAGCAGAGCTCACAGCGTTCTGCTACTTGAGCTTACATTCGGGACAGGAACCGGAGCGCATTGAACGTCCACTTATCTGACGACCTACAGGGAGGTAGCGGCGACGTTCAACTCTTCTATGTAAGGTTTATTTCATGTTTGCAGCGACCGAAAACTCGACCCACCTTTCCCCCCCACAAAGCGTTGTTGCCCCAAACGCATTGGCCACCCAAACCGATATTGCCGTTGAAACATCTGCGCAACCCCCTGTTCACCTGCCACCGGTATTGACCTACGCGCCGGACGGTATTCCTCTTCCCACCTCGGCCGGCATACCCCCGGTCGGGGTGGAATACCCACGGCTCATGCAGCAATTCAAGGTTACCAATCAGGAGGCGTTTGTCACCCAACACGCCCTTCAGTCCCGCGACATGCAGCGTTTGCACGGTGAGCAACCGAGCTTCCAGGACTTCCTGCGCCAGCAAGTGGACCAAATGTTTCCGTACATGTCGACCCTGAAGCCACAAGACCTGGTCTTCAAGCGCTGGGTCGAGCAGGACGATGGCTCTATCAAAACACTGTCGTCCGAGCCGGTGCTGGACGCCTTGAACAGGAAGGTTGCGACCTTGCTGGCCAATCCTGGCCAGCAGCCCGTCGTTGACGATGTTGAACAGTCCGGCATTTTTACCCCGGACACGGACACTAGCCCGGGCACCCTCGTCACGCCACAGTTGACACTGGATACGATTGCCCAGCGCATGGTCACGCAGTTTCCGATGGCCCTTCAAACCTTCTGGACAACCCCCCGCCCGACGTTGAAAGACCCTCAGGTTCTGCAGGCCCCTCAAGACCAGTTGTTGACCTTGCACAAGCAACAACTGTCGACGCTGGCGGCATTGCGCGTGAGCGATGGAACACTGAGCGCGGCGAGCAAGCGGTTGATCGACGCAGCACTGCAATACCCCACGCTGGCTGAACGGGAAGCTGTCTTCCCCAATGGCGCACGCCCTGGTGTCTACCCGCTTACCGTTGATGACGGTAGCGAGCGGGGAGCCTTGATGGCGGGCTGCTTCCTAATCACCAGCACCGACGGTTCCGGGGCCACGCCCCCCGTCTGGACCAAAGGCCGGACCTTGGCACTCGATGAGACTAATGGGCCGGTCGTGCTGTACACCCCGGGTGAGGGGTTCGAGCAGTTTGCGACGCCAGCCCTGGCGCGCCAGGCGATTGCAGCGCGCCTTGATGAGGGGGGCGCCGACGCGGACCTACTGTTGCAAACACTGCCGTTGTCGTTACAAAACAAGTCGGAACTGCCTTCTGGCGACGATGTGATGTTGAGCGCCGAACCCTTGACGGGGGATGTGCTGGCCGAAGGCATCCCCTGGATGCTCAAGCGTCAGCAGGAGGAAGTCGTTGCGAATCTCGCCCGGGTATCGACAGAGCCGGGAGCACTCAAGCGCATGGATGATGCCGCTGACTGGTCGTACCTGCTCAGTGGCGAAAACGCCATGGCGGCGCGAGATGAACAACTGGCTGACAAGCTGGCCCCCGAGTGGCTGAAAAACCTGAGCCCGGCCCAGGAAGCGTTGTTTGATTACCTGGAACACTCCGAGGCCCGCAGTGCAAATGCGCTGGCGTCATCGCTGGCAACCCTTCCTTCTCTGGGTAGCTTTTCCCGCGACCGGATGAACGAAGCGATCAAACGGCAGTTCCCCGCTGCGCAGGTCGATGCGGACAAGCTGATGGTGCGGGTGAAAACCAGGTCCAATCCTCACACTGGCGGGCAAAGCAGCAGTCATACGCTCACCGTCAAGCACCACCGCGTATCGCTGACTGATCTGGCGCTGAAAAACCCCAGTGAGTTTCCAGCCGTCCAACACGGCCACTTCAGCCGGTCCACCTTCGAACTGCCGCTGACCGATACTCACGGCAACCCTCTGCTGGGCGACGATGGCAAGCAGGTCGTCCTGGATACCGAGCAGCTCAAAGCGTTGGTCAACACTGCCGATGTGGGAGGCGCCTATACCGAGCTGCTTAAAAAGGAGTTGGCCACGGATGCCGAGTCGGGTGCTGCCGGCGACGTCCGCAAAGCGTGGAAAACCCACCTGAGCGACATGCTGGATAAAGAGGCTTTTCTCGCAGCACTCAACCCCAATACCTACAACATAGACGCTACCCAAGACACCAGTACCAAACGAGGGGCGCAGTGGGTCGCGGCGGTTCTTGACTACCCGGACCCGGCTGACCGGCCTCTGGTGGATGGGAAAAAAATTGTCACCAGTGCCCTTATTCAGCGTGGGTTGCCGGTTCAGGGCGCGATGGTGATTGGCAATGACACAGACGCCTCGCTTGTACTGTGCACGCCGAATGCGCCCGACGGCGTGTGTTTTCGCGAATTGGCGGATGTGAATGCCCTGAACGCGTTGATGGAGAAAAAGGAGTGGAGGCTCTACACCGCGAGCAGAACGTCACCGGTCGATAAAAATGACGTGGCTAAAGCTTTCGAGGCAGGCAAGGCACGGGCATTAGATGTGACGAAGGATCCAATGCGCACGCTGGATGTGTTCATCGCTGCGTTCAAATTGACGAGCGCTCCCGTGACACTCAAGCCCTTCGATGGCAACTTTCAGGATGAGCTGTACAAGCAGAAAGTGAAGTTGCTCATCGATCACGCGGACCACCAAAGCGTCAGCAGCGCAGAGGTTGCGTATCAATCGAGAATCAACAAGGTTCAGTTCGGCATTGAGGTGGCCTCCATCTTCCTCGACTTGTTGCCAGTGCTCGGAAAAGGCATCTCCATGGGGGTTCGCTTAGGAAAGGCTGGCGTGACGGCCTTGCGCGCCAATGCTCGAATCTTGCCGCGGCTGCTCAAAAGTCCGGGCGCGATGCGTGCGGTCTACTCGGATTTCACGATGGCCGCCTCTGGTATTCCCAATGTGAATGCCGTGCCGTTGCGGCCGGTGTTCAAAAGCCCGGTGGTGCCGCCAGCCCCTCCAGTCATCGCCAGAGCACCAACGGCCGGCACGAGTCCAAACCTTGATCTGAGCGCCTTCTCCGTGTCGGAAGATGTCATCAAAGGCCGCATTTTGAGGCCGGACGGTACCTATAACGTGGGCGATAATTTTTACGTGCGCTATACCGACAGTACCGGGGTCAACAAGGTGTATCAGATTGATTCGGCCTTCCACGCACGTGACGGGCGGGTCGCTATCGTGGATCCTCAGGCGCCATTGACGACGTCGAAGCTCTATAGGGTTCAAGCATTTCTGGGGTCCGCGGGTAACGGTGAGTGGCGATTGAGCCGATTGCCGGGCGGGGTTCCCACTGCTACGGGGACATCCCGGCCGAACAAGCGTCCGTTGGACCAAGGCAGCTTTTCAGGCAACGTCGACACGAATAACGCGACAAGTGCTCAACCGGCCAATAAGCAACCTAGAGTGGAGGGCGTCCCTGACGGTTTAAAGGCGCTGCTGGATCCACCGGTAAAAGGTCAGAATGTTTTTTATCACTACACCGGGAAAAATCCTCATCACGAAATCATGGGTGAGAAAGCCCTTACTTCTTCAGCGTCAGATTTTGATGGTCAACGTCTGCCCCAAGGTAAAGGCAGGCATTACTTTACGGACTTGGCGCCAGGAGATATGCCGACCAAAAAGATTTCCGAAACCATCTTTGGGAAGCGTAAATATCAAAATGCGTTGGATAAAATGTCGCACTACTATGAAATCAATACGTCGGGGTTGAACGTTATCCAAAGCTCTCATAACCCACATATTTTTTATGTGGAGACGAAGTTTGCAATTCCTTTGGAGTACCCCGCTGGTCCTGACCGTGTAATGGTCAAACGCGTTATTTCTCATGGGAAAACGCCGATTAAAATATAAGCCCATGGCGTTGGCCGGTATTGGGTAAGGGCCAATGATGGCTTTAAATTGACCACAAAGGCCCAAACAAAAAGCCCCCACCCAACCCACTGCGGATAGGGGACGCAATGGGCTGGGCGAGGGCTTCTTGTACGACTGTTTTATTGCGCGATAGTTTTCACCGAAACACCTCGTTCAACCGGTGTCGAGCGCCCGTAGATATCTTCGAACCGCTCGATATCGTCTTCGCCCAGGTAGCTGCCCGATTGCACTTCGATGATCTCCAACGGGATCTTGCCCGGGTTGCGCAGGCGGTGCACCGAGGCGATCGGGATGTAGGTGGACTGGTTCTCACAGAGCAGGAACACGTTGTCGTCACAGGTGACTTCGGCGGTGCCGCTGACCACGATCCAGTGTTCGGCGCGGTGGTGGTGCATTTGCAGCGACAGGCACGCGCCCGGCTTGACCGAGATGTGCTTGACCTGGAAGCGGCCGCCCATGTCCACCGAGTCGTAGGAGCCCCACGGACGGTAGACTTCGCAGTGGTTCTGGGTTTCGCTGCGGCCTTGCTCGTTGAGCGTGTTGACCATCTGCTTGACGCCCTGGACCTTGTCCTTGTGGGCAATCATCATCGCGTCCTTGGTTTCCACCACCACGATGTTGTCCAGGCCGATCACCGATACCAGTTTGCCGTTGCCATGCACCATGCAGTTGCGGCTGTCCTGGATCACCACGTCGCCTTTGCTCACGTTGCCGTTGGCGTCTTTATCATTGACCGCCCACAGCGAGGCCCAGCAACCCACGTCGCTCCAGCCGGCGCTCAATGGCACCACGCAGGCACGCTGGGTTTTTTCCATCACTGCGTAGTCGATGGAATTGTCCGGGCAGCAGGCAAAGGTGGCGTCGTCGAAGGTCACGGTGTCGTGGGTCTGCTCGCTGCGCTCCAGGGTCAGTACGCAGGTGTCGTAGATGTCCGGATCGTGCTTTTTCAGCTCTTCGAGGAAGCGGCTGGCACGGAACAGGAACATGCCGCTGTTCCAGAAATAACCACCGCTTTTGACGAACTCGATGGCGCGCTTTTCATCGGGTTTTTCCACGAACTGCTGCACGCGGCTCACACCTTCGGGCAGCAGCGAGTCGTTGGTGGACTTGATGTAGCCGTAACCGGTTTCCGGACGGGTCGCCGGTACGCCGAACAGCACCATCTCGCCACGCTCGGCCGCCACGGTGGCCAGTGCCAGGGCACGTTGCAGGGCTTTCTGGTCGTCGATCACGTGGTCGGCGGGCAGCACCAGCATCAGCTCGTCACGGCCTTCGTTGACCAGCATCATCGCGGTCAGGGCCACGGCCGGTGCGGTGTTGCGGCCAAAGGGCTCCATCAGGATGCGTTGGCATTCAAGCTTACGTGCGCTCAGTTGCTCGTTGACGATGAAGCGGTGGTCCTTGTTGCAGACCACGATAGGGGAGTCCATGCCTTCGAACACCAGGCGTTCCAGGGTTTGCTGGAACAGCGTGTGCTCGGAGGTTAAGGCCAGGAACTGCTTGGGGAACTGTTTACGCGAAAGCGGCCAAAGACGTGAGCCGCTACCACCGGAAAGGATTACTGGGATCATGGGTGTTTCTCCTTGAATCAGTTTGGGTCAGAGCTACGAAGGTTTGTCGTTTCACTCTTGTTTTTGTCTCGTATCCTGGCCGGCCGCAGCCGACCAGGAAAATTCATTCAGCGGGTCGACACCGGGCGTTTCACCCAGACTGGCGACAGGCTCGAGCCGGAACCGGTGACATACAGCACCGCTGCCTCACCACGCTCCAGCGCTACCGGCTTCACATCGCCGACCTTCTTGTCGCCGTCATACAACGCCAGACTCACCTTCACCGGGTTGATCTCGCGCTCACCACGGCCCTTGGCGGCCACCGACTTGACCACATCGGTCTTGCCGTCGGCAGTTTTCAGGCTCAGGGCCTTGTCGCTGAGGTTCTGCACGCGTACCAGGGATTTCTGCTTGTTCTTGAACGGCGGTTCTTCGATCAATTGCGGCTGGCCGCTGCCGCTGTTGACCAGGGTGTAGTAGTGGTCGGCGGCAAGTTTGACCGGCACGGTCTGGCTGCCGACCTTGGCGCTGTAGTCACCGCCCGGCATGAAGCTGAAGTCGCTGCTGGCCAACGGTGCAACGTCGCTGAGGTTGGTGGCGCCGACGGTGGCGCTGACTTCCTGGTTGCTGGCGTTGTAGATGCGCACGAAGCTGGAGCCCTTCGGAGCGGTTGGGCCGTAGAGGGCGGCGTCACCACCGGCAAAGGCGGACATTGATACGAAGCTCAGGCCGGCAGCGATAGCCAGGGTCTTGGCGAGACGACGAGGAGTAGTAGTGAAAGTCATGTGAGTTACCTCTCTTTCAGTTTTGCGCCCGGTCGGGCGTCTCGGATTTAGTGTTGATTGCCATGTTCTGTTGGCGCGAACCGGCTTGTTTAAGCTGCGCAACCCACGCTGGGTCGGCGTCACCGATTTCGTTATTCACGGGCAGATAGCGTTCGGGGAATTCCCAGATCAGCAGCTGGGGCGGGTTGTTCTTGAAGTCGTCACTTTTGAGGTAGCTGAGCATCGGCAGGATCGGGCCGTGGCCGTCTTCGGCGTAGCTGACCACGTCGCTGTGCAAGGCTTGCTTGAGCGCGCCCACGAAGTTCCAGTTGGGGTTGGCGCTGTAGCTGGTGCCCACCAGGGCCACCGGGGTTTCGCTGTCGCTGAACAGCGCGTCATCACCTTTTTCTTCGGCCAGGTGCGTGACGCGTTTTTCCAGCGGCTCTTTAGGCGGCATCAGGTTTTCGAACAGCGGGTCCAGGGGCAGGAACAGACGCAGGTCGCCTTTGTGTGGCTCGATCTTTTCGGCCTCGGTGACAAAACGCTGCGGCTCGCCACTCAGCGGGGTCTTGTCGGCAATCGCCTTGGCCAGTTGCTTGGCGGCGATTTCCGCACCGTCCGGAGTCCAGTGAGTGTCGGTACGCAGGAACACCTGCTTGCCACCCAGCTTGGCCTGTTGCAGCGGCCCAAGCAGGTCGGGAGCCGGGATGTTGTCGGCGGCGACCCGGGCGTGGAAGTCCTGGTACAAGTTGGCGTGGATGCTCGCCGGCTTCACCTCACCCAGGTGTTCCGGGTACAGGCGCACCTTGGCCGGCACAATCGCCATAACCAGTTGGATGCCTTGGGCCTTGAGTTTCTGGCGCACGCCTTCGACCAGCGCGTAATTGCCCTCAAGGTTCTGGTCTTCGTTGACGGCGGGATTGAACTCCTCGTCGCTGTACAGCCAGTGGTCGCGGCCCAGCACTACGCCAGGGCGACCTTCATTGAACAGTTTGTAGTCCAGCGCTGCCCACAGGTTGGTGCCCAGGCGCTTGATCGGGAACTCCTCGTCATAGTGAGTCTCGACGGCTTTGGTCCAGCGACCGTTAAGCACCGTGGCATCAGCGTTGGTGCTGAAGCCAAAGAAGCTGCGCAGTGACCACGCCCCCAGTGCCAGCAGCAGCACCAGGAACAGGCCGATATAGAGGACGCGTAATGAACGGGTCATGGTCGGCTCCCTCAGAATTGGAAGTAAAGGAACGGCGAGAAACTCTGCGCCGACAGTTTCAGAATCGACGCCACGAACAGCAGCAGCACCGCAGCGCGCATGGCGTAGCGTGGCCAGTCAGCGGTCCAGTAGGCCGGTTGCACAGCGGCGTCACGGCCCACGCTGAAACCGGGCTCGTGAATGCTGCCTGGGTTGTCGCCCGGTACCGCCTTGATCAGGCTCGGATCGGCCGGCTTGGTCTTGTCGGCTGGGCGGTTGGTGTAGAAATCGCGCAGGCCGAAGAACGCCAGGGTTGCGTAGGCCACGACCAACGTTGCCACTTGCAGGCCGGTAAGGTTGGCGCGGTTGAGTTCCGACAGCGACCATTCGCTGAAGCTGAACATCGCACCGTACATGCGGCCTGCGACGTGCAGGTTTTCGGCGCGGAAGATCACCCAGCCCATCACCACCAGCAGGAAGGTGAAGGCCCAGCGCAACACGTTGAAGCTGCGCGGCGCAGTATTGAGGCCGATGGCTTTTTCAATCGCCAGCCACATGCCGTGCCAGGCGCCCCACACGATGTAGGTGATGTTGGCGCCGTGCCACAGGCCACCGAGCAGCATGGTCAGGAACAGATTGCGGTAGGTGGTCAGCGTGCCTTTGCGGTTGCCGCCCAGGGTGATGTACAGGTAATCACGCAGCCAGGTAGAGAGGCTGATGTGCCAGCGCCGCCAGAACTCGGTGATCGACTGGCTGATGTATGGCTGCTTGAAGTTTTCCATGAAGCGGAAACCCATCATCAAGCCCAGGCCGATGGCCATGTCGCTGTAGCCGGAGAAATCGAAGTACAGCTGCGCGGTGTAGGCCAGCGCGCCGAGCCAGGCGTCACCGGTGGTGGGATTTTGCAGGGCGAAGCAATGGTCGGCCACCACCGCCAGGGTGTCGGCAATAAATACCTTCTTGATGAAACCCTGCATGAACCGCGTGCAACCCTCGGAGAACTTGTCGAGGGTGTGGGTGCGGTTGTTGAACTGGTCGGCCAGGTCGCGAAAACGCAGCACGGGGCCGGCGATCAGGTGCGGGAAGATTGCCACGAACGCCGCGAAGTCGATCAGGTTGCGGGTCGCCGGGGTATCGCCACGGTACACGTCGATGATGTAGCTGATGGACTCGAAGATGTAGAACGAGATACCAATCGGCAACAGCACGTGGGTGAGAATGAACGGCTCCAGGCCCGCTGACTTCATCATTACATTGATGCTGTCGACGCCGAAGTTGGCGTACTTGAAGTAGCCGAGGATGCACAGGTCGACGGCCACGCCGAGCAGCAGCCAGCGCTGCGCCGGCTTGGTGCGCACGCCGGCGGCACCGACCTTGAGGCCGATCCAGTAATTCCACAGCGTGACGGCGGCGAACAGCGCCAGGAAGTCCACTCGCCACCAGGCGTAGAACACGTAGCTGGCAATCAGCAGCAGCAGGTTGCGATAGCGTTGCCCGCTCAAGTAGTACAAGCCGAGAAAGATCGGCAAGAACAGAAACAGGAACACATTGGACGAGAAAACCATCCCGATCTCTCCATGTTTAACCAACAGTCAAGGGCCAGAGCCCCCCCAAACCCCCCCACGAAATTCGGGAGGGTTGTATTGCAATCTCACTGAAGGAACCGGGTTAACGGTGGGAGCTGGCTTGCCTGCGATGGCGGTGTATCAGTCGACATCAATGTTGAATGTCAGACCCCTATCGCAGGCAAGCCAGCTCCCACAGTTGGACCGAGTCCAACCGGGAGCTATGTATCAGCTGCCTTTGTTGCCTTTTTCGTGCGCCGGGTCGTACACCTTGGTCAGGTCGCCACCCAGGCGGAACGTCTTGAAGGGTTGCATCCCGTGCTTGCGCTCGATCACATCCGGCGCGCAGGTGTAGAGGGTGCAGAAGGGTTCAAGCCAGGCGAATTTCATGTCCTGCTTCAAGTCCTTCATGTCCTGCTCTTTACCGTTCTTCTGCTCGAAGATGTCCGGATCTTTCACCCCGGCCAGCACCTTGTCGCCCAGGCGTTTGAGCGCGCTGTTGTTTTCCTGGCGCAGGTCCACACCGTTGACCAGGGCAAAACTGGCGATCATCGACAGCGGCGGCAGGGCGTAGTTGTGGTACGACAAGGCGCGTTGCTGACGCTTCAATTCGTTCGGCAGGAAGCCTTGGTCATCGACCTGGTTCACACCGACCTTGTATTCCTTCACGGCCCAGTCAAACAGGTCGCGACGGTTGGTGGCGATGGAGGTCGCCATCACCGACCAGGCGGCCCAGTAAGAGTGGTTGTTGGTTTTTTCCAGGGGCAGGTTGTCCCAGTCGCTCACCACCTGATCGGCCAGTTTGTTGAACCAGGCTTCGATCTGTTGCGACTCCTGCTGATGGTTGGCCAGCGGGTGAGATTCGGAGAATTTCAGGCGTACATAGGCCGAGGCCATGCTGCCCAGTGCCCATTTGCGCATGGACTTGCCGGTGTGGTTGAAGTCCTTGGACATCAGTGCGTCGGCCTTGGCCCACGACACCAGCCAGTTCAGGGTGCATTCGAGCTGCTGCGGGCGACCGTCGCGCATGAACTGCATCACCCGTTTGCTGGTGTCTTTTTCCAGCTTGGTGATGTCGGCGGTGCTATCGCGGAAGGCTTTTTCCGACTGCACGTTCAGCGTGGAGCGCGCCTTGTCCGAACCTTCGTACTTGCTGCGAAACTGCAACGGCCCGGTGTAGGGCGTCGGCATGGTGTCGCAGTTTTCCTTGAAGTCGCCGGTCTTGAACGCTTCGATCGGTGCGAAATAGCCCTGGGGCGGGCGCAGCGGCGCGGCGGCGTTGGCTGCCCCGGCGAAGATCGCCAGGCCCAGTAACGATGGAATCAATAGCTTCTGCATAAGTAACCTCATTGCCCAGTTGAAGCGGTCTGTTGACCACCGCTTGGGAATACGTTGCGTGTGCAAATTTTCGCTTCGACTTTCTGCGCGGCAGCACCCTTTTCCGGGCCCTGCACTTCCACGGCCAGCAAGTTCTGCGAGGCCCAGTCTTCATCGGTGCGCAGTTCAAAGGCGAAACGCCCGTCTGTATCGGATGTCTCGGGTTTCTCGATCTTGATGTCCTCGTGGCGACCGTTCATGTACCAGAGGGTGGCTTGCAAGGTTTTTACCGATGGATCGGCGAAGCGGATATCGACCTGATGGTTGGCGTTGCGCAGGTCTTTGTTCGCGCTGTTGACCATCAGTTCGTTCTTGCCGGGTTTGAGGGTGGTGCTGGCGGACATCTGTGCAGGCTTGCCTTCGCAACCGTTGTCCAGCAGCGCCATCATCTGGCGGTAGATGGTTTCCTGGTCGAGACGGTACAGCGGCGAGAATTCCCAGATCAGGATCTTCGGTGGGGTCTTCTGGAACTCGTCGCTGCCCAGGTACTGCAACATCGAGCCTTCCAGGCCACCACCGGGGAAGGCGACGTTGAGGATGTCGGCCCCGATTTCTTCTTCGAGGAAACCGGCGAAGTTGTAGTTCTTGCCGCTGTGGCTGGTGCCCACCAGGGTGATCTGCGGGTTGCCCGAATCACTGAACAGGTCACCGTCACCGGCTTCGCCCTTGGGCTCGGTGGTGAACTGGTCCATGTACTGGATCGCATAGCTGGTGCCGCACAGTTGCCCGGCCATGTTGTGCAGGGTGCCGGTCTTGCCCATGCGGCCCGAGCGCTTGGTCTCGAATTCACGCTTGGGAATCTCGGCATATTCCGGCATCTGCTTGACCTTGGCGGCGACGATCTTCGCCGTGCGCTGGGCGCCGTAGGGGGTCCAGTGCTGGTCGCCGCGGAAGTAGAAGTCGTGAGCCGGCAGCTCGTCCGGCAACTGCTCGTTGGTCAGCGGCGACAGGTCCGGCACCACGTAGCCCATCTTGGCGAAACGGCCGAGCATGGTCTTGTAGTTGGTGAGGGCCTTGTCGAAATCGTACTTGGCCTTTTCCTCGGGGTTGAGCTTGTTGCGGTTCACCAGGCCACGGGTTGGCTGGTAGACCACCACCAGTTCCACGCCCTTGGCCTTGAACGCATCGTGCAATTGCTGCATGCGTTTGTAGCCGGCCGGTGTGGTGTCGAATTCGGTGCGCAGGTCTTCCTGGGTACGGAACAACCAATCGCCCTGGGCTTGTACCAGGGTGGTGAAGTTCTGCTGGTAGCGCGTGGTGTAGTTCTTCGCATCATGGGCGGCCGGGCACAGGCTGCAGCACGGCTCGGCAGTGAAGGTCGGTGCTTTCACTTCATCGGCGCGCACGCCCTGGCTGGCCGCCAGCAGGCCGAGGGTCAGACCCGAGAGGCTCAACAGTTTGATCATGTGTGGGTGCATAAGAGTCATCCTCAGTCCTGCATTTCGGTCTGGCGTTCGACAGGGTCGATCAGCACGGCTTTCTGCTGGCGCACCAGCAAGTCGAGAATTTCTTCCTGGCGCTCGCCAAGAATGCCGTTGAAGCTGATACCGCTGGATTTGGTCGGCGCCAGCATCGACACGCGATACAACTCGATACTCAACGGCGAATCGATGGACAGCGGCCCGCTGCCGTTACCCGCCAGTTCACCACCCACCACGATCAGCGAGACCTTGGCATCGAATGGGTCGAGGGCGATGTCGCGGTCGGTGTCGGTCAAGTCCTTGATGTGGCCGTACACGCCGGTCAGCCCGTTGGCCATCGAGGTATTTTCGTAGAGCTTGATGTTCACGCTGTTACGCACGCGGATACCGTGGCGACGGTTGCTGATCACCTTGTTGCCCCACAGCAGGTTGTCTCCGCTCTCATAGAGGGTGATGCCGTCGGTGTGGTTGCGGTAGATCTCGTTGTCGGCGATCAGGTTGTTGACGCTGTTACGGTCGATCACCAGGCCCGAGAGCTTGTTGTCGTAGCTGCGGTTATTGAAGATGAAGCTGTCGTTCACTTCCCGGGAAATGATGATGCCGTGCTTCTTCTTGGTGCCGTATACGGTGTTGTCGGCGATGATCAGGCCGTGGGAACGGTCATGGGGGTCAATGCCGTAGACGATGTTGTCTTTGTAGGTATTGCCCTTGATCACAAAGCCCGTGGTCTCGTAGCAGTAGAAGCCGTACCACATGTCCGAGAACTCGGAGTCGATGATCCAACCGGTCGGCTCAGGACGCTTGAGCACCTTGGCCATGTTCGGCGTGTACTGGGAAATACTCACCCCGTAGGACTTACTGTTGGCGTAGCCGAAGCTGGCCATCTTGGTCTTGGAGATATAGGTCTCAGTGCCGCCCCAGGCCAGCAGGAACGGGCGGAATTCCTTGGGCGACTTGAACAGGGCAGGGCCGTTGGTTTTTTCATCCCAGCCGGTGACCTTGGTGTCACGTACGAACAACTGGCCGTCGTTGATCAAAAACGAGCCGGCTTGCTGGGACAGGCGCAATTCCTGGGTGTTCTTGTCGATATCGAGGATGCCTTTGCGGCCCACCACAATCGGTAGCTTGGCCAGGAACACTCCTGGCGAAGTCTCGCTGAAGTACTGCTTTGGCACCTTGCCCAGCAGGTCCTTGAGGTTCATGTAGCCGTCGTCGACAAAGATTGCCTGAGGAATGCCATGCTGGCGCACCACCCACTCGGCCATCTTGTTATCGCCACCGATAAAGTCCTTGAGCGCGTCTTCCTGCATCATGCGGCGGATGCTGATCTTGCCCGCCTTGGTCTTGATGATCTTCTTTTCCATGGCCGCGGCGGTGTAGCCCGACAGATCGGGCAGCGCCGGCTTGGCCATTTCCAGCGGCGCGGTGGGCGGGCTGGAAATGGTGTAGGTCTTGGCCTGTTGCAGTTCCTTGGCGATGATCGGCGCCTTGGCCGCCGTATCGGCAAACGCTGTGGCGCTGGCCATCAGCATTGCCGCGACGAGTAGGCTTTGAGCATTCATGGCGCAGGCTCCCATCAGAATTTCCAGACCACGTCGACAAACGCGCGGTGCATGTAGGAGTCGACCTGGCTGCCATAGGCGTCGCCCGGCTTGAACACGCCGGCACGCAAGCGCACCAGGGCCGATGGCTCGTCGATCGACTGGCTCAGCGCGGCGGGCAGCAAGCCTTTCTTGAAGTACTTGGTGACCACCAGGTCCATCTCCTGGCCGAGGTCCTTCTTGCCATCTTCCAGCGGCAGGGAGGTGCTGGAGAGGATCGCGCCGGTGACGTCGTCGGTGTTGTTCTGCACCGCATCGATACCGTTGCTGCCCACCGGCTTGTTGCCGTCCACGCGCCAGAACTTGTGGTACACCAGGCTGGCGTCGTAGTCCTCGCGCAGCTGCCAGGAACCGAACAGGCTCATGGACTGCATGTTGTTCATCTCGCCGCGAAACGCTTCACCGAAGCGGTGTAGGCGCGACTGGGTGCCGGTCCAGTTCGAACGGTTGCTTTGCAGGCCGTTCTGTTCGTATTCGGCGCTGGCACGGGAATAGGCCGCGCCGACTTGCCATTGCGGGTCCAGGCGCAGGCGCACACCGATGTCGGTGGCCCAGCCGCTGAGGTCATCGCTGCGCTTGGCGCTGGTGGGGCGCGTGCCGTCGGCGTTCAAGGCGTTGACCTTGTCGCGGTCCCCGCGCATGCCGGTGATGCTGGCCCAGTAGTTGACGGTGTTGGTGTTGCGCCAGTTGTAAGCATCGCTGTTGGCTTCGATACCGAGCCAGGTCAGGTCGCCGTTTTCGCGCTTGTCCAACGGGTCGCTGGCGACACCCGGTTCGGCGTAATCGAGCTTGCCGTCGTCGTGGGTGTGGTGGCCGCGCAGGCCGATCCACTGGCCCGGCGTCCACTGGTAGGCGGCGTCGGCGTAGAAGTGCTGGCGGTCTTTGTCGACCGGCGAGAGTTCCTTGAGGTCGGTGCGGTATTCGCTGAAGCGTTCGGCGGCGCCGACATTGGCCTTGAGCAAGGTGGTGTCGAAGGTCCAGTTCAGCGCTTCGATGTTGGTGTCGCGCCATTGGCCGTCGTCATTGCGCAGGCGCTGGCGACCGAACTTGAGGATCTCGCCGGGGTAGGGCGTGAAGCCGCTGTAGCCGACCCAGAACTCGCGCAGGGCCAGGTAGTTTTTCTTGGCCTTGCGGTCGTCGTTGCTCGATTGTTCGGTGGTGTCATCGGCCGACTGTTGCAGGGTGTCGGTCTCGATGATGTCGCTGGACACGACGGCCTGGCCCATGGCGTAGGCACTCCACGCGCCGCTTTCGCCGTAGATCCACGGGCGCAGGTCGAGGCCGATGCCGTTGACGTCGCCGCCTTTCTGGGTGCCCAGGTCGCGGTCGTCTTCGGACTGCGCGGTGGCTTTGACTTCCAGGCCGAAGTTCTTGGCTTCGGTCAGCGCGGCCAGGGTCGGGCACGACCACAGCAGGGCGAAGGACAGGCCGATACCGGCCTTGACGAATGGGTTGAGCTTCATAGGGATTCCTCGCCGTCTTCTTCTTGCAGGGCGTGCAGTTGCAGCGTGCTTTGGGCCAGGGTGCCGCGGGCGGCCAGTTCCTGTTGCACCAGGCGTTGGCCCTCGGCGCGTTGCTCAGGGGTCAACGGCGCTTCGAGCTGGGTGGCCAGGTCATTGGCCTCTGGCGTGTCCTGGGCCTTGGCCAACTGGCTGAAGACATAGGCGTTCAATGGGTCGGGCTTGGTGCCCTTGCCTTGGGAAAACAGTTGGGCGATGGCGAAGTCGGCGCTGTTCTGGCCGTTGCGCGCTGCGGTCAGCAAGTGGTCCAGGGCCTTTTGCGGGTAGACCTTGCCCAGGTAGCCACGGCGGTAGATCTGGCCGAGGTAGTAATCGGCGGCCACTTCACGGCCCACGGCTTTTTCGAAATGCGCCTCGGCGGCCTTGGCGTCGGCCGGCACCCATTTGCCTTCGTAGTAGAGCTTGCCCAGCAGCAATTCGGCGCGCGGCTGGTCGGCGGCGCGGCCGTTGTCCAGGTACTTCATCATCTGCTCGACATCGCCCAGTTCGGGGAAGTCGTAGAGCAGCTGCGCCAGGCTGACCCAGGACGCCGGGTAGCCGGGGGCGATTTTTTCAAGCAATGCCTGAGCGGTCTTTTCGTCCGGCGTGCCGAGGCTGGCATCACCGAGTACGCGGGCGACGCTGTCGACGCGCTGGGCGGTGACTGTGCCACGGCTGTAGCCGGCTTCCATTTGCTTGAGCAGTTCGGCCTGTTGTTCCGGCTGGGCTTTTTTCTGGTAGACCGTGGCCAGCTCGACATAGCAGATATCGGTGGTGTTCAACGCGGCCTTGCAGATGCGCTCGATATCATCCAGGTGCTGGTCGTAAGTGTCTTGGGTGCGATACAGCAGCACCTGGGCCAGGCCGGCTTCCGGGTAACCGGCCGCTTGCCATTTGCTGATCTGCTGCTGGGCATTCACGTTGGGGAAGCTGTGCGGGTATTGCAGGTACAGCATCGCCAGCGGGATCAGGGTGTTGCCTTCGCCATTGGCGAAGGCTTTTTTCAGCAGGCTTTCGGCTTCATGGTGCTCGGCCTCAGTGGCGCCAGGCTTGGCCGCCAGCAGGCGACCCAGGCGTGCCTGGGCACGCGGCGAGGTGTCTGCCGCTGCACGGTAAGTGGCTTCGGCCTGCTTGATTTGCGCCGGGTCGCGGGTACCGACCTGGATATCGGCCAGGCCCACCTGGGCCTCGCTGTAGCCCAGGTCTGCCAGTTGCTGGTAATTCTGCTGCGCGGTGACGGTGTCGCCGCGTTTCAGCGCTTCATTGGCCAGGCGTTGGTCGGGCAGGCCGGCGCAACCGGCCAGGCTCACGGCCAGTGCCAGCGCGCAGTACGCAGAGGCCAAGTGAAATCTGCTCTGTGTGGGAGCTGGCTTGCCTGCGATGGCATCGCTGCGGCGCAACTGATGCACCGAGTCGCCTGCATCGCGGGCAAGCCCGGCTCCCACAGAGGTCAGCGGTGTTGTTGGAATAGGGTTCACAGGCATGTCCTCGCTTACAGACCGTGAGCCATGGCTTTGTCGATCAGCCAGTTCAGCGATGGGCCACGGTCACTGGTGACTTCCACCGGGCGACCGGCATAGGTGCTGTCCAGCGGTGCGTCGGGCTTGATCTGCACACGGATGTCAGAGGACAGGTCGGCGCTGTTCAGGCTGGTGCTGCTGACGATGGTGCCGGTGCGAACCTGTTCTTCGTCGGCGACCTGGAAGCTCACCGGCGTACCTGGACGCACATCGCCAAACTGGCGGTAGGTGAAGCGGGCTTCGACGTTAGCCTGGCTGCCACGCGGCACCAGTTGGAAGATCACATCGCCCTTGCTGGCGTACTGGCCGTCGGCGACCAGTTGCTGGGCGACCACGCAATCGCATGGCGAGGTGAGGGTGCCGGTCATTTGCTTGCCGAACAGCTCTTCAACCTTGGCCGGTTGCAGTTGGTCTTCGTCCAGGTGGCCCTTGAGCACGTCGAGCATACTGGTGCTGAACGTCGCCAGTGGCGCGCCCTTGGCCGCTACCGAGTCACCTTTGAGCAGGCTCTGCACGGTGCCGTCACGCGGCATGGTCACGTTCATGCCCGGTACGCTCACAAGGCCGGCCTGGGCGTGGCTGACGAAGTACATGCCGTACAGCGATTTGAAGACAAAACCGAAGGCGGCCAGGCCAACCAGGAAAATCGCCAGGCTGAACGTCACCGCCCGCAGGCGACCGAACGCGGTCATGCCACTGCCGCTGTCCTTGACCTTGCGCGCCTTGGTGAAGTTGTCGCGTTGCAGCGTCGCCAGCACGTCGCCCATGGTCACGATGTCGCCGGACAAGTGCGAGGTGATCAGGTGGCGCAGGGTGGAAATATCCTGGGCATCGAGGTTCTGGAACTGGCAGCCGGTGCGGCCGGTCTGGCGGTCGTAGGAGCGGATTTGCAGCTCCACGTCCATGGCCAGACCGAGGTTATCGATCACGAACTGCAGGCGGCCCTTGTGCACCTGGCCGACGGTGAGCGGCTGGGTGGCGGTAAAGGCCAGGCCACCGGCGGACAGGTCGATCACGCGTGCTTCAGTTGGCGTGCGGTCGCTGTTGAAGAAGCGCAGCTTGGCCGGGATTTTGACCCGTGCGTGCTGGCGCTGGGCTTCGGATTCGTGGACAACGTTGGCGTTTACTTGGCTGTTCATAGTATTCGATTTCCTAGTTAATTCAGGCTTGGCAGGGTCAGACCATCATCAGCAACACGGCAACGAAGATGCTGCCGGCGGAGAAGGTCATGGTCCGAGACGACCAGGTGTTGAACCAACGTTGAAAGCTGGCCAAATCGCGGGTCAGTTTGGTGTCCTGGCGGGTCCAGGACTGTTGATCAAGGCGGAAGAACACGTAGATCTTCACCAACGCGCCCATGATCTGGTTGTAATAGAGAATCAGCGGGTAGGCCGGGCCGATCTTGTGGCCCGAGCACGACAGCAACAGGGTCAGGATCAGGCGGGTGATACCGATCCACAGCAGGTACGCGAGGATGAACGCGCCGCCATACTTGAACGTGGCGATCATCGCCACGGTCAGGCCGAGCAGGGAGGTCCACATCGACACGCGCTGGTCGAACAGCACCACGCTGGTGAACACGCCGAGGCGACGCACGCCCAGGCCGAGGGCACGGGAGTTCTGGCGCAGGTTGTTGCCGTACCAGCGGAACATCAGTTTGCGGCTGGCTTTGATAAAGCTCTTTTCCGGCGGGTGTTCCACGGTGTTGATCGCGGCGTCCGGTACGTAGAAGGTGTCGTAGCCCAGGCGCATCAGGCTGAACCAGCTGGACTTGTCATCGCCGGTGAGGAACTTGAAGCGCCCCAGGCGCCAGTGTTGCAGCGAGTCGCTTTCCACGTCGGCGATAAAGCCCGGGTCAGTCACTACGCTGGCGCGGAACACCGACATGCGCCCGGTCATGGTCAGCACGCGCTTGGACAGAGCCATGGAGCACATGTTGATGTGGCGCTGGGCGAAGCGCAGCTTGTGCCACTCGCTCATGATGTAGCCGCCGCGCACTTCGCAGAATTCGTTGGTGGTCAGGCCACCGACATTGCCGAACAGCTGGAACCAGGGGACGGTCTTGCGGACCACGCCTTCGGCGAGCACGGTGTCGCCATCGATCACAGCTACCACGGCACGGTCATCCGGCAGGTGGCGCGAGATGGCGCGAAAACCGAAGGCCAAACCGTCACGCTTGCCGGTACCGGCGATGCGCACGAAGTCGAGCTTGACGTGAGCCGGCGGGTTCATCTTTTCCCAGAGGCTTTTCACCAGCAGCTCATCGGACATTTCCACCAGCGAGCAGACCACGGTGGTCGGGAAGCCGCATTCGATGGCTTCGCGAATCACCGAGCTGTACACCTGGGCGGTGGTCAGCGCATCGATACGAAAACTGGTGACCATCAGGAACACGTGGGACGGGTCGGCGGCCTTGCCCAGCTTGCGCACTTTGCGGCGCAGGTGCGGGTACACCACGTAGAGAAACAGCATGCCGCGAAAGAAATGCGTCGCACCCATCGAGTAGCGCCAGATACCCACGGCGCCAATCAGGAAAATAAAATTCTTCGATTGCGAATCGAAGGTACTCGCCGGCAACAGCAGGGCGAGCCCCATCAACAGGCTGAGGAATAACAGCCAGCCGGCCGATTGCAGAAATACATGTTTTAACTTGGACATAAGCGTCATCCGGAAGGGGAGGAGGCTTCAGGCTGCAAGTGCTGGGGTAAGCCACTGGCAGCCTGAAACTTGCCGTTGCTGTTACCAGCAAATACCTTCAGTACGGCCACTCACGCTGGTGGCCTTGGACATGAAGCCCACCAGGTCGACCACTTGCTTGCCTTCCGGAGCGTTATGCGCCAGGGCACGGAACTTCTCGTCACGGTTACCGAGGATGATCACGTCGGAGTTGTTGATCACATCATCGAAATCCGAGTTGAGCAGGGACGACACGTGCGGGATCTTGCCTTCGATGTAGTCCTTGTTCGCGCCGTGCACACGGGCGTACTCGACGTTGCTGTCGTAGATGCTCAGGTCGTAGCCCTTGCCGATCAGCATTTCCGCCAGTTCTACCAATGGGCTTTCACGCAGGTCATCGGTACCGGCCTTGAAGCTCAGGCCCAGCAGGGCGACTTTGCGCTTGTCGTGGCTGGAAACGATGTCGAAGGCGTTCTGTACCTGGGACTCGTTGCTGCGCATCAGCGAGTTGAGCAGGGGTGCTTCCACGTCCAGGGAACCGGCGCGGTAGGTCAGGGCACGCACGTCTTTTGGCAGGCACGAACCGCCGAAAGCGAAGCCTGGGCGCATATAGTACTGGGACAGGTTGAGGGTCTTGTCCTGGCAGACCACTTCCATCACTTCACGACCATCGACGCCGACGGCCTTGGCGATGTTGCCGATCTCGTTGGCGAAGGTGACCTTGGTGGCGTGCCACACGTTGCAGGTGTACTTGATCATTTCGGCGACGGCGATGTCCTTGCGGATGATCGGCGCGTCGAGTTCTTCGTACAGCGATTGCAGGACATCGCCGGAAGCTTTATCGAACTCGCCGATGACGGTCATCGGTGGCAGGTCGTAGTCGGCAATGGCGGTGGACTCACGCAGGAATTCCGGGTTGACCGCAACGCCGAAGTCGACGCCGGCTTTCTTGCCGGAGCAGTCTTCGAGGATTGGAATCACTACGTTGGCGACAGTGCCCGGGAGGACGGTGCTGCGCACCACGATGGTGTGGCGGGTGGTCTTGTCACGCAGGACAAAACCGATCTCGCGGCATACCGACTCGATGTAGTTCAGTTCCAGGTCGCCGTTCTTCTTGCTGGGCGTGCCGACGCAAATCATCGACAGGTCGGTATCGCGAATCGCCTCGGCGAAGTTGGTAGTGCCACGCAGTCGGCCGGTCTGGATACCCTGGCTCAACAGCTCGCCCAGACCCGGCTCAACAATCGGCGATTTACCCGCATTGATCAGGTCGATCTTTTCCTTGGAGATGTCTACGCCGACCACTTCGTGGCCACGGGCAGACAGGCAACCGGCACACACGGCGCCAACGTAACCCAAACCAAATATGCTGATGCGCATCGCAATTACCTCTTTGTTTAATTCATGCCATTAAATGGCCGGAGTTCATGTTTGCAAGCGTCACTGATGCCGCGAAAGTTAGGCGAATAGACGCCGACTTACCGCGTGCAGGCATGTTGAATAACGAGTGACTAACTATTGCACTCAAGTTGTGCGCAACGAGGCCTTATTATTGGGGCTTGCCCTGAAATGCAGCCGTGCTTCCTTGGAGGAAGGCTCCGGCGCCGGTGCGGCAAGGTTTTGATGAAGGCAAAATGCCTTTTCTATCAATGCCTTGTGTGTGTGCACGGGCTCATTTAGGTCAGCGCTGCCTTGGCCTGCGGGGGATAGCAATGCGTACTTATCGCCACCCTTAACTCGATCAGTTGATGTTATGACCATAGAACCAAAGTGTTTTATGACAACTTGGCTACTTCCGTTGGTCGTTATGTAAGTCATCTCTTACGTAAGCAGAGAATTTCGTTACCGGTGGTATGAGCGGTGCATCAGGACGAAGTTCCTGGCCGCTCATCCCCTTTCCCGAAATTTTTTGAAATATTAGAAAAGATGGCACTGGTACTATATTGATAGCACTTGCTATTCAGGCCAGTAGTTATGGGGAGTTGGTGCGCGGGGATAGTTTTGTGCCACTACTGATTAAAAAAAGTGGTGCCACTACGAAAAAAACCGACAAGTGTCGAGTGAAAAAATCGTTAGGGTTGTGTCTGGATGTTTTTCTGGCGCCAAATAAATGACTATTCTTGAGGTGAAATGCAGGCAAAAAATGTGGGAGCTGGCTTGCCTGCGATAGCTGTCTATCAGAAACATATGAGCCGGCTGACCCTGCGCTATCGCAGGCAAGCCAGCTCCCACATTTGATTTTGGTGGCTGTACAGGCCTTATTCCGGTGCGTGATCGCGCAAAAACACCAGGTTATCCGGCTTGGACTGCTCCGCATTGAAGCGATAGCCCTGCACATCGAACTTCTTGAGCTTGGCCGGATCGTTGATGCGTTCTTCAATCACAAAGCGGCTCATCATGCCCCGGGCCTTTTTCGCGTAGAAGCTGATGATCTTGTACTGGCCGTTCTTCAGGTCCTTGAACTCGGTGTTGATGATCCGCGCGTTCAGGGCCGTGCGCTTGACCGCCGAGAAGTACTCATTGGACGCCAGGTTGAGCAGCACATCGTCGCCCTGTGCGGCCAGGGCCTCATTCAACCATTCGCTGATGCGGGTGCCCCAGAACGCGTAAAGGTCCTTGCCCCGGGCGTTGGCCAGCTTGGTGCCCATCTCCAGGCGATACGGCATCATCAGGTCCAGCGGGCGCAGCAGGCCGTACAGGCCTGAGAGCATACGCAGGTGGTCCTGGGCATAGCTGAAATCGGCATCGCTGAAGGTCTCGGCGTTCAGGCCGGTATACACGTCGCCCTTGAAAGCCAGCAGCGCCTGCTTGGCGTTGGCCGGAGTAAAGGCTGGTGTCCAACTGCCGAAGCGCGCGGCGTTGAGGCCACCGATCTTGTCGGAGACGTGCATCAACTCGCTGATTTGCGCCGGACTCAGTTCGCGCAGCTGTTCTATCAGCTCCTGGGAATGGTCCAGGTATTGCGGCTGGGTGAAGCGCGCAGTGACCGGCTTGGACTCGAAATCGAGGGTTTTGGCGGGGGAAATCACCATCAGCATGAAGTTGGCTCCTGGAATCGTGGGCGAGATTCTAGGGGGTGGGGCGTTTGGACTCCACCTATGATGGCGATAGATGCGATCCGCTATGATGGGCGGTAACTCTGGAAAGGAAGACCCCGTGTGCGATTAGCGCTTTTATTGTCGGCTTGCCTGCTGTGCGTCACCGCCCAAGCGGCGCCGGTGGATGTCGCCAGCCTAGACCGTAGCACCTGGCCGGAAAAACTCAGCAGCCCGGCGCTGTTCGATGTGGCTTCGCGGGCAGAAATCCTGATGTTTGCCCACGGCCTGCTTGCCAGCGAAGCCTTGGACGAAAGCGCGCTCAAGCAACGCCTGGGGCTGAAGATCATCAACCTGGCGGCCATCGACGACCTGCGTCGCCAGCTCTGGCAACGGCTGTTGGAGAACTACAGCTTCGCCCAGCAAAGCTGCGAGGAAGATGCTTCGTTCTGCTACCTGGTGGAAAACATGGACGACCTGCGCGAGCAGGCCGGCAAGTTCGAGGTCAGTGACAACTCGTTCTATATAGGCTGGGCCGCACCCAGCCGGCACTTTCATGAGCGCTATCTGGATGAGCTGCTGCGCAAGGCTGCGCTGTTCCCGCAGATCAGCAGCGAAGTGGCGCGTTTCGGCGACCATGAGCGCAATGGCGACGAGCTCAACGATCGCATGTTCCTGCTGACCTTCGACGGCGGCCCGGCGTTGGTGGGCGGTAATACCGACTGGCTCACCGACTACCTGCGCAAGCAGAAGATGAACGCCACGTTCTTCGCCCTCGGCAGCAGTTTGCAAAGCCGTGTGGAGCGCAGTTCTGTCGCGGATGTGCAGGCGCTGTACCAAGGGCAGTGCGTAGGTATCCAGGGTTGGCAATACCGTTCCCATAGCCATTGGGTCGACTGGCAAAGCTCCATCACCCGCAGTGCCGCGCTGGTACAGAACCTGATGCCGGAAAACTATGTGCCGCTGTTCCGACCGCCTTATGGGCAGCGTCGTGCGGACAGCCAGGGGTTCTTCCAGCAGCAGGGTTTGCAGGTGGCGTTGTGGGACATCGACTCCCAGGACGATCCGGGCAAACTCAAGGCCGAGGAATCGGCGCAGCGGGTGCTGACGCTGATGCTGCTGTGGCGCAAAGGCGTAATTGCGTTTCACGACACCCAGGACAAGGCGCGGGTGGCAATACCGATAGTGTTGCAGGCAACGGCGCAGAGTGGTTTGGGTTGGCAGGAGTGTCGCGAGGCATTTCGCTGAAAATCCCCGGCCCCGTTGGGGTTGAGGCATTTCTGGGGTGATTTTCTGCGACATTTCGCTGCAGGCGGACTTCCGACTTTAACGGGGTGGCTGGCACTCGGCTAGTGCTATTCGTCATCCTGAAAAATAAACTTCAAAAAAGCGTCAAAGTGCTTTTTCCTGTCATGGGTTTTGCGGTATTACGAAGTCAGACCGCCGAACCCTGCAACACAGGTGGCGTCTTCCAAGACTCCTCATGTGGGCACTGCACTTGACGTCACTCAGGTGTGGTCGGTGGTCGAATCGAGGCGCAGCACCGCCCAGGTATTGCGTCGACTGGCTCCCACAAAGGTGACCGAGTATGGATGATCATGGACGTACCCCTTCTTCCGACCAGCCAATCCTTTACGTGCTTGATACCAACGTATTGATCCACGATCCAAACGCACTGCTTAACTTCGAAGAACACCACGTCGCCATCCCGATGATCGTGCTTGAGGAGCTCGACAAACTCAAAAGCGGCCACCACAGCGTCGCCGCCGAATGCCGCCAGGCCATCCGTCTGATCGACAAGACCCTGGGCGAAGCCTCGCCCGAGGACGTTGAGGTCGGTGTGCCGATCCAGCGTGGCAAAAGCGGGCCCAAGGGCTTGCTGTCGATCCTGATGAGCAAGCGCAGCGAGCCCAACAGCCTGCTGCCGGAAAACCTGAACGACAACAAAATCATCAACCAATTGATCGACCTGCACGCTCGCGACAAGGACCTGCGCGTAGTGCTGGTGACCAAAGACATCAATATGCGCCTCAAGGCACGAGCGTGTGGGATCGCTGCCGAGGACTACAGCACCGACCAGCTAGTCGACGACGTGTCGATGCTGTCGCGGGGTTATCACATGATGACCGGTTCGTTCTGGGACCGTGTCAGCAAGGTCGAGACCCGTCAGGACCATGGCCGCACCTGGCACCAGGTACAGCTGATCGACAACCTGCCGGCCGTGCATATCAATGAATTCATCGTCGACGAACAGGGCTTCGTGGGCTGGATCAAAGAGATCCAGGTCGACAAGCTGCTGATTCTCGACCTGCATCAGGAACCCCTGTTGCACCAGGAAGCCTGGGGCCTGAAACCGCGTGATATCTACCAGAGCCTGGCGCTGTACGCGCTGCTCGACCCGGACATCCACCTGGTCAACCTGACCGGCGCCGCAGGCTCGGGCAAAACCATCCTCGCCCTGGCCGCTGCCATCGAACAGACCATGGTGACCAAGCGCTACCGCCGCATCATCGCCACGCGCAGCGTGCAGGGCCTGGACCAGGAAATCGGCTTTTTGCCCGGCACCGAAGCGGAAAAAATGGAGCCGTGGCTGGGGGCGATCACCGACAACCTCGAAGCCTTGCACATGGATGACGAAAACACCCATGGCAGCGTCGACTACATCCTCAGCAAAGTGCCGTTGCAGTTCAAATCCCTCAACTACATCCGAGGTCGCAGCTTCCAGCAGAGCCTGATCCTGATCGATGAATGCCAGAACCTTACCCCGCACCAGATGAAAACCATCATCACCCGTGCCGGCGCCGGTTCCAAAGTGGTGTGCCTGGGCAACCTGGCACAGATCGACACCCCTTACCTGTCCGCGACCAGCTCCGGGCTGACCTACCTGACGGAACGTTTCAAAGACTTCCCCAACGGCGTGCATATCGCGCTGCAAGGGGTGCCTCGTTCTATTCTGGCTGAATACGCCGAGTCCCACCTGTAACTAACAAGTGGCTAAATGCCACGAACCGCCCCGGATTTTTCACGAAATCCGGGGTTTTTGTTGTGGGCGACATTTGCCTGCGATAACGCGCCCTGGGTACTTGTGGTTTTTGTAATTATTTTGTTACATTTTTTCTCGCGGTAGAAACAATAAAAACACTCCACAACCCGTCGGAGCGCCACCTCCTTGATTCGACGAACCTTTTGAAGACCTATCTAGGGTTTTCACCGTGACCCTGCCTATTACAAAAGCCCGAAACACCGCTCATTGACGACGCACATATCCAAAGGGAAAGGAAAATGGACGTAGCAGGTAATGGCTTCACTTTGTCGCAACGCAAGCACGCCACTCGTTTCAAGCAGATACCCCTGACACCTATCGCGCTCGGCCTGGCTCTCTGGCTGGGCCAGGGCTCATTGGCCTGGGCGGACGACAATCCCTACACCTCCCAGGTACTGGAGTCGGCATTTCGCAAAGCCGTCGCCTCGTTCGGCCCCGGCACCGACGTGTACAAGAACCTGCGGTTTGCCTACGCGGATATCGTCGACCTGGCGGCCAAGGACTTCGCCGCCCAGTCAGGCAAGTTCGATTCGGCCCTCAAGCAGAACTACGAACTACAGCCTGAAAACCTCACCATTGGCGCCATGCTCGGCGATACCCGGCGCCCGCTGGACTACACCTCGCGCCTGGATTACTACCGCAGCCGGCTGTTCAGCAACAATGGTCGCTACACCACCAATATTCTCGATTTTTCCAAGGCGATCATCGTCAACCTGCCGGCTGCCAAGCCCTATACCTACGTAGAGCCGGGCGTGAGCAGCAACCTCAACGCGCAACTGAACGCCGGGCAATCCTGGGCTGGCGCAACCCGTGACTGGAGCGCTAACGCGCAAACCTGGAAAACCCCGGAAGCCCAGGTCAACTCTGGCCTGGACCGCACCAACGCGTATTACGCCTATGCCCTGGGCATCACCGGCAAGGGTGTGAATGTCGGCGTGCTCGACTCGGGCATCCTTACCAGGCACTTCGAGTTTCAGGGCAAGAATGCCCTGGGCCAGGACCGGGTACAGGCGGTGACATCCACTGGCGAGTACTACGCCACCCATCCGCGTTACCGTCTTGAAGTGCCCAGCGGCGAGTTCAAGCAGGGTGAGCATTTCAATATCTCCGGGGAATATGACCCGGCGTTCAACGATGGCCACGGGACGGAAATGTCCGGTGTGCTCGGCGCCAATCGCAACGGCACCGGTATGCACGGCATTGCCTTCGATGCGAATATCTTTGTCGCCAACACCGGCGGCAGCGACAACGATCGGTACCAAGGCTCCAACGACCTCGACTACAACGCGTTCATGGCCAGCTACAACGCCCTGGCGGCGAAGAACGTGTCGATCGTCAACCAGAGCTGGGGGCAAAGCTCGCGCGATGACGTGGAGAACCACTTTGGCAATGTCGGCGACAGCGCCGCGCAAAACCTGCGTGACATGACCGCCGCCTATCGCCCGTTCTGGGACAAGGCCCACGCCGGGCACAAAACCTGGATGGACGCCATGGCCGACGCGGCCCGCCAGAACACCTTTATCCAGATCATCTCGGCGGGCAACGACAGCCACGGTGCCAACCCGGACACCAACGCCAACCTGCCATTTTTCAAGCCGGATATCGAAGGCAAGTTCCTCGCGATCACCGGCTATGACGAGACCAGCGCCCAGGTCTACAACCGCTGCGGCACCTCGAAGTGGTGGTGTGTAATGGGCGTATCGGGCATCCCGTCTGCCGGGCCTGAGGGCGAAATCATTCCGAATGCCAATGGTACCTCCGCGGCGGCGCCGAGCGTTTCCGGAGCCTTGGCCTTGGTGATCCAGCGCTTTCCCTACATGACCGCCAGTCAGGCGCGGGATGTGTTGCTCACCACCTCCAGCCTGCAGGCACCGGACGGTGCGGACACGCCCGTGGGCGAGCTGACGGGAGGGCGCACCTACGACAACCTGCAACCGGTGCATGATGCCGCGCCGGGAACGCCGCAAGTGCCGGGTGTGGTCAGCGGATGGGGCCTGCCCAATCTGCAAAAAGCGATGCAAGGGCCGGGGCAGTTCCTTGGCGCCGTGGCGGTGGCCTTGCCTACCGGTACCCGCGATATCTGGGCCAACCCGATTTCCGATGAAGCCATTCGCGCCCGCCGTGTGGAAGACGCTGCCGAGCAGGCCACCTGGGCGGCGACCAAGCAGCAGAAGGGCTGGCTCAATGGCCTGCCCACCAGTGCCTCGGCCGATGAAGAGTTCGAATACGAGATCGGCCATGCACGGGAGCAGGCGACGCTCACCCGTGGCCAGGACTTGCTCACCGGCACTACTTACGTCGGTAGCCTGATCAAGTCCGGTGACGGCGAGTTGGTGTTGGAAGGCCAGAACACCTATTCAGGCAGCACCTGGGTGCGCGGTGGCAAATTGTCGGTGGACGGTGCGTTGACCTCTGCCGTGACGGTGGATGGCAGTGCCGTGGGCACGCGTAATGCGGACAACGGCGTAGTGACCACAGTGGGCGGCACCCTGGCCGGCACCGGCACGGTGGGCGCCTTGACCGTCAACAATGGCGGGCGCGTGGCGCCGGGGCATTCGATTGGCACGCTGCGTACCGGCGACGTGACCTTCAACCCTGGCTCGGTGTATGCCGTTGAAGTGGGGGCCAATGGCCGCAGCGACCAGATCCAGAGCAGCGGCGTGGCGACCCTCAATGGCGGTGTGGTGAACGTGTCCCTGGAGAACAGCCCCAACCTGCTGTCCGCCACTGAGGCGCGTAGCTTGCTGGGCCAGCAGTTCAACATCCTCAGCGCCAGCCAGGGTATCAATGGCCAGTTTGCGGCGTTCGCGCCCAACTACCTGTTCATCGGCATGCAACTCGCTTACCAACCGAACCAACTGACCCTGGCGATAGCGCGCAACCAGACCACCTTCGCCAGCGTCGCACAAACCCGCAACGAACGGGCTGTGGCGACGGCGGCCGAGAAGCTGGGCGCCGGCAGCCCGGTTTACGAAAGCCTGTTGGCTTCCGATTCCGCCGCACAGGCTCGGGATGCATTCAAGCAGTTGTCGGGGCAGCTGCATTCTGATGTTGCGGCGGCGCAAATGGCCGACAGTCGATACCTTCGCGAAGCGGTCAATGCTCGTCTGCAACAGGCCCAGGCACTGGATTCCAGCGCGCAGATCGATAGCCGTGACAACGGCGGCTGGGTGCAGCTGCTAGGTGGGCGCAATAACGTCAGCGGTGACAACAACGCCAGTGGCTACTCTTCGTCTACCAGTGGGGTGTTGCTGGGGCTGGATACCGAGGTCAGCGACGGCTGGCGTGTTGGGGCGGCGACCGGTTATACCCAGAGCCACCTCAATGGCCAGTCGGCTTCGGCGGACAGCGACAACTATCACCTGTCGGTGTATGGCGGTAAGCGCTTCGAGGCGATCGCCTTGCGCCTGGGCGGAGCCACCACCTGGCACCGTCTGGATACTTCGCGGCGGGTTGCTTACGCCAACCAGTCGGACTATGCCAAGGCCGATTACAATGCGCGCACCGACCAAGTGTTTGCCGAGATCGGCTACACCCAATGGAACCCATTCGAACCCTTCGCCAACCTCACGTACCTGAACTACCAGAGCGACTCGTTCAAGGAAAAAGGCGGTGCCGCTGCGTTGCACGCCGGCAAGCAAAGCCAGGACGCGACGCTTTCTACGGTGGGCCTGCGTGCGCATACGCAGTTGCCGCTCAGCTCCACCTCAGCAGTGACGTTGCGCGGTGAGCTGGGTTGGGAGCATCAGTTTGGTGATACCGATCGCGAAGCCTCGCTGAAGTTTGCCGGCAGCGACACTGCTTTTGCCGTTAATAGCGTGCCCGTCGCCCGGGACGGCGCGGTGATCAAGGCCAGTGCGGAAATGGCCTTGACCAAAGACACCCTGGTGTCGCTGAACTACAGCGGCTTGCTGTCCAATCGCGGTAACAACAACGGGATCAACGCCGGGTTTACCTTCCGTTTCTAACCCGGCAGCGGTGTCCTGTGGCGAGGGAGCTTGCTCCCGCGCCACAGTCATCTATGGAATAAACAGCCCTGCGCAAATTTGACCCACAGGTTTACAATCGCTGCTCCTGATCAGGAGTATTGCTGTGCTGACTCATCTCGATTCCCAAGGTCGTGCCCATATGGTCGACGTCACCGACAAAGCCGTGACGTTCCGTGAGGCCGTGGCCGAAGCGCGGGTGCGCATGTTGCCCGAAACCCTGACAATGATTGTCGACGGCGCCCACCCCAAGGGCGACGTATTTGCCGTGGCCCGCATTGCCGGGATCCAGGCGGCGAAAAAAACCAGTGACTTGATCCCCCTGTGCCACCCGCTGATGCTCACCGGGGTCAAGGTCGAACTGCGCGCCGATGGCGTGGATGCCGTGCATATCCTGGCGCGCTGCAAACTTTCAGGCCAGACCGGCGTGGAGATGGAGGCATTGACTGCCGCCAGCGTCGCGGCACTGACGATCTACGACATGTGCAAGGCCGTGGACCGTGGCATGACCATCGAAAGCATTCGCCTGCTGGAAAAGCTTGGCGGTAAAAGCGGGCATTTCAAGGCGGACCCGGTATGAGCATCAACGTATTGTTTTTTGCCCGTTACGCCGAAGCGGTAGGCTTTGACTCTCTGGAGATGGAGGGCGATTTCGCCACCGTCGATGCTGTGCGCCTGGCGCTGGCCGCTGACCCGGAGTTTGCAGTGCTCAACGAGAGCAGCCTGATGTGCGCACGCAATGAAGAACTGTGCGGCCTTGATGAACCGGTGCAAACGGGTGACGAAGTCGCGTTTTTCCCACCCGTAACCGGAGGCTGAGCATGGCCATTCGTGTGCAGGTCGAAGCCTTTGATCCTGGCGCCGAAGTCAACGCCATGCACGCGGCCAATGTGGGCGTAGGCGCGGTGGTGAGTTTTGTCGGTTATGTGCGTGACTTCAATGACGGGCGCGAGGTGTCGGGGATGTTTCTTGAACACTACCCCGGCATGACCGAAAAAGCACTGACCAAGATCGTCTTGGAAGCCGAGCAGCGTTGGCCGTTGCTCAAGTTGGAGGTGCTGCATCGCATCGGCACGCTGGAGCCGGGAGAGCCGATTGTGTTTGTCGCTGCGGCCAGTGCGCATCGGCAGGCGGCCTTTGATGCGTGTGCGTTTGTGATGGATTACCTGAAGACGCGGGCGCCGTTTTGGAAGAAGGAAAATACCCCGGACGGCCCGCGTTGGGTGGAAGGGCGGCACAGTGATCATGCGGCGGCGGATCGCTGGAAGCCATAGCTTATACAGGGCTGCTAACCGATAGCGATATTAAAAATGGATCTATCGAACTGTCAGATCTGACAGTTGTTTCGCCCCCCCTCTGCAGGTTCTGATGGTATCAGGGCTAACTTAATGAAGGGGTGGGACATGGTCGCGCAACCAAGCAAGTGCCGTTTGTCGAGGTTCAGCATCAGTCGTCCTGCCAATACGGAGGCGGCGAATGGGCTCTATGCCAACGGACGCCATCAGTGTGAAGTCCTCATTGACGTTATTAAAGAAGTTAGTGGCGCTGGCGACGAGTGGGTCCGTGTGCGCTTAACTGATGAGGAGCGCGCCAGTGTCACCCTTGTTGAATGGTCAGAACATGGCAATCAAACGCTCGCTCCCGGGTGGAGCTGCGATGTAGAAAAAAATCAATTCACTCTTGGACTTTGGCGGGACAAATCACAGCAGCAGGAACCGATCAACGACTTGGTAGAGCGTGTTGAGCGTTCCTCAGAGGCTCCTATCAAGCGCTACTTGCGTTGCGACCCGGGCGCACCCATCGGGCCAGCAGTATTTATGGCGTGTGTGACGATTGAAAGTTGTATTTACACAACTTACAGCTTCAGAGATGAAGCTGCTCTTGAGTCTTTTGTCACCCTTAGCCCGGTCCGTCCCATGAGCTGGGATGCAGACGATATGGATCTCTATGTAGATTATCTTGCCTACGCCAGTGCACCGCCTTATCGCACGTCAGTGGATGTTTACTACTGGACACCTCCAGGCGGCTTGTGGGTGGTAAAAAGCATGGGCTTTGATAGTCCGCTGAGTTTGCCTGGGGAGGGTAAGGATTTTCAGAGCGTTTTATCGTGGCATTCACCTCTTGATAACACTTCTTCAAGTAGGGTGGGGACATTTATAAATAAGGACGAGTTGGACTCGACACTTCATCTGCATGAGATTGATGCAGGGCTTCCTGCGCCATCGCCGAACCCCTTGATACCGTTTAACAAAAGACCGACTGTGCTGCGTGCGATCAGGTTGAAGTCTGAGCTGGTGCCTGCGAGTCGCGACACCAAGAGTTTTTGGCGGGTATTGGATAACTATGGCAATGAGCAAAAGTTTTTAGTGAAACAGATAGATTCAATGAACCTGCCTGGCGTTCCATTTTTTAAATTGACCGGTGAGATCGTTCGGACGCTGAGGGTCACTCATTTTAAAATCATGTTGCCCGGTGGCGGGACTTTTACCGATGAGCTCTATGCCAATAGTCGTCATCAATGCAAGGTGGTTGTTGAGGTTGCTATTGAACAGCGACAAACCGATGGGTATTGGCTGCCTGTCAGGCTTTCGGAAGCGGAGCGTAATGGCTTGACCGTTACGCTCTACTCGCCAAATGTCAATGAGCCGCTTCCAGAAGGTTGGAGCTGTGATAAGGAGAAAAACATTTACGATACGGGTCTCTGGCGTACACGTATCGATGAGGTAAGGCCGGATCAAAAAACAGAAGCCGTGACCGGGCACGCTCAGCGACAAGTCGAGATCGTAGATCGCTATTTACGTGTGGATCCGAGTGTGCCCATCGACGAGCGCAGATTCATGGCGTCTATCGAGATAAGTGGTGTGACTTACACGACTAACTACAGTGATGGTGATGTTGCATTTGACTCGTATGTAACGATTCGCGCAACACTACCCTATGCGTTGTCAACGAGCCAGCTTGTCGAGTATGTCGATAATGATGCTTATAGTGATAATCTGTGTGATGTCGATGTTTATTATTGGACACCCCCGGCGGGTTTGCGATTTCTTGTAAATAGAGGTCTTGACTCCCCTGCGTCAATTCCTGCTGAAGGATGGAATTTTCGCACCTCCTATTTTACAAGAAACAAGCAAAGTTCATTTACAAAGGGCGGAGTGGTGATTAATAAAGATACTGTTAATGCTTCAGTTTTGATAGGGGATGTTTTTAGCGGACATCCCAATCCATCCGGCGGCTCTGTCAGGTTTAATCGGCGATCGACAATAATGCGAGCTGTTCGTTTTTGTGGGGAATATAATATAACCGGTAGCAGAGATAATAATAGTGTTTGGCGCTTGTGGGATAATTACGGATGCGAACATGTTTTTAGAATTGAGCAGTTATATGACGGAGATAAGCTTGGTTTGACGGATGTTTAGAGTGTTGTGGGTTTTTGGTTTCTCTCATTCTGGATTCTACGTTAAGTATCGGAGTCAGATATGGATGTTTACTCTCAAGCCTTTAATTTCCGCTCTTACTTCGGAGGCGGAGTAGACCCACGCACCGGCCAATACGGTTGTCGAATTCAGTTGGCCACCTTATACCCGCAAGGCCCGCTGGAGGTCAGTAGAACGATCGCGCTGTCATTCTCCATGATGAACACCGAGTCGGGTGTTTATGGGACTGGCTGGCGGATCAGCAATACCGAGTTTGATAGCGCTCGTTCTATGCTCACGCTGCTTACCGGCGAGCAATTCAAAACCCAGAGCCTGCCCTCTGCGGGCGGAACACTGGTGATCAAGGATCGCAAGCTTGCCGACCTGGTGGTCCAGCGGCCCGATGCCACGACGCTTCATGTGATTTACAAGGACGGTACCGTCGAGATTTTGAAGCGTACGGGCAGCACCACGTCCTATCGTATTGATGCTATCCAGTTTGAAAACGGTGAGCGTCTGAAATGGGAGTACGCGCCGGGTGGTTCTCTTGAACGTATTCTGGATCATGATCAGCAAGTGCTGCTGTTGTTGACCTATTCCAATGGGCGCTTGGTACGTAGTGATACGCGAGTCGACGGAGGACGTTATGCGCGTATCACCTTCACCCAATCGAACGCTCGGGTGACCGGTTTCACCGCTCCTTATGACAGTCGCGAATCTCCTCCCGGCGCAGGCTATGTATTGGAGTACGGGCAAGCCTTTCGCAACGGCATGATTGCTATCCGTCGGGTGCGCTCACCGATGGGTGGCGACGAGTTGATCAACTACGCCGAAAACGGCCATCAGTATGCCAATGGTCAATACATCCCTCGCGTCACCAGTTGGGTCCATACACCCGCTGCCGGCCAGCCCGGCATGTCACGTACCTATAGTTACAGCCCAAGCAGGAATTTCACTGGCTATCCCTTTTCAGGCGGTTTTCGTGAGGGCGAAGACAACCTGTACCTGATAGGCAGTAAGTATGACTATTGGACGGAAGAGACCCGCATCGATAACACAACCCATGAGGCGCCGCTGAGCGTTACGCGTACCACCTACAACAAATTCCACCTGCTGGCCGAGGAACAGGTCCTGCGCGAAGGCACCCTGACTACCAGGACCATTGAATATAACGTGAGCCCAGGGCTCTTCCCGGACCAGCCTCCCAACCTCCAGCTGCCAAAAATTCTCACCACGTGTTACGCGTTGGTGGCGGGTGGTGCGGAACGGGTGGTCAAGCTCGAGAGTGAGACTGACGACTACGGTAACGAGCTAAGCCGTACTGAGGCCTCCGGGGTTCGCATCGAATACAGCTATTACCCGATCAAAGGCGAGGCGGGTAAATGCCCGGCCGACCCTCATGATTTGTTTCAGCGTTACGTCAAGCAAGAGCGCCTTATCCCCGCGGAAGGCACGCCTGCCGCCCGACTCACCGAGTACACCCATACCCGTGTGACACATATGGGTAGCAGCTACTTTGTCGTGCAGGAGTCGGTCACTCAGGCTGGTGTATTCAGCACACAGCAAACCTACTACGACACGCCAGCCGAGCTGGTTGGCCGGTTGAAAAGCACCACGTCTACCATTGATGGCCTGCAATTAGTCAGCAATTACGATTACACCGTCACCGGCGACACGCTGAGCGAAACTCGCCGGCTATTGGGGCGTGAGGGCCACTGGCTGGAGTCAGTGCGCACGCACTCTCTGGTCGACAGGCGCCTACTGTTGATGAGCCGGGACGGAGGGGCAACGCTGGTCACCGCGTACGATGTCGCAGGACGATTGACGGCGCAGACAGCCTCGCCAGGTGAGCCGCAGGAGGCCAGCCGTCGTTTTGTTTATCACTATGCAGCGTCAGGGAAACGCGCTCATTTGGTGATGACTGATGCGCAAGGCCGCAGTACCGTCACTTACTTCGACGGGGCAGGACGGCCAGTTGCCGAGGCATTGTTACTGGAGAATGGCGCAAAGGAGCAGCCCCTCGGGACCTGGCGCTACGATGCCCTTGGGCAAACGGTGGAACGGACTCATATTGATTATCTGCCGGATGGCGAGCGTGTATTGACCACCGGCTACGCTTATAACGCGTGGGGCAACGCCTGCCGTGTAAGCCGCGCCGATGGCAGCGTGGCGATCGATGAATATGACCCAAGACTGCACCTGCGTGTAACGGGGGTCGAGGGCGGCGAGCTCCTGGAAACCTATCTGAATGTTCACCATCAGCCGTTCCTGGTAAACCGGGTGGACGCCCTGGGGCAGGTCACTGAAGTGGAGTCATGCCTCTATGACGGCCTGGGGCGCTGCCTGTCACGGGCGGACGTGGACAAGCATCGCACCGTTTACACCTATGACCTGTTCGACCGCGTGTTGACCACCCTCCACACGCCCTCGGATGGCAGCCCTGCGCGGCTGCGCACGGTGGCCTATGCACATGGAACCAGCGAGTCGCTGCCCAGTTCAATCAGTATCGATGGCAAGCAGGTGGGATCGCGCACCTACGACAGCCTGGGGCGTTTGACTGCTCAGTCCAGGGGCACGGCACCCGCCACCACTTGGCACTATGAGACAAACTGGACCGAACCTGTCGCCGTGGTCTCGGGCAGTGGGCATCGTCAGCAATGGACCTACGACAAGCAGTTGAGCACACCAGGCACGGTCAAAATGGAGGGGCACACGGATAGGCAGTACCGGCATGATCCCGTCAGTGGTCAGCCGACCTATTCAGAAAGCGGCGCGCTCAAACATGAGTTATTCCATGATGTGAACGGCTACCCGGAAAAAGAGGTACAGACGGTCCTCGGTAGGCCGCAGACCACGCAGTATGGTTATTCAATCGGCGGGCGTATGTTGCAACACACCACGGATGATGGGCAGCGTAGCGACTTTGAATATGACTCCCTGGGCAGGGTTTGCACGATGACTGCTGGGACGGTAGTCATTGAACAGCGCTATGACATGTTTGCGCGACCTGATGTACTGACCACTCGCTACGCCGATACTGAGGTGGTCACACAGGTGAGTTACGACACCTTGGGGCGGGAGGCGCAGCGGCGCTTTTTGCACAATGGCGTGCTGCTACACGTCATGAGCAGCACTTATCATCCCAACAGCCTGCTGGCCAGTCGCATTGTGCGTGACGCAGCCTCTGAATTGGTGATGGGGGAGACCTTTACCTATGACGCCTTCCTGCGGCTCAAGACTTATGGCTGCGAGGGGCGTGAACATCCCCGGGATTGGCTGGGGCGCGACATTGTTGGGCAGCAATTTAGCTTCGACAGCCTGGATAACATCACAGGCGTCGTGACGACTTTCGCTGACGGCACGCAGGACATCAGCGAGCGGTTTTTCACCGACGCAGACCCCACGCGCCTGACCCGTGTGACCCACTCCAACCCGTTGCAGGATGATGCCCTGACCTATGATGCGGCGGGTAATTTGACCGGGGGGCCAGCAGGGCGAACGTACACCTATAACGGCTATGACCAGTTGACCTGCGTGCAGGAAGGTTCCCAGCAGTGCAGCTACCAGTACGATGCCGAGTCTCGACAAGTCGTGGCGACACGTGACAACGAAACATCGGTGGCCATGGTCTATGCGGGGGATCATCTGGATAGGTTGGTGCAGGGCAGTAGAAAACTGCGTTACTTCAATGCCGGGGGCCAGGTGCAGGCGCGTACCGGTGGCGTCGAGGGGCCGCAGCTGCATCTGAATGACGGTGCCGGTACCGTGCGCGGCGTGGTGGCGCCTGGGCAAGCGCCTGTACAGCGTCATTACGCTCCGTATGGCGAGGGCCAGGTTGTACCGCAGGACGGCAATGTGCGATCGATGGCGGATCTGCAACTGCCGGCGTTTAACGGCGAGCGTCTGGATGCGGCGGTCGGCCTTTACCATTTGGGCGCGCGTGCCTATGACCCGCGCTTGATGGTATTTCTTTCGGCTGATCCATTGGCGCCTTTTGATGAGGGTGGGATTAACAGCTACGCCTACTGCGCTGGTAACCCGATCAACCTCATCGACCCGAGTGGGCTTTTTCCAAAGTGGCTGGCTTGGGTGCTGACCGGGGCTGCGCTGGCCTTAACGGTGGTGGCGTTCAAGGTTGCAGTGGTCGGGATGGCGGCGGCGCTCGTTAAAGGGGGGGTAAAGGCGGCAAATATTCTGGGCGTCATCGCTACGGGCTCTAGCTTGGTAGGCGGCACGCTGGGGATTACAGGGCTGAGTATCGAGGCCGTCGACAAGCAAATGGGGTGGGACCGTTCGCAGCACATCAAGAACCTGGGATGGGCGTCTTTCGGGTTCTCCAGTGTTGGCGTCGTTGCCAGTGTCGGCCTTTCTGCCACATTGGGGGCTAAAGCTTTTGCAGCCGCAGCGGGCAGGTCATCTGAAAAGACCATTGGATTCTTCTCCAGCCCCCTCGGCAGCGGGCTCGTTGCGGCAGGCAAAAACGCGACGGGGTTGTCTTACTCGCTCGCTGTCCCCGCCAAGATAACCACTGCCAGTCAACTTTTCGGCGGTGCCCGCTCGGTACTCAGATGGACTAACTTCGGTCGTGGCTTGGATGCGCGAATCAAGAGCCTGCAAGCTCAGCCATCGGCCGACGACGAGCAGTCACAGCGCCAGCAGCAACCACAGCCGCGCCCCATAAGCCTGGGGCTGGCAGACATGCCGGGGAGCAGTTTTCAGTTCTATGGGGAATTTCGAAAAGAGACTGTGCGTATTCGTCAGCCTGTCTGGAGTGACCTGGGCGATAGTGACTGATCAGGACAAGACAGTGGGCGCATAAAAAATGCCAGTCAGGCTCGATGACTGGCATTGGTTCCACCTTACGGCCGTTTGCGTTCTACAGCTCGCAGCAAGTGCGTCGGCGGTGTCTCACAGCTGATCTTGCGCCCCAGCAGCGTCTCGATTGACGGCAACTGATACGAGTCATCCTCCCCGGCAAAGCTGATCGACACACCCGCCGCGCCTGCGCGACCGGTACGCCCGATGCGGTGCACATAGTCGTCCGGCACTTCCGGCAAGGTGAAGTTGATCACGTGGCTGATGCCGTCGATATGAATACCGCGACCGGCTACATCGGTAGCCACCAACACGCGGATCTTGCCTTCGCGGAAGCCTTCCAGGGTCTTGATGCGCTTGTGCTGCGGCACGTCGCCCGACAGTTGCGCAGCATTGACGCCGTCGCGCACAAGGCGTTCTTCGATGCGGCGCACTTCGTCCTTGCGGTTGGCAAAGACCATCACGCGTTCCCAGCCATTGTCGTTGACCAGGTTGTAGAGCAGCTTGTACTTGTCGGCACCGGCCACGGCGTAGATATGTTGCTCGACGTTTTCACTGGCAACGTTCAGCGCCTCGATCTCGACGATCGACGGGTCGGTGGTCCACTGTTTGGCGAGGTTCATCACGTCTTCGGTGAAGGTCGCGGAGAACAGCAGGGTCTGGCGCTCGGTTTTCGGCGGCGTCTGGCGAATGATCTGGCGCACTTGCGGGATAAAGCCCATGTCGAGCATGCGGTCGGCTTCGTCCAGCACCATCACTTCGACCATATCCAGGTGTACGTCGCCGCGCTGGTTGAAGTCCAGCAGGCGGCCCGGGGTGGCAACCAAAATGTCGCAGTGGCGGGCTTCGAGGTGCTTGAGCTGTTTGTCGAAGTCCATGCCACCGACGAACGTCATCACGTTGAGGCCGGTGTACTTGGTCAGGTCGGCGGCGTCCTTGGCGATCTGCACCACCAGCTCCCGGGTCGGGGCGATGATCAGCGCGCGCGGTTCACCCATGTAGCGCTCTTTGGGCGGCGGCGTCTGCAGCAGCTGGGTGATGATCGAGATCAGGAATGCGGCGGTCTTGCCGGTGCCGGTCTGGGCACGGCCGATGGCGTCTTTGCCCGCCAGGGTGAAGCCCAGCACCTGCGCCTGGATCGGCGTGCAGTACGGGAAGCCCAGGTCCTGGATGGCGTGCATCAGTTCCGGGGCCAGCTTGAAGTCGTGGAAGCGGGTTTTGCCTTCCTGGGGCTCGACGACGAAGTCTTCGAGTTTCCACGGGGTCACCGGCGGCTTGGGCGCGCGTTCGCGACGAGGTTTAGCCGCAGGTGCTGGGGCGGCCTCGGCAGGCGTTACCTGTTCAGGCGGCGTCACCGTGGGTTTTTTCGGTGAGGCGGCAGGCGTAGTCCGGCCAGGCTGTGGACCGTCATTGCGGTTGCCGGGCTTGGGGGCAGGAGCACTGGGAACAGGCGCGAGCGGCTCAGCCTCGCTTTTGCCGAACATCTTCTTGAGTGCTTTGAGCACGGTCATCTCATTAATTGGTTAAGGAATGTACGCCGGCCAGTGTAATGCAAGAATCGGGCGCGGCGTAGTGCGTCTGTCATACGGCTACATAAACGCGGGTTTCAGCGCAGGCGTTCAGCCAGCCAGGTGCCGATATCGCGTATCTCTTCGGGTAACACTTCGTGGCCCATTGGGTATTCCTGCCATGTCACGGTGACACCACGGCTCTTTAAATGCTCGTAGGCGCTACGACCCATGGCCTTCTGGACGACGTCGTCGTACTGGCCATGCAGGCAGAGGGCGGGAATGCGTTGCTGGCTGGCGGACAACTCCAGCTCATCGTCAAAGGTCGGTGCATACGTGGAGAGGGCAATTACGCCACCCAATGGACCTTCCCAGTGTTTGAACGCCGTGTGGAAAACCACTGCGCCACCCTGGGAGAAACCCGCGAGAAAAATTCGCGAAGCGTCTATTCCGGTTCTCTTTTGTGCCTCGATCAAATCCGTGACCATGTTGGCCGAGGTTTCCAGTTCTTCCAGGCTGATCGAACGTGCCGGGCTCATGGCCTTGATGTCGTACCAGCTCGGCATCTCATAACCGCCGTTGATGGTCACCGGGCGCATCGGCGCCTGGGGCAAAACGAAGCGGGTGGTCAGCAAGCTTTCCTGCAGCGCCTCGGCCACCGGCAGGAAGTCGTAGCGATCGGCACCCAGGCCATGCAACCAGATAACGCAGGCGTCTGCGGGCTTGGCGGGCTGAAGAATCAAGGGGTCGGTCATGTCTGCTCCATATATGTGCGCACGCTTGGATTGGGGGCGTCGGGACGGTGCGCGACAGGTTGATCTGTTAAGAGAATGTCGCAAGGTTGAATCTTTTACCACTGAACAGGACGGGCAACGACTCGGCCAGCACTCTGGTACGCGCCTTGCTATGTGTAGGTGGATGTCAGAACTCTCCTAGGGCGGTAACACTATCAGTGACTGCCGCCGGTGGGAAAGCAACTGGAATTACCGCAAAAACCTCATGCTGCTTGACCCCAAAAAAAGCCAACACGGGTCGATATCGCCTCATAAGGGTGCGCTGAGGTTGGAGCTTGGACACAACAAGAGCAACTGGAGGTATGTAATGAAGGTATTGAAGTCCACCCTGGCCATCGTCACAGCGGCGGCTGTACTGGGTGTCAGTGGTTTAGCCCAGGCGGGTGCCACCCTGGATGCCGTGCAGAAAAAAGGCTTTGTGCAATGCGGCGTAAGTGACGGCTTGCCGGGTTTCTCGGTGCCGGATGCCAGCGGCAAGATCCTCGGGATTGACGCTGACTACTGCCGTGCCGTGGCCGCTGCGGTTTTTGGTGACGCCACCAAGGTCAAGTTCAGCCAGTTGAACGCCAAGGAGCGTTTCACCGCGCTGCAATCGGGCGAAGTCGACATCCTGTCGCGCAACACCACCATGACCAGTTCCCGCGATGCGGGCATGGGCCTGAAATTCCCGGGCTTCATCACCTACTACGACGGCATCGGCTTTCTGGTCAACAACAAGCTCGGCGTGAAAAGTGCCAAGGAACTGGACGGTGCAACCATCTGCATCCAGGCGGGTACTACCACTGAGCTGAACGTTTCCGACTACTTCCGCGCCAACAACCTCAAGTACACCCCGATCACCTTCGACACGTCTGATGAAAGCGCCAAGTCGCTGGAGTCCGGGCGTTGCGACGTGCTGACTTCCGACAAGTCGCAACTGTTCGCCCAGCGCAGCAAGCTGGCGGCGCCGAAAGACTATGTGGTGCTGCCGGAAACCATTTCCAAGGAGCCACTGGGTCCGGTGGTGCGTAACGGTGACGACGAGTGGCTGGCCATCGTGCGCTGGGTGGGCTACGCCATGCTCAACGCCGAAGAGGCCGGTGTGACGTCGAAGAACGTTGAAGCTGAGGCCAAGTCCACCAAGAACCCCGACGTCGCCCGTCTGCTGGGAGCGGATGGCGAATACGGCAAAGACCTGAAAGTGAAGAAGGATTGGGTCGTACAGATCGTCAAGCAAGTGGGTAACTACGGCGAAATGTTCGAGCGCAACCTGGGCAAGAGCACCCCGCTGGAAATCGACCGTGGCCTGAACGCGCTGTGGAACAACGGCGGTATCCAGTACGCACCTCCTGTGCGCTGATCGCTGATGGTTCTATCACCCGGTGGGCCAACCGCCGGGTGATGTTCTGTTCCATTCCTTGCGGGGCATTCCATGCAAAATCTCATCGGCGCACCCAAGCAGAAGCTCAGCTTCAGCGATCCCAAAGTGCGCGCGTGGCTCTTCCAGATCATCACCATTGTGGCGGTGGTCTCGCTGGGCTGGTACCTGTTTCACAACACCCAGACCAACCTGCAACACCGGGGCATCACCTCCGGCTTCGACTTTCTTGAACGCAGTGCCGGCTTTGGTATCGCGCAGCATTTGATCGACTACACCGAATCGGACAGCTACGCCCGGGTGTTTGTGATCGGCTTGCTCAATACCTTGCTAGTGACGGTCATTGGTGTGGTGCTGGCAACCCTGCTCGGTTTCATCATCGGCGTGGCGCGCCTGTCGCCCAACTGGATGATCAACAAGCTGGCGACGGTCTATGTTGAAGTCTTCCGCAACATTCCGCCGCTGCTGCAGATTCTGTTCTGGTATTTCGCGGTGTTCCTGACCATGCCGGGGCCGCGCAACAGCCATAACTTTGGTGACATGTTCTTCGTCAGCAGCCGTGGCCTGAACATGCCGGCGGCGCTGGCGGCCGATGGGTTCTGGCCGTTTGTCGCCAGCGTGGTGGTCGCTATCGTGGCTATCGTGCTGATGACCCGCTGGGCCAACAAGCGCTTTGAAGCGACAGGCGTACCGTTCCATAAATTCTGGACGGGCCTGGCGCTATTGATTGTGATCCCGACGTTGTGCGGGTTGACCTTCGGCGCACCGCTGCATTGGGAAATGCCCAGGCTTGCCGGCTTCAACTTCGTCGGCGGCTGGGTACTGATTCCGGAACTGCTGGCGTTGACCCTGGCCCTGACCGTGTACACGGCGGCCTTCATTGCGGAGATCGTGCGTTCGGGCATCAAGTCCGTCAGCCATGGCCAGACTGAAGCGGCAAGCTCGCTGGGCCTGCGCCCGGGGCCGACGCTACGCAAGGTCATCATCCCGCAAGCCTTGCGCGTGATCATTCCCCCGTTGACCAGCCAATACCTGAACCTGGCGAAAAACTCCTCGTTGGCCGCTGGTATCGGCTACCCGGAAATGGTTTCGCTGTTTGCCGGCACGGTGCTCAATCAGACCGGCCAGGCCATCGAAGTCATTGCCATCACCATGAGCGTGTACCTGGCGATCAGCATCAGCATTTCCCTGCTGATGAACTGGTACAACAAGCGCATTGCGCTGATCGAGCGGTGAGGAAACGCCCATGACTACGCATACGTTCAAACCTGATATGCCACCCCCGGACAAAGTCTTCGGGCCGGTGGCCTGGATGCGCGCCAATCTGTTCTCAAGCTGGCTTAACACGCTGCTGACTTTGCTGGCGATCTACCTGGTGTACCTGGTGGTGCCCCCGATCCTGCATTGGGCGATTCTGGACGCCAACTGGGTCGGCACCACGCGCGCCGATTGCACCAAAGAGGGCGCCTGCTGGGTGTTCATCCAGCAGCGCTTCGGGCAGTTCATGTATGGCTATTACCCCGTGGACCTGCGCTGGCGCGTGGACATGACGGTATGGCTGGCCATCATTGGCGTGGCGCCGTTGTTCATCTCGCGTTTTCCACGCAAGGCGATCTACGGCCTGGGCTTTTTGCTGCTGTACCCGATCATTGCCTACTGCTTGCTGCATGGCGGCGTGTTCGGGCTGAGCAACGTGGCGACCAGCCAATGGGGCGGCTTGATGCTGACCCTGGTGATCGCCACGGTGGGCATCGCCGGCGCCTTGCCGTTGGGCATTGTACTGGCGTTGGGACGGCGTTCGAACATGCCGGCGATTCGGGTGGTTTGCGTGACCTTCATCGAGTTCTGGCGTGGCGTGCCGTTGATCACGGTGCTGTTCATGTCATCGGTAATGTTGCCGTTGTTTCTGCCCGAGGGCATGAACTTCGACAAGCTGTTGCGTGCCCTGATCGGCGTGATTCTGTTTCAGTCGGCCTATGTGGCTGAAGTGGTGCGCGGTGGCTTGCAGGCGATCCCCAAGGGGCAATACGAAGCGGCTGCGGCGATGGGCCTGGGTTACTGGCGCAGCATGGGTCTGGTGATCTTGCCGCAAGCCTTGAAGATGGTGATACCGGGCATCGTCAATACGTTCATCGCACTGTTCAAGGACACCAGCCTTGTGATTATCATCGGCCTGTTCGACCTGCTCAACAGCGTCAAGCAAGCCGCCGCCGACCCCAAATGGCTGGGCATGGCCACTGAAGGCTACGTGTTTGCCGCCCTGGTTTTCTGGATTTTCTGTTTTGGTATGTCGCGCTATTCCATGCATCTGGAACGCAAGCTCGACACCGGCCACAAGCGTTAGGAGTTGTTTTAATGAGCCAAGCAATCAAACAGCCGGTGAGCCCTGAAGGCATTATTCAGATGCAGGGCGTCAACAAGTGGTACGGCCAGTTCCACGTGTTGAAAGACATCAACCTCAACGTCAAGCAGGGCGAGCGCATTGTGCTGTGCGGGCCGTCGGGCTCGGGCAAGTCCACCACCATTCGCTGCCTCAACCGCCTGGAAGAGCACCAGCAAGGCCGCATCGTGGTCGATGGCGTGGAGTTGACCAACGACCTCAAGCAGATCGAAGCGATCCGCCGTGAAGTGGGCATGGTGTTCCAGCACTTCAATCTGTTCCCACACCTGACCATCCTGCAAAACTGCACGCTGGCGCCGATGTGGGTGCGCAAGATGCCCAAGCGCAAGGCCGAGGAAATTGCCATGCACTACCTTGAGCGTGTACGCATTCCAGAGCAGGCCCACAAGTTTCCGGGGCAACTGTCCGGCGGCCAGCAACAGCGTGTGGCCATCGCCCGTGCCTTGTGCATGAAACCGAAAATCATGCTGTTCGACGAGCCGACCTCGGCACTCGACCCGGAAATGGTGAAAGAGGTTCTGGACACCATGATTGGCCTGGCCGAAGACGGCATGACCATGTTGTGCGTGACTCACGAAATGGGCTTTGCGCGCACCGTGGCCAACCGCGTGATCTTCATGGACAAGGGCGAGATTGTGGAGCAGGCGGCGCCGAATGACTTCTTCGACAACCCGCAGAATGACCGGACCAAGTTGTTCTTGAGCCAGATACTGCATTGATCAATGGTTGAACACATAAACCCGGCCTGGTGCCGGGTTTATTGTTTGTCGGCTAGCAAGCCTTGAGCGCCTCTGGCTTCGTGTTGACGATATGAGTGAGACCGCGCAAATACCTTGGCATAGCCACTCTACTGCTTCTTTTGCTACCCAGGCACTCTGGTGCGTTGCCTTTGCAGGCAACTGCGAATAGCCTCGTCGGCGCCCAGTTACGTCAGGCCCTGAACATCTCACCGTGTCGCCAGGCTGTATTCGAGCTGCATATCGCCTTGCTCGACGCGGTAGAAAACCAAGACCCCGAACGTGCCAAATCCCTCTGCCGGCAGTTGATCAATGAACCTTGAAGCCAAACGTACGACTGAACTCGAAGAACTGTTGATCGACGCCGAAGCCGATGACGAGGCCGTTCAGCAGGCCCATCCGCGGGTGGTTCGCCCGTGGCTCCTGCTGCTGGGCCTGGTACTGGTGGCGTTGAACCTGCGGCCGGCGCTGTCGAGCATGTCGCCACTGCTGGCTGAAGTCTCCAGCAGCCTTGGGTTATCTGCGGCCAAGGCCGGGTTGCTGACCACTTTGCCGGTCTTGTGCCTGGGCCTGTTCGCGCCCACTGCGCCGATCCTGGCCAGACGTTTTGGCGCCGAGCGCGTGGTGCTGGGCATTCTGCTGACCCTGGCCGCGGGGATTATCCTGCGCAGTTCGTTCGGTGAAGTGGGGCTGTTCGCCGGCAGCCTGATTGCCGGTGCGAGTATTGGCATCATTGGCGTGTTGCTGCCGGGCATCGTCAAGCGCGATTTTGCCAGGCAGGCGGGCGCCATGACCGGCGTCTACACCATGGCGTTGTGTCTAGGGGCTGCGTTGGCTGCGGGAGCCACGGTGCCCCTGAGCCAATATTTCGCAGACAGCTGGGCCATCGGTCTGGGGTTCTGGGTTATTCCGGCGTTGCTGGCGGCCTTGTTCTGGTTGCCACAAGTGGGGCAAAAGCACGGTGCCCATCAGGTGGCTTACCGGGTCAGAGGCTTGCTGCGTGACCCGCTCGCCTGGCAGGTGACTTTGTACATGGGCCTGCAATCGTCCCTGGCCTACATTGTGTTTGGCTGGTTGCCGTCAATCCTGATCGGACGTGGCCTGAGTGCTACCGAAGCCGGGTTGGCGCTCTCAGGCTCCATCATCGTGCAACTGCTCAGTTCCCTGGCCGCACCGTGGTTGGCCACCCGAGGCAAGGACCAGCGCCTGGCGATTGTGGTGGTGATGCTGCTGACCCTCGGTGGCCTGTTCGGTTGCCTGTATGCGCCGCTGGACGGTTTATGGGGCTGGGCGATTCTGCTCGGTCTGGGGCAGGGCGGCACCTTCAGCCTGGCGCTGACTTTGATCGTGCTGCGCTCGCGTGACGCTCACGTCGCCGCCAACCTGTCGAGCATGGCCCAGGGTATCGGTTACACCCTGGCGTCAATGGGCCCGTTTGCGGTTGGCCTGGTGCATGACTGGACCGGCGGCTGGGCGGCTATCGGCTGGATCTTCGCGGTGATCGGCCTGGGCGCGATTGTCGCGGGTCTGGGCGCCGGTCGTGCGCGCTACGTACAGGTCACCAGCGAGAAGCTCTAGAGGTAAACCACTTCCAGAGTGGCCGAACCATCGAGCGGGGTTTCCACGCTCAGGTCCAGGTTTTGTCGAGCATTGATCACCGTCTGCACGGTGACGGTGCTCAGCATTAAACCGATGGCCGCGGGCCCGCTGACACTGCCCTCCACATCGGTAAAGCCCAGGTAGCTCCTGGAGCCGATGTCGATGGGGTTGAGGTTGGACGTGCGCCACGCCAGTCCCCCGGTAGTGGACTCGGTGCCGTAGATCTGCGCAATGTTGCCGGCCTGGGTCTGTCGTGGGTCGAAGGTCATGGAGTAGACCCCCAGGCGATTGCCGCTGATATCGAACCCCAGGCCGTAGTAAATCTCGCTGTCGACCATGGCCGAGCCGTCGCGGTTGTCGCGCATGCGCAGGGCAAAGCGAACCGTGCCCGTGCAGGCGATGCCGACGGTCAGGGTCTTGACGGGCAGGCGCGTGGCGGTCGCCAGGTGCAAGTCCTGTTGGGCAATCTTGCCGTAGTCAATCAGGGCGCCGCCGGGGAACTGCGGCAAGCAGGCGGAGGGAGTGATCAAGCCTTTGACACTCAGGTCCATCGCCGAGGCGGCTAGCACAGAGGGCGTGCTGGTCAACAGCAACAGACTGGTAAAGAGGCGGGTTTTCACGGGACGAGTTCCTCACAGTGACGGGTCAGGGGTAGACGATTTCGATAGTGCCGGAACCATTGATATGCACCACCTCGCGAAGATCCAGGCTTTGCATGGGGGCAAGGTAAGACTTGAGACGCATCGTGCCGGTCAGGGTCTGGATGGCCACCGGGCCGGTGGTGACGCCCATCGTGTCGGTAAACCCCAGCAGGCTGTTGGCGGCCATGGGGATTTGCCGCGCGGTGGAACTGCTCCACGCCACGCCGTTGCTGGTGGAGTCGGTGCGGTACAGCGCGGGCAAGGTGTCGGCGCTGAATTCGGCCGGGTCGATAGTCAGGTAAAATCGCCCGATTTTGTTGCGACTGGCATCCAGGTCCAATCCATAAGCGGTTTCATCGGTACCGCCCGTGGCCGAACCGTCGCGGTTGTCTTTCATGCGCAGAGCAAAGCGGATCGGCGCATCGCAGGTCACACTCAGGCGCAGTGTGCGAATGGGCAGCGGTGTTTCAGTGGTGGCATTTAGGTCTTTGGCATACAGGGTGCCGTAGTCCACTACGCCCTGGTCGGATAATGTCGGCAGGCAGGCGATGGGCGCAAAGTGCGCGCGCACGGTCAGTTCCCGGTAGCGTCCGTTTTGTGCGCTGTACAACATCCCGGAAACTTCCCAGGTGGTGTTGTCGCGCACTTGAGTGGCAGCGGGGTCGGCCCAGGCGCGCAGCGTCAGTTGCAACGACAGGGTGTTGCCCCTGAGCACCGCACCGTGTGCGACCGGCGCGATGCCATGGCCGGAACGCCATTCCAGCACCGCGCCATTGGCCACGGGCGCCTGGCCCGCAGCAGGTAGCAGCCCCAACTCTACGGCGCGACCATCGAGCACGGCGTTGCCGGCTTCGATGGCATAGCTGCCATGCGGGGTAAATTGCAGGCGCTGCGGGCTAGCGGCCAGTGCGCGATAGAACAGGCTCAAATCTTGCGCTTGCGGACAGTTGATGGTCACGCTCAGGCGCCGCTCGCCAAGCAAGCGCTCCAGCGCACTGTCGCTTTGTGCCAGGCGGCTCATCAAGCCGAAATCGATCAGGGATTCGCTGACATTCAGTTGGCATTCTTCCAAGGCGTGGGCGGTGCCGGCCCCGCCGATCAATAACCACAGGCACAGTTGGCGCATACATGTTGCGAAGGGCATGACGGGGATCCTCAAGGCGCGTGGCAACGCGCGGGAGCAGTTTCGAAGTACACCGTGGGGTCGGCTTTTTCCGGCAGGGAGTAACGCAATTCGCATCGACCGCCATCGGGTGTGGTTATCCACAGCGTCGATTGGTCCAGCACGTTGGGTAGAAACACCTGGCTGGCGTCCTGCACCAAGGTGACGAACTCGCCGCTGGCGCTGCTGACTGAGGCTCCGGCAGGCAGAGGTGTACCCTGGTCGGTGCTGACGGTGAGCAATATGCGACGGGTCAAGCTGATGCCAAATTCGACTCGGTCAACGGCGCCGCGTCCGGCCGAGATCATCGCCAGGCCATTGTTGATGTCGGCATTGCGCGGCAGTGAACGTGTCTGCACTTCCACTGGGCTGCGCCCGTAGGCGGCGACTTGCGGCACCACGGCCTGGCCTTGCCAGTCGGTCCACACCGCGCCGCTGGGGGTACTTAGCTTGATGCCACTCATATCGCCGACCGACACCAGGGCAAAGGTGTCGCGCACCGGGTAGGGTGAAAAAGTCACGCCGTCGCCATGTATCACCACACCGCCGCGAGCGCCGCCTTGATAACTGGAGCGTTCGGCATCAGCGCGGCTGTAGCTGAAATCGAGCTGGCTGTAACGCGGCAGTACCGAGACGCCCAGCGTGGTTTCCACTTGATGGTCGCTGCTGTCGTGTTCGGCGCTGACGCGATAGCTGAGTTGGTCGTCGATCTGTTCGGTGAGGCCCAGGCCGGTGCGGTTCTCACCGCCGGAATTGCGCACCCAGCTACGTAGCCGGCGACTTTCGCCAAACGGCACGCTGATATTGAGGTACACCGCGTTGTCCTGTTGCTGGCTACCGCCCATTTGCCACTCGGCACTGGCCGACAGTGACACAGCGCCGATGCTCGTGCCCCAAGAGGCCAGCGCACGGCTGCTGCTATCGCCAGCGAAGTTGGCCGAGCGCGCAACCCCGGCGCTGAACGCACCCAGCAGCGGATGCGACCAGCCCAGGTTGAGGCTTTGTTGGTCGCGATAACGGGCGTCGCGGTTGCTGTCATCACGCTCATACGTGCTTTCTTCAAGTTCGCGATAGCCGATGCTGCGCCAGGAATTGGCGGCGCTGATCGACCACTGCTCGCCCAGGCGCTGGGACCAGGAAAGGTCGGTCTGTACGCCCGAAACCTTTTCCCACGCCTGGGTGTTGGACAGCTGTGTGGACAGTTGGATCTGGCTGTCCACCCACGGCAACCAGCCCAGGCTGGCGCCCACCGAGCGGTATTCGCTGGCTGCCAGTACACCAGTGCCCAAGGTCAACTGCGGGTGCAGCGCACCGGTCCAGCCGCCACTGACCACCCACGGATCCTCGCATTTGGCGTCGCCCACATTCCGCACCCGGCCCGCGGCCACGGAGTAACCCGGTGCTGGCAACCCAAGGCCGAGCATGGCCGCCGGTACGGTGAAGCGCCGCTCACTCCCGGCGCTTTCCTTGACCGTGACCTCGACGTCCGAGCGCGTATTCAAGCGACGTACATCGGGCAGGGTAAAGGGGCCTGCGGGCACGACGGTGGAGTGAATCAACGCACCGTTCTGTCGTACCTCCACCTGGGCAGGGCTGTTGGCAATGCCCTGGATCAGAGCACCCTGGCCCTGTTCTTGAAGGGCTTGCTCGGTAAGCACCTGCACCCCGGTAATCTGCGCGCCGGACAGTACCGGGTTATACAGGTTGATTTGCCCAGCTTGCAGCACCGCCTGGTGGCTGGCGAAGGTGCGCTGGGCATAGGCTTGCAAGTGGGTGCTGCGTGACAGGCCATCCTGCCAGGTCTGTACTTGGCGGCTGCGCACGATCCAATCGCCGGCATTGAACCCCACCTCGGTGTTGGCCGAGCCAAAGCGGCTGGCGTCATCGCCGAAGCGGTTGTAGAAACCACTGAGGTCGTAGTTGAGCAGCCCGGCAAACCCGCCGGTTTCGTACCCCGAGATATCCTGCTGTATGGGGCGCAGCGCCTCGGTGGGTACCACCAGTGACACCGTCAGCGTCGCCGGGTCCGGTTCAACCAGGGTTTGCGGATATTGCGCAAGAAAATCGTGACAACCTGCCGTTTCATTCGGGATCACCAGGTTGGCGGCGTCCAGCAATGCGCGGTCGAAGCACGGGTTGCCTTGCTGATCGAAGGTCACGTCCAGCCGGCCGCGTCGCTGACCATTGACCCGCAGATTGACCGTGTGTTGCCCGGTGGCGAAGCGCGGTGCTGCCAGCAGCAGGCTGGCCAGCTGTGGATCAATGCCGCGTTGATGCAAGGTCTGGGCGTCGAAGCTGGAGGCGCTGGAGTTTTCGGCCCATGCCTTGGCGGGCATCAGCGCGCACAGCAGCAACACCAGCGGCAAGGTCGAGTTGGCAGGGATGTCGGGCACGGCTTCGCCGTCACGGTAACTCAATACTGTTTTCACGCAAGGTACTCGAGTAGTGAACGCGCGGGCCCCGTGTGCCCAGGCGTTCTGGTGACGGTCAATGAGCCGTCACTTCGTTATTCAGGCGGCGGTCAGGGGTGCGACGCCTGCGGTTTTCAGTCAGAGGGTGATCGGTGCGTCGTAGGCTTTCACCGCAAAGCCGTACACAGTGGCCGGCTGCAACCTGACCGTGTTGGCCTGCCCGCCGCTGGCCGGCACGCTCAAGGCTTCGCCGGGCAGCACGTAAGTGCGCGGCAGCATCGCCCTGCCGTTGCCGGGCAACAGCAGCAGTTCCTGCGCCAGGCGCACTACATAGGGCGTGTCGTTACGTACTTGCAACTGGCCGTCGCGCAAGGTCCAGGTCAGGTCGGTCCAAGGCGTGCGGTTGGGGGCAAGGCCTCTGGGATGCACGATCACTGGCAAGTTCTGGCGCACGGTCACGCCCACGCGGGCATGCCCGGCGGCGGTCGCGGCACGGCCTTGGGGCATGCCTTCGAACACTGCGCGTTTAAGCCGTTGGGTGAGCAACGGCTTCCGGTTTTGCAGGATGAAGCGCACCAACTGGGATTTAGACGCCTCGACCCGTGACAGCGGCGGTGTCACCACCAGCAGCGGCTCGGTGTCTTCCGGAATATCCTGCAAGGTCACATGCAGCAGCGCGAGTTGGCTGTCGGTGTTGGTCACCGACACTGCCGCTTCGCCTTCGGCTTCGAACACGATCACCACGGAGGTGTCCGGTACCATCCCGTCGGCTTTGACTTGATTGCCGAGTATCAGCAGCAGGGCGATAAGGCCGACAGCGGTGTTTGAGAATGTCGTCGTCATGACGGGTTTTCCATTAGGCCAAAAGGTATCGGTCAGAGGTAACGCAAATCCAGGACGATGGAGCCGTCGAGGGGGACTTCCTGGTCCAGCGTCAGGTACTGCGAAAAATTGATGGCGGTGACCACCTGAAGCTCCGCGGTCAGTTGGCTGATGAAGTCCGGTTGACGGTCGCCCAGCAGTGCAAAGGCCATATAGGATCTTGGATAGGCGTTGGGGTCCGGTGACCAGGTTTCCCCGTTGTTGGTGGAGGCCAATACCTGCATGGGCTGCGCATCGCCCACTACGTTGCGATAGGACAACGCTACGGAGCCGAGACGCTCCTCGGGGGCGTGGATGTTTCTGCCCAGTCCGTAGAAAAAGTCGGGGGCCAGCGAGGAGTCGGCGCGATTGTCGATGCCTACCAAGGCAAACAGCATGGGCCTGGCGCAGAGCACATGCAGTTCGAGTAGCTGGCTGGGCAGCACGGTGAACTCGTCTACGTTGAGGCTATGTGCGGGGATCTTGTCATGCTCGATGATGCCGTCATTCATCAGCTCGATGTGGCAGGCATCCGGTGTCACCCGGCCGGTCACCGTGAGGTCGACGGTCGAGGCTGCGTGGGTATCGGTCATCGCGGCCAGGCCAAGCACGATGGCCACGTTTCGCCCCCATGCCGTGAGCACGCGCAACGCCAGGCGCAGCCCATGCCTGCCGGCGTTCGAGGGGTGGGCGGCCATGGGTTACAGGTACTTCACTTCAAGGGTGGCGGAGCCGTCGATGGTCACCTCATTGCTGAGGTCCATGCCGGCAGTGCTCATGATGAAGGTCTGCACTTGCAGATCGACCAGCAGGTCTTTGACAGGTAGCGGCTGGCTGTCGTCATCCATTGCGGCGATCGACATGTACAGGCCCGGATCCCAGAACTTTTCTTTGAACCAGGTATTACCTTGGTCGGACGATGCAATGGGTTGCACCACTACACCATCCTCGGCCAGTGGATTGGCAAGCGTGAGGCTGTATCCCCCCAGCTTCTGGGTGTCATTGATAAAGCCCAGGCCGTAACTCGAAGAGATAGCTGAGGATGCACGGTTATCGATCGAGTGCAGGGCGAATTGGATCGGCGCATCGCAATTGACGGCCAGGATCAGGGTATGGTTGCCAATGACTGTCGGGTTGTCAGGTTTCAGATCTTTAGCGGAAATCTTGCCATGGTCGATCACACCTCCACCGGACAGGCTGGGTATACAGGCGCTGGGCACGATCAGCCCCTTGACGGTCAGGTCGACGCTGGAGGCAGCGAAGGCAGTGGCTGAGTTGAGCAGAAGTACGCTGGCGGCCAGCGTGGTCAATCGAATATTCATCGGGTCTCCTTATCCTTAGAGGTAATTGACTTGCACGGTGGCGTGACCGTCGATAGGCACATCGTCGGTCAGTGTCAGGTTGCTGGCGGGCGCGATGTGAGTGATCAGGCGGATCTCGGCCTCCAGCTTCTGGATCGCAATCGGTACCACGCCGTCGTTGTTGGCGACCGCTGTCAGCACGGTGTGGCTGAGCATCACGGAGGGCATCCAGGTTGCGCCGCCATCCCTTGAGACGATGGTGCGTACCGGCACGTCGTCGGCCACCGGCTGGTAGAGGCCAAGCCCGGCATCACCGACTTTTTCATCGTTGGGGGTCATGCCCAGGCCGTGCCAGCTGAAGTGGCTGGCGGTGGTGCCGGCGCGGTTGTCGATGGTGTTCAGGGTAAAAAACGTCGGCCCTTCGCAATGCACGCTCAAGAGCATGGTTTCTCGGGGCAGGTCGGTGTAGGTGTCGCTATTGAGATCCTTGACCGACACCTTGCCGAAGTCGACATTGCCACCGCCGGAGACCTCTGGCGCGCAGGCGCTTGGCGTGATGATGCCTTTGACGGTGAGGTCCAGGCTGCTGGCGGCCAGTGTGAGAGGCGAGATGGTCAACAATAGGACGGCCAGGGGCGTGGCTCTTAAGTAAGTCATCGTTTGAACCTTCCTTAGTACGAAGATGATGGGTTACAGGTACAGAACTTCAAAAGTTGCGGAGCCGTCCAGCGCCACTTCGTTGGCCAGGCTCAAGCCGTTGGCGGGTGCAATGGCGGTGTGCACGGTGATGTCCATGAGCGCGTTCTGCACGGGGTGCGGGGCCCAGCCGGAATCGGCACGGCTGCCCAGGGCCACCAACATATCGTCTTGCAGCGGGTCCTCCGGATAGAGCGGCGCCCAGGGGCGCTGTTCGTACTGGTAGAGCAAGGTCGAAGGTGTTTCGGCGACGGGGTTACTGAACATCAGTTGGTACCCGCCGAGCTTTTCTGTGCCGTTGGCTACACCCAGGCCGTAGGCGCCAAACGTTGAGGAGCCGGCTCGGTTGTCGATGGGCTTGATGGCAAACAGCGTCGCCGCCTCGCAATTCACGCTCAGTTGTAATGTCTGGTCCTCAAGCCAGGTATGGCTGTCGAGGTTCAGATCTTTTGCTGCGACTTTTCCATAGTCCACAGCCCCTGGCAGGTTCGGGGTGCAGGCACTCGGTGTGATCAAGCCCTTGACGGTCAGGTCCACGGAGCTGGCAGCGAAAGCGGATGACGTCATGGTGAGCAACAGCGCGCCGCTCAACAGGGGCAGGCGGGGCTTCATCTGGGAAACGTCCATTTACAGGTACTTCACTTCAAAGGTCGCGGAGCCGTCGATTGCCACTTCGCTAGTCAAGGTCAGGTTTCTTGCAGGTGCAATCAAGGTGTGCAGCGTCATGTCCATGAGCGCGTCTTTGATCGGGTGGGGGGCCCAACCGTTCTCACCGCGGCTGCCCAGCGCCACCAGATCGTTGGGGGCAATGACCTCATCCGTAAGGAGGTCTGTCCATCGGCCCTCGGAGTTGTACATTGCAATCAGGGTGGATGGTGTTTCAGTGACGGGGTTGCTGAACGTCAACTGATACAGGCCGAGCTTCTGGGTTTCGTTGATCAAGCCCAGGCCAAAGGCGAAGCCGGACGCGGCGGAACCGGCTCGATTGTCGACGGGATGGATTGCAAACAGCGTCGCCGCGTCGCAATTGACGCTCAGTTGCAGGGTCTTTTTCTCAAGCGGCGTATAGCTGTCTTGATTCAGATCTTTTGCGGCGATTTTTCCAAGATCGACGTCACCCGGCAGGTTGGGTGTGCAGGCGCTGGGCGTGATCAACCCTTTGACAGTCAGGTCGACGCTGCTGGCGGCGAAAGCGGATGACGTTATAGCGAGCAGCAGGGCACTGCTCAGTAGGGATACAGAGGTCTTCATTTCAAATTGTTCCATTACAAGCTGGCAGATTGAGGCCCGCCAGGGCAACGCCCGGTCGTGTGTGGGCGGGTGGTTGCCTGGAGGCGATCTCGATTTTTTTGCGCTTGCCGGGGAGTGGCAAGTCGTCCCTCTTTGGGGTGGGCACAATCTAGCGAGGGGGGCGCGCGGGGGAAATACAACTAATACGACATTGGCGGGGGGGGCGAAGGACGTGCCGGGAGAGGGGGGCGGTGGTGCTTTTCGTAGTTGTTGTATCGACTCGGTCAGGCTCAAAAGATTATAGATATCCCCTGAATGGGTATTTGCTACATGAGAGGTCTCAAGGGCTATTGCACCAGTGCCGGAGATTACTGCCGGATCAATAGTCACGATAGAGGTACTGATGGGTTCGCTGGTAGGTTCAACAGCAGGAGCGAACCGCAAATTGAAGCCGCAAGGTGCCCCCCCGCTTCATTGGCAGCAGTTGAGCGTGCTGGTGGTGGAAGACCATTCAGCCTACCGCCTGTTGCTGGGTTGTTTGCTGCAGAAACTGGGGTTGGGATACGAATTGGCCGACGATGGGTACGTCGGGCTGGCGGCCTTTGCCAGCCGGCCCTTCGACTTGGTGATCAGTGATTGCCAGATGCCGTTCATGGACGGCTACAGCATGGCTCGCGCTATTCGCCAGCATGAGTGCGACAACGGGCAGAGGCGAGTGCCGATCATTGCCTTGACCGCCAACCTGCAAAACGACAGCCCCCAGCGTTGCCGCGACGCCGGTATGGATGCCTGGCTGCTCAAGCCATTGACCCTTGAACAGCTGCACGCCGTGTTGGCACGCTGGCTGCCGGGCGTGGATGACGCGTATGTCGTCCAGAAGGCTGTTGCGCCGCTCGCCGGCTGGCCAACCCGTGCCACGTTGGTCGCCATGTTTGGCAGCGAGCGTATCGTCGATCAATTGTTGGAAACCCTGTTGTTCGAGGCTTGGGAAGACCACCGCGTGTTGCGCCATGCCTGCTTGACGTTGAACTCGTCACTGACGGCTGAGCGCCTCCATCGATTGGTGGGCAGCCTGGTGTTTTTGGGCGGTACTGGCCTTGAAGCCAGCGCCGTGAAGCTGATCGAACAGGTCCAGTCCCAGGGTGTTGCTGCGCACAAGGTGCAATTGGAGTTGTTCCTGGCGCGCTTGTTCGTCTATCTCGAGTACCTCTCTGAAGTCTGAGAGGTAGTGTTGGCGCAGAGCGTTTTGCAATCCGTTGATCTTGTCTTTGCTGTAGGTATTTTCTTATTGTTTTGTAGGCAAAAAAGTGTGAGCTACTGAACATTGAGCGTGGCTGCCAGCAGCACTTTGTTAGCGGTTGTTGATGAGCGCCAGCGGGGGTATTTTGCGCGGATTCAGTTTGCCATCATTCGTGGGAATCTATGCTTCGAGTAATTATTGCTGACGATCACCCTATTGTGCGTATCGGGCAGAAAGTCGTGATTGAGGCGCATGGCCGGTGCAAAGTGGTCGCGGAAGCCGACGGCCCCGATCAGTTGCTCGAACTGTTGAGGACAACCCCATGTGACGTGCTCGTCACAGACTTTGCCATGCCAGGCGGCCAGCAGGCCGACGGCTACGGGCTGTTGAGCCTGTTGCACCGCCAATATCCGCAGTTGCCGGTGATTCTGGTGACCATGTTCGCCAGCGTCGCCACCCTGCGTGCTTCCTTCGCCCATGGTGCCAAGGCCGTGGTGGCCAAAAGTGCTTCGGCCAAGGAGCTGCCCCAGGCGATCAAGGCTGTGTGTGCCGGCCAGACGTTCGCCAGTGAATCCCTGCGGATGCAAATGGTAGAGGCGGGTACGGGCGATCAGTCCCAGGTGCCGCAATTGTCCTGCAAGGAGCGCGAGGTGGTGCGCATGTTGGCCAGCGGCATGACCGTCAGCCAGATTGCGGCACAGGTCAACCGCAGTATCTCTACCATCAGTAAGCAGAAAAGCACGGCTATGCAGCGGCTGAGTATCTCAACCGATGTAGACCTGTTCGCCTACGCTCGCAGCACTGGGATGGTGCCGTAGGCTCCTGCATTTGCCTGGCGAATGTCAGTAGCCAGCGCGGTGTGGGCAGCCTATCGTGCGCTTATTCTTTCGAAACCTGCGGAGCCTGCCCATGAGTGATGCCCATAACGCCCTGATCACCGCGTTCTACAGTGCCTTCCAGCGCCTGGATGCCGAAGCCATGGCCGCCTGCTACACCGAAGACGTGGTGTTCAGCGACCCGGCCTTCGGCGAGTTGCGCGGGCGCGACGCGGGGGATATGTGGCGAATGCTCACCACGCGGGCCAAGGATTTCTCCCTGACCTTCGACCACGTGCGCAGTGATGACAGCACAGGCAGCGCGCACTGGGTGGCGACGTACCTGTTCAGTGCCACGGGCAATACGGTGGTCAACGACATCGGTGCGCGCTTTGTGTTTCGCGACGGCAAGATCTGCGAGCACCACGATCACTTCGACCTGTGGCGATGGTCGCGCCAGGCGCTGGGCTTGAAAGGGCTGCTGTTGGGCTGGTCGCCGGCGCTGAAAAATGCGGTGCGGGCCCAGGCGCTTAAAGGCTTGAAGGCATTCCAGGCCGGTCGTTGATAAGATTGGCGCTCCTCTGGTTTGCCGAAATTGCCCTGTGACTGATCCTGTAGAACCCAAACCCTGGTTCGTCTACCTGGTGCGTGCCGCCAATGGCTCGTTGTATTGCGGCATCAGCAATGACCCGGTGCGCCGCTTTGCCTGCCACCAAAGCGGCAAGGGCGCGCGGTTTTTCTTGTCCAGCCCGGCGGTGGCGTTGGTGTACACCGAACAATGCGCGAGCAAGGGTGAGGCGTTGCGCCAGGAGCGGCTGATCAAGAAGCTGAAGAAGAGTGCCAAGGAGTGTCTCGCGACGAGTGGCAAGCAATGATCGAAATTATTTACTGATTCATGTGAGGTAAATCCCCGGCCCATCCGTGTAGTGCATGAAACTGCGATCTATTCGCATTAACAGCGTTTTCTACACGGGTTCTCACAGCATGAAGTCAACGGCGGGTGGTTGGGTAAAACAGTGGCTGGGAGCCTCGGTCTTGGCGGTGTCAGGGCTGGCGTTGCTGCCTTTGAGCGTTGCGCGTGCGCAGGAGCAGCAAAGCGCCCAGTTCAATTTTGCCCTGGCAGCCAAACCACTGCCCCAGGCCCTGAGCGAGTTCAGCCGTGTCACAGGCATCAGTGTGATCTACACCGATGAAGCGCCTTATGGCCTCAATGCCCCGGCGCTCAGTGGGCAGATGAGCGCGACCCAGGCCCTGCAACGTCTGCTGAGCAATACAGGTTTCACCTTCCGCCAGATCGACGCCCGCACCCTGGCCCTGGAGCCGCTGCCCAGCGACGGCGCGGTCAACCTTGGCGCCACCACCATCAGCGCGGCCAACCCGACGCAGGACAGCACCAGCTATCAGCCGCCGCCCACCAGTTCGGTGATGCGCTCCCATGGGTTGCTGCTGGAAACCCCGCAAACCGTCAACGTGGTGCCGGCTCAGGTGCTGCGCGACCAGCAACCGCGCAACCTGGATGACGCCCTGGGCAATATCAGCGGCATCACCCAGTCCAACACCCTCGGCAGTACTCAGGACGCGGTGATGTTGCGTGGTTTTGGCGACAACCGTAACGGCTCGATCATGAAGGACGGTATGCCGGTGGTGCAGGGCCGTGCCATGAACGCTACCGCCGAGCGTATTGAAGTGCTCAAGGGCCCATCCTCGCTGTTGTATGGCATCCAGGACCCGGGCGGCGTGGTCAATATCGTCAGCAAAAAGCCTGAGCTGATGCAGTCCACCTCCCTGACCGCGCGCGGCTCGACCTTCGGCAGCGGCAAGAACGGCAGTGGCGGCAACCTCGACACCACCGGCCCCCTCGGCGACAGCGGCCTGGCTTATCGCCTGATTGTCGATCATGAAGACGAAGATTACTGGCGTAACTACGGCACCCATCGCGAGACCCTGGTGGCGCCGTCCCTGGCCTGGTACGGCGATACCACCCAAGTGGTGCTGGCCTATGAACACCGCGAATTTCTCGCGCCGTTCGACCGTGGCACCGCCATCGATCCCAAGACCAACCACCCGCTGAACATCCCCGCCACCCGGCGTCTGGATGAACCGTTCAACAACATGGAAGGTCGCTCCGATCTGTACCGCCTGACCGTCGATCATGATCTGAACGACGACTGGAAAGCTCACTTCGGCTACAGCTGGAATCGCGAAACCTATGACGCCAGTCAGGTGCGCGTGGTCAAGGTCAACACCAACGGCACCCTGACCCGTAACATGGACGGTACCCAGGGCGCGTTGACCACCGACCGCTTCGCCACCGCCAGCCTCGAAGGCAGGGTCGATGTTGCAGGTATGCAGCACGATCTGGTGTTCGGCCTGGACGATGAGTACCGCAAGATCTACCGTGCCGACCTGATCCGCCAGGCGCCGCGGGGCACCTTCGATTACAACAACCCGGTATACGGCAATGAAGTCGCCGGTTCCAAAGTCAGCGCGCCGGACAGCAACCAGACCGATCTGCTGCGCAGCGATTCGCTGTTCTTCCAGGATGCCATCCACCTCAACGATCAATGGATCCTGGTCGGCGGTGCGCGCTACCAGATGTACGATCAATACGCCGGCAAAGGCGTGCCGTTCACCGCCAACACCGACGGCAATGGCCAGAAGTGGGTACCTCGGGCCGGGCTGGTGTATCGCTACACTGATCAATTGTCGTTCTACGGCAGTTATACCGAGTCGTTCAAACCCAACTCCACCATCGCGCCGCTGGCCAATAAAACCGTGTTGAGTGGCAGTTTGCAGCCGGAAGAATCCAAAGCCTGGGAGCTGGGTACCAAGTTCGACCTGCCGGGGCGCATCACCGCCAGTGCCGCGCTGTTCACGATCGATAAACGCAACGTATTGGTGCAGGTAGGCGAGGGCCTGACCTCGGAGTACAGCGTGGCCGGCAAGGTGCGTTCTCGCGGTCTGGAGCTGGATGCCAGCGGCCAGCTGACGGATAAATGGAGCCTGATTGGCAGCTATGCCTACACCGATGCCGAGGTTACCGAAGACCCTAAGCTCAAAGGCAATCGCCTGCAGAATGTGGCAAAAAGCACCGGCTCGTTGTCGGCGGTGTATGACTTCGGCAGTGTCCTGGGCGGCGATCAACTGCGTGTCGGCGCCGGGGCGCGTTATGTCGGCGAGCGGGCAGGGGACGCGGCCAACAGTTTCGAACTGCCCAGCTACACCGTGGCCGATGTGTTCGCCAGCTATGACACCCGGCTTGAAGGGCAGAAGGTCAAGTTCCAGCTCAATGTGAAGAACCTGTTCGATCGTACTTACTACACCTCATCGGTGAATACGCAGTTTGTGTCCATGGGCGATGCGCGGCAGGTGTCGGTATCCAGCACCTTGACCTTCTGATTCATTTATCTGTGGGAGCTGGCTTGCCTGCGATGGCATCGACTGGGTTTGCCTGATACACCGAGTTGTCTGCATCGCAGGCAAGCCAGCTCCCACAGGAAAGCGGTCGCCACATTGATAGCGAGCTGTTAGCGTTGCCGCCATTGCATGCTTATGGAAAACGCAACGATGCACTTTGTAAAATGGTTACGCACCGGCACCCTGCTGGTCGGTTTGAGTTTTTTACTGGGCGGCTGCGCCAGCGTCTCCCAAACTTCCACGCCGGCAACCCTGGATAAACTGTTGAGCGACCCGGCGCTGCACGGCGCTACGGTGTCGCTGATGGTGCGCGATGCTCGCAGTGGCGCCACGCTGTATCAGCACAACCCTCGCACCCGGCTGGTGCCCGCGTCCAACCTCAAGTTGCTGACCACCGCCGCGGCGATGGATGTGTTGGGGCCGCAATACCGCTTCGCCACCCAACTGCTGAGCAATGGCATACGCCAGGGCGACCGTTTGACCGGCAACCTGTACCTGCGTGGCCTCGGCGACCCGACCGTTCAGTTCGCCGATTACCAGGCCCTGGCCGCGCAATTGGCCAGCCAGGGCGTGCGCCAGGTGCAGGGCGACCTGGTGTTCGATGACACCTGGTTCGACGCTGAGCGGTTGGGTGTCGACTGGTCTCACGATGACGAAACCACCTACTACGGCGCGCAGATTTCAGCGCTGACCGTGTCGCCTGATTCGGATTTCGATGCAGGCAGCGTACTGGTTACCGCGAAGGCTGCGCTGCGGGCCGGCTCGCCGGTAAGTGTCGAGATTTTTCCGCCCACCGATTACCTGCAACTGAGCAACCGCGCCATCAGTGGGCCGGGCAACAGCTATGGGATCAACCGTCGCCATGGCACCAACCTGTTGCAGCTCAGCGGCGCAGTGGCGCCGGGGCGGCAGAGCCAGCAATTGGTCAGCGTCTGGGAGCCTACGCAACTGGTCGCGAATCTATTCGAACAGGCCTTGGCGCAACAGGGCATCACCGTATTGGGGCGTCGAGTGATGGGTGGGGCAAGCCCGGCTGCAGTGACGGTGCTGGCCGAGCACCAATCGGCACCGTTACAGGAGTTGATCACGCCGTTGCTCAAGCTCTCGAACAACAACATGTCCGAAGCCTTGCTCAAGGCCATGGGGCGCCAGACCGCCAATAGCGGCACGGCAGCGGCGGGCGCCGTGGCGGTGGCCGGGTTTCTCAAGCGTCAGGGGCTGGACACCAGCACGTTCAGTCAGGTCGACGGCTCCGGCCTCTCGCGGCGCAATCTGGTGTCGTCGCAAACCCTCACCGACCTGCTACTGGCCGCCAGCAAACAGCCGTGGTTCGACACCTGGTACAACGCGCTGCCGATTGCCGGCAACACCGACCGCATGACCGGCGGCAGCCTGCGCTACCGTCTGCGCGACACGCAGGCGCAGAACAACCTGCACGCCAAGACCGGCTCCATGGGCGGCGTGTCGTCATTGAGTGGTTACATCACCGACGCCGGTGGGCGCAAGCTGGTGTTCGCGATGCTGACCAACAACTACGTAGTGGCCGGCGCGCAGGTCAAGGCGTTGGAGGATCGCGTGGCAGTGGCGCTGTCACGCAACGACGATTGATTCAGGGCTGATAGCCCATGCGCCAACTCACGGCCCGGGTCGCCGCCAGCAGGTGCTGCGCCGCCGGGCCATCTTCATCGGCATGGAACAGTGAGGTCGGGCCGACCACGGTCATCACTGCCGCCACTTGCCCGACCGCATTGAACACCGGCGCCGACAACGCATCCACGCCGGGCATCAGCAGGCCATGCACAAAGTGCAGGCCACGGCTGCGGATTTGTTCGCACACGCTGGCATAGGCCTGATCGTCTGCCAAGGTATGAGCGGTGCCGGCTTGAACCTCGCGTTCGCGCAGTTCCACCGTTTCCCGTGACGGCAGGTAAGCGCTGAACACCAGCCCGGTGGACGAACTGAGCAGCGGCAGCACTGAGCCCAACTGCGTCACCACAGTAACGGCGCGCACTGCCGGCTCGATCTGTACCACGGTCGCGCCCTGGTTGCCCCACACCGCCAGAAAGCAGGTTTCATTCAATTCATCGCGCAGCTCGGCCAGGGGCATGGCGCCGACTTTCAACACATCCATGCTGCCCAGCGCCGCCAGCCCCACGCGCAACGCCTCCCGGCCCAGGCCGTAATGGTTGGTGGCGGTGTTCTGCTCGGCAAATCCGGAGGCAATCAGCGCCTGCAAATAGCGGTGGACCTTGCTCGCCGGCATCTGCACATGTTCGGCCAGACGTGACAGCGAGGTGGCCGGGGACAATTCGGCCAGAGCCTTGAGAATATCGGTGCCGACTTCCGCCGAACGGACTTTCTGTTTACCGGTGTCGCGGGGCTTTTCCATGGAAGGGCGAGAATCCGAAAGATGAATGGGCGTCTTTATAGCTTGACGGTCAACAGTGATCAAATTACGTTATGCGTAACTGGATTACGATAAATACAACTGACCCACAGAGGATGATCCATGACCCTCGAATACCTTTCGGGTTTCGGCAACGAATTCGCCAGCGAAGCCTTGCCTGGCGCATTGCCCGCCGGCCAGAACTCGCCGCAGAAGGCCCCCTACGGGCTGTATACCGAACTGTTTTCCGGCACGGCCTTCACCATGTCGCGCAGCGAAGCCCGGCGCACCTGGCTGTACCGCATCCAGCCGTCGGCCAATCACCCGGCGTTCATCAAGCTTGCGCAGCAATTGGCCGGTGGACCCTTGGGCGCAGTGACGCCCAATCGTCTGCGCTGGAACCCGCTGGATATTCCGAGTGAGCCGACGGACTTTATCGATGGACTGGTCGGCATGGTGGCCAACTCGGGGTCGGAAAAACCTTCGGGCATCAGCATCTACACCTACCGCGCCAATCGTTCCATGGAGCGCGTGTTCTTCAATGCCGACGGCGAACTGCTGATCGTGCCGGAGCAGGGCCGCCTGCGCATCGCCACCGAACTGGGCGCGCTGGACGTCGAGCCGCTGGAAATTGTCGTGCTGCCCCGTGGCCTCAAATTCCGTATCGAACTGCTGGATGCACACGCACGCGGTTATGTTGCCGAGAACCACGGCGCCCCGCTGCGCCTGCCCGACCTGGGCCCCATCGGCAGTAATGGCCTGGCTAACCCGCGTGACTTCCTCACGCCAGTGGCCCGCTACGAAGACCTCAAGCAACCGACCACGCTGGTACAGAAATTCCTTGGTGAACTGTGGGCCTGCGAGTTGGACCATTCACCGCTCAACGTGGTCGCCTGGCACGGCAACAACGTGCCGTACAAATACGACCTGCGTCGTTTCAACACTATCGGCACGGTGAGTTTCGATCATCCGGATCCGTCGATCTTCACCGTGCTGACCTCACCTACCAGCGTGCATGGCCTGGCCAACCTCGACTTCGTGATCTTCCCGCCGCGCTGGATGGTGGCCGAGAATACCTTCCGTCCGCCATGGTTCCATCGCAACCTGATGAACGAATACATGGGCCTGATCCAGGGCGCCTACGATGCCAAGGCCGAAGGCTTCCTGCCCGGCGGCGCGTCGCTGCACAGCTGCATGAGCGCCCATGGCCCGGATGGCGAGACCTGCACCAAGGCCATCAATGCGGACCTGGCGCCGCACAAGATCGATAACACCATGGCCTTCATGTTCGAGACCAGCCAAGTGCTGCGCCCGACCCAGTTCGCTCTGGAGTGCCCGCAGCTGCAACCTGCTTACGACGCGTGCTGGGCCTCACTGCCCGCCACCTTCAACCCGAATCGGAGATAACCCATGACGCAACCAACGCAGACCCGCAGCTGGGTGGCCTCGGCCAACGGTCACGTGGATTTCCCCCTGCAGAACCTGCCCCTGGGCGTGTTCAGTATCAACGGCTCGGCCCCGCGCTGTGGCGTGGCGATCGGCGATATGGTCCTCGACCTGCACGCCGCGCTGGATGAATTTGACGGTGATGCCCGGCGTGCCGTTGAGGCAACAGCGGGTGGCCAATTGAACGCCTTTTTTGAACTTGGCCGTGGGCCACGCGTGGCGTTACGCGAGCGCCTGCTGGAGCTGCTGGCCGAAGGCAGCCAGCTGCAACAGCGCGAAGCGCAGGTGCTGCACCACGCCGCCGATTGCCAGATGCACTTGCCGGCGAAGATCAATGACTACACCGACTTCTACGTCGGCATCGAGCACGCGCAGAACGTCGGCAAACTGTTTCGCCCGGATAACCCCCTGTTGCCCAACTACAAGTACGTGCCGATTGGTTACCACGGCCGGGCGTCGACCATTCGCCCGTCGGGCACGCAGGTCCGGCGCCCCAAAGGCCAGACACTGCCGGCCGGCCAGTCCGAACCGACGTTCGGCCCCTGCGCGCGCCTGGACTACGAACTGGAGCTTGGCATCTGGATCGGCCATGGTAATGCCATGGGCGAAGCGATTGCCATCGGCGATGCGGCCGAGCATATCGCCGGTTTCTGCCTGCTCAATGACTGGTCGGCGCGAGATATCCAGGCCTGGGAATACCAGCCGCTGGGCCCGTTCCTGTCGAAAAGCTTTATCACCAGTATTTCGCCATGGGTGGTGACCGCCGAAGCGCTGGAGCCCTTTCGCAAAGCGCAACCGGCGCGGCCCGAGGGCGACCCGCAACCGCTGCCGTATCTGCTGGATAAACGTGATCAGAACGCGGGCGCCTTTGATATCGAGCTGGAAGTGCTGCTCACCACCACCTCAATGCGCGAGCAGAACCTGCCCGCCCATCGCCTGACCTTGAGCAATACCGAGCATATGTACTGGACAGTGGCGCAAATGGTTGCGCACCACAGCGTCAACGGTTGCCAGTTGCAGGCCGGCGACCTGTTTGGTTCAGGCACCTTGTCCGGGCCGCAGCCGGGGCAGTTCGGCAGCCTGTTGGAAATTACCGAAGGCGGCAAGAAACCGATTGAATTGGCCTCGGGCGAGGTACGTAAATTCCTTGAAGACGGCGACGAAATCATCCTGCGTGGCCGTTGCCGCCGCGAAGGTTTTGCCAGCATCGGCTTCGGTGAATGCCGCGGTACTGTGGTTGCGGCACGTTAAGAGGGCAGGGTCATGGAACTCTATACTTACTACCGTTCCACCGCGTCGTATCGGGTACGTATTGCCCTGGCGCTCAAGGGCCTGGATTTCACCGCGCTGCCAGTCAACCTGCTGGTCCCGGCAGGCGGCGCCAATCACCAGCCCGAGTACCTGGCGATCAACCCTCAAGGACGTGTACCGGCGTTGCGTACTGATCAAGGGGAGACGTTGATCCAGTCACAGGCGATCATCGAGTACCTGGAGGAGCGTTATCCACAGGTGCCACTGCTCTCCAGCGATCCGGCAGCCCGTGCCCATGAACGGGCGGTAGCGTCGATCATCGCCTGCGATATCCACCCGCTGCACAACTCCAGCACGCAGAACCTGTTGCGTCAGTGGGGGCACGATGAAGCGCAGTTGCTTGAATGGATCGCCCATTGGGTCAGCCAGGGGCTGGGTGCGGTGGAGCAGTTGATTGGAGATAAGGGCTTCTGCTTTGGCGAGCAGCCAGGCATGGCGGATGCATTTCTGATTCCACAGCTGTATGCGGCCGAACGTTTCAAGGTGCCGCTGGTGGCTTACCCGCGCATTGGGCGAGTGGCAGCGTTGGCGGCGCAGCATCCGGCTTTCGTACAGGCCCACCCCGCCAATCAACCTGACGCACCGCCCCTCCCACCTTTGATCGTGCCAACCTAATAAAAAATAAAGGTATCTTGCGATGCACAATCAGATTGCCAGCTTTCGCGCGGCACTCGACGCCCGTCCGGTGTCGCGCTACCAGTGGTTGATTCTCGTGTTGCTGGCGTTGCTGCTGGTCACCGATGGCTACGACGCCCAGGTGCTGGGCTATGTAGTGCCGGCGCTGGCTCAGGATTGGGGCCTGGAAAAAGCTGCGTTCGGGCCGGTGTTCAGCGCCAACCTGCTTGGGTTGACCCTCGGCTCGCTGCTGGTGACACCGCTGGCGGATCGTTTCGGCGTGCGGCGCATCCTGTTGGCCTGTGTGCTGATCTACGCCAGCCTCACCGTACTGATGGTGTTTGCCAATTCCCTCACCACACTGATGGCGGCGCGGTTTATCTGCGGCATCGGCATGGGGGGCGCAATGCCCAGTGCCATGGCATTGATGTCTGAATATTCGCCGCCGCGCATGCGCACCTTGATGGTGACCCTGGCGGCCTGCGGCTTTTCGTTCGGCGGCGCGGCGGGCGGCTTTGTGGCGGCCGGGTTTATCGACAGCTTTGGTTGGCAGGCGGTGTTCCTGGCCGGTGGGGTAACGCCGTTGCTGCTGTTCCCGTTCCTGGTGTGGCTGTTGCCCGAATCCTTGCCACGCCTGTTGCGCGATGCGCCGCCGTATCAGCGTCTGCGCAAAGTCACGGCGCGGATGCTGCCCGACTGGCAACCGCCGCCCGCGACCGAGGCTGAAAACCTGCAGGAACAAGGCAGCAAACTGACGGTGGTGGAGCTGTTTCGCAACGGCTACGCGCGCCCGACGCTGCTGATCTGGGCGACTTTTTTTGTCAGCCTGATTTTGCTGTATTTCATGATCAGCTGGTTGCCATCGCTGTTGCTCGAAAGCGGCCTGGCGCTGAACGAAGCCAACCTGGTCACGTCCATGTTCCTGTTTGCCGGCACCTTGGGCGCCATCCTCATGGCCTGGTTTGCCGACCGCCTGAAAAGCAAAGTGCGGTTGCTGTCCGGGGTGCTGGCGGCGGCTGCGCTGTGCACCATCCTGCTGGGCTTGAATCACGACAATCCACGTTACCTGGTGGCCTGCGTGTTCGCCGCCGGGTTCTGCATCATCGGCGGGCAACTGACCCTCAATGCCTTTGCGAGCAATTTCTACCCGGCGCAGGTGCGCGCCACCGGCACGGGCTGGGCGTTGGGGGTAGGGCGTTTTGGATCAATCCTGGGGCCGCTGTTCGGCAGTATGTTGCTGGCGATGCATATACCGGTGGGGCAGATTTTCTTCTTCTGTGCGATTCCGGCGGTGATTGCGGCGCTGTTGATTATTCAGGTGCGGGCGCCGGGCTCCACTACGCTAAAAACGCCAGTGCCTGGCGATATTCTCAATCGCACCTAGGGGGCGTTCTCAATTAGTTTCCCCGTCGCGCCGGGTCTGCTGTTGTGCAGGGCAAGGCGCGAGAAGCGTGGTTTGGTCATTCCAAATAAGCTTCGAGCAACGCAGCCCTGCACAACAGCAGGCCCGGCCCTTCGGGTTGTGCCTTAAAGCGGGCCAGCCTGCGTTGCAGGCCTTGGAAAGGGAACAACCATTCCCTGCGGCCTGCGCCTTGCCTGGCCCGCTTTAAGGCGACAACGCGGCGGGGAAACTAATTGAGAACGCCCCCTAGGTCAATGCACCACTGAATTGGGCGGCAGATGCCCCAGCCGCTCGGTCAGGCGCAGGCGCTGGATCGGGTCATCACTGAGCATCAATGCGTGTTCCAGGTCAAAGCGCTCGGCGCTCGGGCAATCCAGGCGCTGGTACAGGCTGGCGCGGGCAAGGTAGTCGGCGGCGCTGGCATTGCCCAGTTCCAGTACGCGCTCGGCGTCCACCAGGGCAGCCAGGGGATCGTCGTTGGCGAGGTGCAGTTGGCGCAGGTTACGTGACAGCCGCTGCAGGATCGCCCTAGGCTCGGCGGTGTGCAGGTGGTCGGCGTGCAAGTTGAGTTTTGGCCCGTATTGCCGGTGCAGCAGTTCGCGACAGTCGTTGGGGTACAGGCGTCGACCGCCGCACGGGTCCAGCAGGTGGTCGGCACCGGGTACGCGTAGCAGGAAGTGGCCGGGGAAATTTACCCCGACCATGGGGATACCCAGGCGCCGTGCCATTTCCAGTGCGATCAGGCCCATGGCCAAGGGTTGCCCGCGTTTTCGCAGCAGCACTTTGTCCAGCAGCGCGGCGGCGGGGCGCAACGGGGTGTGATCATCCTGGGCAAACCCCAGGTCATTCAGACGCCGCAACAGCGGCTGGCCGAGTTCATCGGCCGGCAACAGGGGCATGCCCAGGCTGACCTGCTGTTGCAGCACACGCAGCTCTTGCAGGATCAGCAACGGCTGTACGCTGGCATCGTGTTCGGCAGCCATCCACAGCGCGGCTTCAAACAGCGCAGGGGGTGAACGGTCCAGGCAGGCGAAAAAGGCTGTGCGGGGATTCATCGCGTTCTCCGGCGGATGCCCCGTTTTAGCCTTGCCAGGAAATTTCGTCCAGTATCTTGAAAAATATCCTGCGTGCTTATGTCCTGGATCTTACGAAACAGCGCGGCTTATTCCAGTGCAATCCAGCAGTTTTCTGCCGCGAGCCTATACTTTGTCCACAACCAAAAGTGATTCGGGAGCTCATTGATGTTTGCGCTCATGCACAGCACCCGCCTTGAATCGCTGCACCTGAGCGTCGACCCGGTGACCGGGCTGAAAGCGATCATCGCCATCCACAACAGTCGCCTGGGGCCTGCCTTGGGCGGCTGTCGCTACCTGGCTTACCCCAACGATGACAGTGCCGTGGCCGATGCCGCGCGCCTGGCCCAAGGCATGAGCTACAAGGCTGCCTTGGCCGGGCTGGCGGTGGGCGGCGGTACGGCGGTGATCATCCGCCCTGTGCACGTGGAGAGCCGCGCCGCGCTATTTGAGGCGTTTGGCCGCTGTATCGAAAAACTCGACGGCCGTTTTATTACCTCGATCGACAGCGGCACCTCGGTCGCCGACATGGATTGCATCGCCCAACACACCCGCTTCGTCACCAGCACCACCGCCGCCGGCGACCCTGCGCCCCATGCCGCCATGGGTGTATTTACCGGCATCCGCACCACCGCCATGGCGCGCCTGGGCAGCGACAACCTTGAGGGCCTGCGCGTAGCGGTGCAGGGCCTGGGCAACGTCGGTTATGCCCTGGCCGAGCAACTGCACGCCGCGGGTGCAGAACTGCTGGTCAGCGACATCGACCACGGCAAGGTGCAACTGGCCATGGAGCAACTGGGCGCCCACCCGATTGCCAACGATGCTTTGCTCAGCACCCCCTGCGACATCCTCGCGCCCTGCGGCGTCGGCGCCGTATTCAACCGCAACAGCGTCGGCCAACTGCGCTGCGCCGCCGTGGCAGGTGCCGCCAGCGCACAACTGACCAACCTGGACATCGCTGACCAGTTGGAAGGCCGCGGCATCCTCTACGCCCCAGACTACGTGATCAACTCCGGCGGCCTGATCTACGTCGCCCTCAAACACGCCGGCACCGACCTGCCCGGCATCACCGCGCACCTGTCGAACATTGGCACGCGCCTGACCGAAATCTTCGCCCACGCCCAGGCCGAAAAGCGCTCCCCAGCACGGGTCGCCGATGAGCTGGCCGAACGCCTGCTGTACAAATAGGCCGGGCATTAAAAAGGCCCTGAATCCATGATTCAGGGCCTGTTCAATTCGGGCTTTACTCTGCCGCCGGGTTCAACAACTCGGACAGCGCGTCCGGTTGGCTCTTGAACGCCTTGGCAAATACATCGCGGTTCTTCGCCATGTAGATCCCGGCTTCCTCCACCTGCTGCTCGCTCAACGACGGCACGGCTTTTTGCAACACCTCTGCCAGCAACTCAGCGAGTTCAAGCATCTTGTCATGACGGTCAGCTTCGGCTTTATCCATGAACAAACGCTCCAGATCTCGGCTGCTGCGGTATACCACTTCGACGGCCATTCACCACCTCACATGCCTTCACGATAGTTGTCTTTTGCGACTACTGTATTTATATACAGCGAAAAGGATAAGCCAAACGCCGGGGTTTGGATAGTAGGTTTTTAATGTAGTTGGGAAATGGGGGCGCTGCGCACCCCAGCAGGAGCAAGCTCCCTCGCCACAAGGATTGATTAAGTGCCTAATGTCAGCCCGCCACCATCTCACTATCCTGCCTATGGCCTTGTTTCTGCATACAGAACAACCGTCACGTCCAACCCGCATTATCCGGTCGAACCGACCTAAGGAAGCATCATCGTGAAAATCAACTGGGCCGAAAGGCTGCGCCAGCAAGTCCACGGGCTGGCCGAGTCCCTGGGCAATCTGTTTGTCGAGTCGTTTCACTACCTGGCGTTGTTTGCCATTGGTGCGGTGACCGCCTGGGCAGCGGTGATGGAGTTTTTGGGGATGCTGGAAAATGGGCACATCAAGATCGATGACATCTTGCTGCTGTTCATCTACCTGGAACTGGGCGCAATGGTCGGGATTTACTTCAAGACCAACCACATGCCGGTACGCTTCCTGATCTATGTGGCAATCACCGCGCTCACGCGTTTGCTGATCTCCAACGTGTCGCACCACAACCCGCCGGATGTAGGCATCATCTACCTGTGCGGCGGAATTCTGTTGTTGGCGTTCGCGATCCTGGTGGTGCGCTATGCGTCGTCGGCGTTCCCTTCGGTGAAGGTCGAGAGCCCGCGCCGCAAGGGCGAAGCGAGCCTTGAGACCGAGAAGGGCGAACTTTAAAGCCCCACGCTGAAGGGCAGGGTACGGGCGGGCGGTCGCTGCAGGAGTTTGTGGCTGTCGCCGTCCGTCATCAGCTCCAGGATTTCCACGGCGCTATGACCCTGTTCGATGGCGATGCCGAACTGGATGCTTTGCACCAGGCGCTTGAGGCGCTGCGGGTCGTTGCGCTGTTCGGCGCTGATCATGCGCTTGGCCACCACGCCGGTCTCGTCCGAGAGGGTGAGCATGATGCTGCCGTCCAACCGTTGGATGCTCAGATTGACGCGGTATTGGGGGGTGAAGGTGTCGGTGATGATCTGAAAAGGATTGTCCATGGTGCGTTACCGCCTGATAAGAACATGCAGTCATTGACGGCCGGTGTCAGGATTAGTTCGCATTGCCTGACCATCGGCCAAATTCCGTTTTCCTCAATAGCTCTACAGCAAGGGCCGTGCCGTACAGGCGCTGGAAGCTCAATGTGGGAGGGGGCTTGCCCCCGATAGCAGTCTTTGAGCCGAGTATTTATTGGCTGATACACCGCTATCGGGGGCAAGCCCCCTCCCACATTTGATCTGTGTTGTTACTTGGTAGAGGTGACCTGTTTCAGGGCATCACGGAAAAAACGATCGCAGACAGCGCAATCAACCCGATCACCACTACAAACACGTTCGACAGCTGGCCCGAATACTGGCGCAGCGATGGCACGCGGCGAATCGCGTACATCGGCATCAGGAACAGCAGGCACGCGATAATCGGTCCGCCCATGGTTTCGATCATGCCCAGGATGCTTGGGTTGAAGGTGGCCACGGCCCAGCAGGTCAGCACCATGAACAGCGCGGTGGAGCGTTCCAGCCATTTCGCCGACATCGAACGGTTGCGCCCGCGCAGGGATTTGACGATCAAGCCCTGGAAGCCTTCGCTGGCGCCGATGTAGTGGCCCAGGAACGATTTGGTAATCGCCACCAGCGCGATCAGCGGCGCGGCGTAGGCGATTACTGGGGTCTGGAAGTGGTTGGCCAGGTACGACAGGATCGAGATGTTCTGCGCCTTGGCGGCGGCCAGGTCAGCAGGTGACAGCGCCAGTACGCAACTGAAGCAGAAGAACATCACCGTCAATACCATCATGGCGTGGGCGGTGGCGAGGATGCCGCTGCTTTTGCGCTCTGCCTGGGCGCCGTAGACGCGCTTCTGGTCCACGGCGAAAGCGGAGATGATCGGTGAGTGGTTGAACGAGAACACCATCACCGGGATCGCCAGCCACAGCGTCTTGAAGAACAGCGGCAGCGGCATGCCTTCGCTGGCGGAGGCGAAGAACGCGCCATTCCAGTTGGGGATCAGGCTGACAGCCAGCAGCAACAGCGCAGCAACGAAAGGGTACACCAGCACACTCATGGCCTTGACGATCACACCCTGGCCACAACGCACGATGGCCATCAGGCCGAGGATCAGCACCAGGGACAAGATCGCACGGGGCGGTGGGGTCATGTGCAGTTGGTGCTCCATGAAACTGCCCAATGTGTTGGTCAGTGCCACGCTGTACACCAGCAGGATCGGGAAGATCGCAAAGAAGTAGAGCAGGGTGATCAGCTTGCCGGCGCCGACACCAAAGTGTTCCTCGACCACTTCGGTGATGTCGCCGGATTTGCCCGACAACACAAACCGCGTCAGCCCACGGTGGGCGAAGAAAGTCATCGGAAAAGCCAGCAGGGCCAGAACGATCAGCGGCCAGAACCCGCCGACGCCGGCGTTGATCGGCAGGAACAGGGTACCGGCGCCGATGGCGGTGCCGTAGAGGCCGAGCATCCAGGTGGTGTCGTGTTTGGTCCAGCCGGTGGTAACGGTGTTGTCCAGAGCGGGATTTTCGGCAGCAGGTGTACGTACATCAGTCATCGGTATTGCCTCGTTATTATTTTTGCGCGGGCTCACGTTGGGGCGGGTAGCAGTGCTCCGATCAGCACTCCACCCAGCTGACCGCCAGGCCGCCCCGTGAAGTTTCTTTGTATTTGTCATGCATATCGGCGCCGGTATCGCGCATGGTGCGGATTACCCGGTCGAGGGAAATGAAGTGCTTGCCGTCACCGCGCAGGGCCATTTGCGTGGCGTTGATCGCCTTGACCGCGGCAATGGCATTACGCTCGATGCACGGCACCTGCACCAGGCCGCCGACCGGGTCGCAGGTCAGGCCGAGGTTATGTTCCAGACCGATTTCGGCGGCGTTTTCCAGTTGCTCGGGGGTGGCGCCGAGAATATCAGCCAGGCCGGCGGCGGCCATGGCGCAGGCCGAGCCCACTTCGCCTTGGCAGCCGACTTCGGCGCCGGAGATCGAGGCGTTTTTCTTGCAGAGGATGCCGACGGCGGCGGCGGCCAGGAAGAAATTGACCACATCATCGTCAGACGCGTCGGCGTTGAATTTCATGTAGTAATGCAGCACCGCCGGGATGATGCCGGCCGCGCCATTGGTCGGGGCAGTGACCATGCGCCCGCCGGCGGCGTTTTCTTCGTTGACGGCGAGGGCGAACAGGTTGACCCATTCCATCGCCGACAAGGTTGAAGTGATCACATTGGGTTTGCCGATTTCCAGCAGGCTGCGGTGCAGTTTCGCCGCCCTGCGCGGCACGTCCAGGCCGCCGGGCAGGATGCCTTCATCGCGCAGGCCCTGTTCCACGCATTCGCGCATCACCGACCAGATGTGCAGCAGGCCACTACGGATCTCTTCGTCGCTGCGCCACGCACGTTCGTTGGCCATCATCAGTTCGGAAACCCGCAATCCATGCTTGTTGCACAACGCCAGCAGTTCCACGGCACTGGAAAAGTCGTAGGGCAATTGCACGTCGCTGGTCGGCGCAATGCCCGAGGCGGCCTCCGCGGCTTCGATGATGAAACCACCGCCCACCGAGTAATAGGTCTGCTCGCTCAGCAGGCCGTTGTCGCCATAGGCGTGCAGGGACATGGCGTTGGGGTGGTAAGGCAGGCTTTCATCCAGCAACAACAGGTCGGTGTGCCAGTTGAAAGCGATTGCCTGGGAGCCGGCCAACAGCAATTGACCCGACTCGCGCAGTTGCTGGATACGTGCATTGATCGAGGTGGGGTCGACGCGGTCCGGCCATTCGCCCATCAAGCCCATCACACAGGCGCGATCAGTGGCATGGCCTACGCCGGTGGCGGACAGCGAGCCGTACAGGCGCACTTCAACGCGGCGGGTTTGGCTGAGCAAATGCTGATCGGTCAGGGCCTGGGCGAACGTCGCGGCAGCGCGCATCGGGCCGACGGTATGGGAGCTGGAGGGGCCAATGCCCACCTTGAATAGATCGAAAACACTGATAGCCATGCTAAAGCCTTACAAGCAATGGAGTAGAAATCGCTGCCATGTTTTGTAGAGCAGGCGGAATTGGCGCGATACTGAGCCTCTGGATCGGCACTGACCAACGAATTATCCTAAGACACCCTTTAGCAGGACTAAACGCTATGACCCGCCCCCTTCACGGCCAGACCTATGTGTGGCTGCATGTGTTTTCTTGCGCTGCACGGCATCTGTCGTTCACCCGCTGCGCCGAAGAACTGCACATCACACCGGGGGCGGTGAGCCAGCAGATTCGCCAGTTGGAGGAGCGCCTGGGCTTTCGGCTGTTTCATCGGCGCGCCCGTGGCGTTGAACTCAGCGCCGAGGGGCAGCGCCTGGCGGCGGTGGTCGGCGAGGCTTATGGCAGCATTGATGCGGAATTGCAGCGCTTGGATGCCGGGATGATCAGCGGCACCCTGCGCCTGCGCTCGATCCCCTCGTTTCTCGGCAAATGGCTGACCCCGCGCCTGCCACGTTTGCAGCAGCGCTTTCCCGACATCCAACTGCGCATGGTCGCCGAAGACAGCAGCATCGCCCTGCATGAAGGCGACTTCGACCTGGCCATCGACCTCAACGATGGCAGCTACCCCGGCTTGTTATCCACAGCCCTGCTGGACGAGCAGATATTCCCGGTGTGCGCCCCCAGCCTTCTACGTGGACGGCCGCCGTTGCATGGCCCGGCCGATCTGGCGCATTTTCCGCTGCTGCACGACATCACTGCCTGGCGTGGGAGTTATGAATATGCCGAGTGGGAGTTCTACCTGAATGCCATCGGCCACCACGGTGCCGACGTGCGGCGCGGGCATACCTTCAACCGCAACCACCTGACCATCGAAGCCGCCATTGCCGGCATGGGGGTAGCGATTGCGCGGCGCACGTTGCTCAATGATGAACTGGAGCGCGGCACCTTGATTGTGCCGTTTGGCCTGGCCGTGCCCAACCATAAGCGCTATGTGCTGCTGTATGCGCCAGGTGCATTGAGCCACCCCGGCGTGCGCGCGGTGCACGACTGGCTGGTGGAGGAAGCAGGGATTTTTCGCGGTTTGCACCCGTTGGGAGAGGGGCAATTGTGAGGAAAACAGAACGTAAGAAGTTGTAACTAACTCCCCACCCTACCAGCGTTTTTGCCCGTCGTCAGGGTTAATTTGTAATGTAGGATTTATCTTTGCAAAGGGGTTGAATTGTTTTAGCAGGTGCTCAATTGTGTAATCAGGAGGTCATGGTTTCACCACCCTGGTGTTGCAGTTTGTGACCTCTGGCGAGCTAGCTGAAATAAGGGAAGAACTATGCAAATCCAAGTCAATAGCGATAACCATATTGAAAGCAGCATCCGACTGGAGGAGTGGGTACGTACTACCATTGAGAGCACGCTCGAACGTTACGAAGAAGACCTGACCCGCGTTGAGGTCTACCTGCGGGATGAGAACGGCGACAAGCCCGGTCCCCACGATTTAAGTTGCCGCCTGGAAGCACGGCCAAAGGGCCACCAGCCAGTTTCCGTTTGCCATAAAGCCGATACGCTGGAGCAAGCGATCGATGGCGCCGCCACCAAGCTGGATCATGCGCTGGAACACTTGTTCGGCAAACTGCAAGGCAAGCCTCGCGCTGCCGGGAGAAACCAGCCGATCAACAAAGTGAATGAAGACGCGCTGGAAGAGGAATTCCTGGAAAACGAAAACGCTGTCATTAACAGCTAACTGTTTTTTCATTCCCCACTGAAAACGGGCCTGCACATGCAGGCCCGTTTTCGTTCAATGCCGTCGCTGGAAGAAATACCGGCTCAGAGCGGCCAGTCCGCAAGCGCCCAAGCCCGCAAACAGCATGGCCCAACCAGCGCCGCTACGCAGGGCCGTCTGTGCCTCCAGGCTTGTGAGTCCAGGCGCGTTCAGCTTGCCCGCCGCAATATGCTGGCTGAGGGTTGCCCAATCCGCCGCCGTGCTGGCCGGCAATACATTGGCCAGGTGATGGCTGATTCCGAGCAACAGCACCAGCCCCATCAATGCGATGTTGAGCGCCAGGGTGATCAGCCGTGCGCTGAAGTCGATGCCCGAGGCCATGCCTGCGCGGTCAGTCGAGACGGCGCCGGTAGTGGTATTGGTGGTCGGCGAATTGGTCAGCGCCAGCCCAATGCCGGCGATCGCGCAACTGAGCAGCACCAGTGCTGTGCTGGGCTGTTCGGCGTAATTAACCGCGGCCATGCCCAAAAAACCTGCGCCCATCGTCCCCAGGCCCAGGGGGATGATGCGTTCGGCGCCAAAGCGCAGGGCCAGGCGTTCGGCCAATGGCGGTACCAACAAAGTGGGCAAGGTATACGCGAGCAGTGCGGCGCCGGTGGTCAGCGTGTCGTAACCCAGGCCCGCCTGGAAATACAGTGGCAAGTAGATCATGAACGGCCAGAAGCTGAAGTTCATGCCGATTGAGCCCATCAAGGCGCCGTTGAAACGTTGGATGCGGAACACCGAGAAGTCGAACATCGGATGGGCGCTGCGCCGCTCGATCAAGATAAACAGCAGCAGTCCGAAGACCGACAGGCCGGCCCAGCCGAGCATCGCCGGGGTGCCGAAGCCGTTCTCGCTGCCCTGGGTGATGAAGTAGACCAGCGCAAACACCGCCAGCGTCATGGTCAACATGCCGGCAATGTCGAGGCGATGGCTGGCCGGGTCACGGGATTCCTGCACGCTGATGTGCAGCAGCGCCAAGGTAAACAGGGTCAGTGGTACATGCACCAGGAACACCCAGCGCCAGTCCGCGACGGCCAGTATCACTGCCCCGATCATCGGCCCGAAACCCAGGCCCACGCCAGCAATTACGCCCCATATCGCGAACGCTCGCGCCCGCGCCGCCGGTTCGCGGAACTGGTGGGACAAGATGGCAAACTGGCAAATCATCATCGCGCCGGCGCCAATGCCCTGGATGAACCGCGCCACGATCAGTGTCGGCGCATCGTTGGCCAGGCCACACGCCAGCGAGGCCAGGGCGAACACCCACAGACACAGCACCAGCACGCGCCGCCTACCGAAACGATCCGCCAGCGTGCCTGCCGCCATCAGCACGCTGGTGCAGGCCAGGGTGTAGGCATTCATGATCCATTGGGCGTCTTGAAAGCCGGTACCCAATTCCTGTTCCAGCGTCGGCAGGATCACCGGCACGCTGGAGATTTCCAGGCCGAACATGAGGGCCACCAGGCAAACGGCGGTGAGGGCCAGGGCATTTCTGGCGGTGCTCGGCGGGTTGAGGGCCGATGCAGCTGCGGCGGACGGCATGACGAGTTCCTTTCAAATAGGGGAGGGCTCTATTCTCTCGGGAACCGGATTCGTTATTCGTGATAAGTTTTCCATTGATATGGGAATCAAAGGCGACAATTGACGCATGGCTACCCCGCGTTTTGATGGCGTTGAGCTGTTTTTGCAAATCGTCGAGAGCGGCAACCTGACCGACGCCGCCGAGCGCCTGAACCTTACACGCTCGGCCGTCGGTAAAGGCTTGGCGCGTCTGGAGGCGCGGCTGGGCACGTGCCTGTTGCAGCGCTCCACGCGCCGCCAGCGGTTGACCGAGGACGGGCAGGCGTACTACGAACATTGCCTGCGCGCATTGGCCGAACTGGAAGCGGCCGAATCGGTGCTCGAAAGTGGTCGGCAACAACCACGGGGACGGCTGAGGGTCAGTGTGCCGCTGGCGTTCGGGCACCACTATGCGGCGCCGGCCTTGTGGGGCTTGATGGAGAGTTACCCTGAACTTGAAATCGAGATTTGCTTCTCCGACCGCATGATCGATTTGGCGCAAGAAGGCTTCGACATGGCCGTACGCATCGGTCCGTTGCCGGACACCGACCGCCTGAGTGCCCGTCGCCTGGGCCAGCAGGCCATGGGGCTGGCAGCGTCACCGGCGTATCTGCAGCGCAAGGGCGCTATAGAGAGTATCGAAGACCTGGCCGCTCATCGCGGCATTGCGTATCGCAGCAACACCACGCATCGCTCGCGCCTGGCTTCGCCCCTGATAGTGGACGACCTCCAGGCGCTGGCCGATGCCGCCATCGCGGGCGTGGGCCTGGCCTGGTTGCCGAGTTGGTTGATTGCCCACTATGCGCTGCGTGGGCAATTGGAAGCGGTGCTGCCCAGCTATCGCGAACAGCCGGCGCCGATCCATGTGGTCTGGCCGACGGCGGTGCATATGCCGGCCAAGACGCGGTGTGCCATTGATGCGTTGGTAGCGGCCACGCCCAGTTGCCTGGCGGGCAGCTGAAGCCACTGGGAGCCCCCTCCCACAGTAGGTTCTGTGTTGTTCTGCAGATTTGGGTCAGAACGCGATAGAGGTTTGCACATACACCGTACGCGGCTCACCCACATACTTGCCCTTGTTGTTGTCGTCAAACGAGCGGGTGTAGTACTGCTTGTTGAAGATGTTCTTCACCCCCACCGCCACATTCAAATCCGACAATTGCGGGCCGAAGTCATAGGCCGCGCGGCTGCTGAACAGCATGTAGCCGGGGATGCGCCCATTGGCACCGTCGGCGCTTTCAGCCTGGGTGTTGGCATTGTCGGCGAATTGGCTGCTCTGGTAGCTGCTGTCCATATTCAGCTTCCACGGGCCTTCGGTGTAACCCACGCCGAGGGTGCCTTTGTGCTTGGACGAGAAGGGCACGCGGTTGCCTTTGTTCGGGCCGTCTTCGCGAATGGTCGCGTCGACATAGGCATAAGTGGCATACACATCGAAACCCGCCAGCGCCGGGCTCAGGCCGTCGAGCGCATAGTTGATGCTCGACTCGATGCCCTGGTGACGGGTTTCACCGCGGGCGATCACCGTGTCGTTGGTCTGGTTGCTGTCGTACTGGTTGTCGAAGTTGATCAGGAACGCGCCGATTTCTGCGCGCAGGCTGCCATTGTCGTAGCGCGTGCCGAGTTCCCAGGTGCGGGCTTTTTCCGGTTTTACTTCGCCGCTGTTCACGCGGTTGGGCATCTGGCTGTACTGCACGCTGCCGAACGAGCCTTCGGTGTTGGCGTAGAGGTTCCAGTCGTCGGTGAGGTGATAGAGCACGTTCAGTGCCGGCAGTGCGGTGTTGTAGTCGCCTTTGTATTTGACGTTGCTGAGGTTGTTGGTCTGCTGGGACTCGATCATCTCATAGCGCACGCCCGGTGTGATGGTCCACTTGCCGATATCAATGCGGTCGTCGATAAAGAACGCGTTGGCTTCAGTGCCGCCACGGGTGTCGCGGTCGTTGCGACTGTTGGTGCTGGGGATTTGCTGGTTCGCGGCAATCGGCGTGCGGTAGCGCAACTCGTGACCCGCTTCATTGATATAGCGATAGCCGACACCCACTTCATGGCTAGTCAGGCCAAGGTCGAAGCCCTGGGCGAAGCGGGTTTCCAGGCCGCGTACCCAGTATTCGCGTGGCGACAGCGACAGGAAGCTGCCCTGGTCCAGGTAACCGCTGCGCAGGGTCTTGGTGAAGAAACTGTCGACCGTGAATTCGCGGCGATCCTGCTCGTAGCGATAGCCGACGTTGAACATCGTACGGCGGCCCCAGAATTTGTCGTAGGGGCGGGTGGACTGATACGGGTCGGCCTTGTAGTCGTTGACGTTCAAGCCTCCGGGCATATCGGCCTGGCCTTCGTAGTACTGCGCCATGGCGTTGAAGCTGTTGGCGTCGTCCAGTTGGTATTTGCCCTTGAGGATCAGGTCGTCGATGCGCGTGTTGCTGTTTTCGCGCCAGTCGCCACCCCGGGTGCCGGAGTACAGGATCGCGCCGCCCAAGCCGTTGTCAGCAGTGCCGCCGGCCAGCAGGTTGCCGGTGGTCTTGAAGCCGTCGTGGCTGGAAGACGGGCTGGTCTCGGTCTGCAAGCCGCCCTTGACCGTGGGCGCATTCGGGATGGCGCGGGTCACGAAGTTGACGATGCCGCCGACGTTTTGCGGGCCATAACGCACCGCACCGCCGCCACGTACCACGTCTACCGCGTCCATGTTGCCCATGCTGATCGGCGCAAAGGACAACTGCGGCTGGCCATAGGGCGCGAAGGGCACCGGGATGCCATCCATCAGCACCGTGGAGCGCGATGCCAGGCGCGGGTTGAGCCCGCGAATGCCGAAGTTCAGCGCCATGTCATGGCTGCCGGTGCCGTTGTTTTCCGGGGCGTTGACGCCGGGAATGCGGTTGAGCACGTCGCGGGCTTGGGTTGCACCTTGGCGTTCGAACTCTTCGCGGCGGATCACATCACGGGCGCCGGGGTGTTCGAACACGTTGGTTTGCGCCGCGTCACCGAGCCAGTCGCCGACCACGTTTGAGGTTTGCAGTTCGAGGGTGGCGGGGGCGCCAGCCGGTTGCAGGCTGAAGGCGTTGTCGCCCTCGGCCCGGGCTTGCAGGCCGGTGCCCTCCAGCAGTTTGCTCAGGCCCTCGGCCGCGCTGTAATTGCCCGACAGGCCGTGGCTTTGCATACCAGCCGTCACATCAGAACCGAACGACACCAGCACACCGGCTTGGCGACCAAATTGGTTCAGGGCCGCCTCCAGGGTGGTCGGCGCGATGTGGTACGCCTTGGCGTCGGCGGCCATCACCGCAGGCAGCACGGTCAGGCTGAGGCTGGCGCCCAGTAGGAGTTGGCGCAAGGTGCGGGCAAGAAGCGTCGGTTGCTGGGGCATGAAGGTGGTCCTGAGAAGGAAGGATCAAGGTGGCTTTCCTTCTCTGTCACGCCAGGTGCGGAAAACAGCTCACACAAATGCAAAATAAATTCAGGCCCGGGCCTGCACGGTCACCCAATAGCGGGTAAAGCGCCGAACTTTCACCGGCAGGCTGATTTCCAGCAGGTCCAGGATGCGTTCGCTGTTATCCAGCGGGTAGCTGCCGGACAGCAAAAGGTTTGCCACTTGCGGGTCACAATTGAGCTGGCCGCGACGATAACGCCCCAGTTCATTCAAGAAGTCTTCAAGGCGCATGTGTGCAGCCACCAACATACCGTCGGCCCAGGCGCCGCAGTTGGCGTCGGTGGCGCGTGGGGTATCCCAGCCCTTGCGGGTGAAATTGACCTGGCGTGCGGCATCGACGCTCAGTGGCAAGCCGCTGTAGTTGTTGGGCATCACCTCGACCTGGCCGGCCAGCACCGCCAATTGGGTGTGGTCGTTGAACTGGCGCACATTCAGGCGCGCCGCCTGGCTGCTGAGCAGGCCCTGGCCGGTCAGCACGCGCAACGGCGTATCACCGGCACGGGAGGTGAGCAGGATTTCCCCTTCGAGCAGGCGTACCAGGCGCTGCCGACCGTCGAAATGTACATCCACCGCGCTGCCGGTGTTGAGCTGCAACTGGCTGCCGTCGGCCAATTGCACCGTACGGCGCTGGCCAATCGGGCTGCGATAGTCGGCGCTCAGCGGCGGCAGAATATGTTGCTGACGCAGGCTCCAGGCCGCTGCCGAGCCAGCGCCCAGGATCAACAGCAACTTCAGCGCCTGGCGTCGGCTGCTGGAGCGCGGTGCATTCAACGCAGCGTGCGCCAGGGGCGAGGGCATCCCGCGCAAGCGTTGATTGACCTGTTGAATCTGCTCCCACGCACGCTGGTGCTCGCTGTGGGCGTTCAGCCATTGTTGCCAGGCCGCTTGCTGGCGAGGGGTGAGCGCGCCTTGCTGCATTTCCAGCAGCCAGTGCACGGCTTGTTCGGCGACTTGGCTGGACACGTTCATAGGGCGAAGTAGCAGCGCATGGCGGCTTTGGTCAAATGGCGTTTGACCGTGGCGATGGAAATACCCAGTTCTGCGCTGATTTGCGCGTAGGTCAGGCCGTCGAGCTGGGCCAGCAGGAACGCGCGTTTAACCAGCCTGGGCAGGCCGTCGAGCAGTTGGTCCAGCTCCAGCAGGGTTTGCAGAATGATTGCGCGGTCTTCTTCCGATGGCGCCACGTGCTCGGGCATTTGCGCCAAGGCATCGAGGTAGGCGCGCTCCAGGTCCTGGCGGCGATAGAAGTTGCACAGCACGCGCTTGGCCACGGTGGTGAGGAAGGCGCGGGGCTCGATCAGTGTCGGGGTATCCCGTGCGCTGAGCACGCGAATAAAGGTGTCCTGGGCCAGGTCGGCCGCGTTTTCCGGGCAGCCGAGCTTGCGTCGCAACCAGCTGGTGAGCCAGTGGTGATGGTCGTTATACAAAACTTCGACGGTGTTGGACGGCTGCAACGCGATCACTCCACAAGCATTGATATGCCTTAGAGAACAAGAATTGTTCGCATTGTAGGGCGCGTAACGAGCTTCGGCAATCGGCCAAGGCAGGTGATTCATCCGTTCTCTTTTGCTTATGAGAATATTTATCATTAATATTGCGCGTTGATGAACTTGGCGCCTGCCGCATGAAAAGCAAAACCGCATTGCCCATTTCCTATCGCCTCGCCGTCACCTCGCGCGTGCTGGCGGCTGTGATCGGTGGTTACTTGATGGCCTCCCTGGCCGCCATCTGCCTGGCGCTCTGGTTGCCCACTTCCCGCGCCGATGCGGTGGTCACCGGCATGATGAGTTCGTTTGTGTTCTACCTGTTGGCGGTGCTCTGGTGTTTTGCTTGCCGCACGGCCTGGCGCGCCTGGGCCGGGGTGATGGTGCCAAGTGCGCTGTTCGCCACGTTGGCCGGCGTTGGTTTCTGGGTGGCGCGCACATGAAAGAGGGCTTTCGCCAGGCCATGGCCTGGCTGCATACCTGGGCCGGATTGATCTTCGGCTGGCTGCTGTTTGCGATTTTCCTGACCGGCACCCTGGCCTATTTCAAAGACGAAATTACCCACTGGATGCAGCCCGAAGTGCAGGCCCATCCCCTGGACGACGGGCGTAGCCTTGCCGTAGCCCAGAATTACCTGCAACAACAGGCGCCCACGGCCGCACGCTGGTTCATTACCTTGCCTACCCATCGTGATCCCGGCCTGTCCGTGATGTGGCAAGACAAGGTCGAGCCCGGCAAGCGCGGCACCTTCATTCAGAAAACCCTCGACCCGGTCAGCGGCCAACCCGTCCAGGCCCGCGACAGCAAGGGCGGCGAGTTCTTCTATCGGTTCCACTTCCAGTTGCAGATGCCTTACCCGTGGGGCCGCTGGCTGTCGACCATCGCCGCCATGGTGATGTTGGTCGCGCTGATCACCGGCATCATCACCCACAAGAAAATCTTCAAGGACTTCTTCACTTTCCGCCCGCGCAAAGGTCAGCGCTCCTGGCTCGATGGGCACAACGCGGTGGGCGTGCTGGTGCTGCCGTTTCACCTGATGATCACCTACAGCAGCCTGGTGATTTTCATGAACATGGTCATGCCCGCGCCCATCATGGCGTCCTATGGCGACGACAGCCGGGCGTTCTTCGATGAGTTGTTCCCCGCTACCAACAATGCGCCCGCCCTCGGCCAGCCCGGTCAGTTGCTGCCGTTACTGCCGATGTACCAGCAGGCGCGCGAGCAGTGGGCTGGCGGCCATGTGGGGCGGCTGGCGGTCAATAACCCTGGCGATGTCAACGCCTCGGTGAATGTGTTTCGCGCCGGCTCCGACAGCGTGGTGCACGCCTTTGGCAATACCCTGTCGTTCAACGGCACCACTGGCGAGCTGTTGCGGGCCAGTGGCGAGCCGTCTTTGCCTGCGGTGATTGGTGGCAGTTTCTATGGTTTGCACATGGGGCATTTTGCCGGTCCCGTGCTGCGTTGGTTGTACTTTATCTGCGGCCTGGCGGGCACGGCGATGATTGGCACGGGGCTGGTGATCTGGCTCGGCAAGCGCCAGCTCAAGCATGCCAAAACTTCGGTGATGCCGTTTGAACTGCGGTTGGTGGAAGTGTTGAACATTGCCAGCATGTCCGGGCTGATGATCGCCATCGCTGCGTTTTTCTGGGCCAACCGACTGTTGCCGGTGAGTTTCGCCGAGCGTTCCGACTGGGAAGTACAAGCGTTCTTTATCGCCTGGGGCCTGAGCCTGTTGCACGCCATGTTGCGTCGCGGTCGCCAGGGTTGGGTCGAGCAACTGAGCTTCGGCGCGTTGCTGTTTGCGGCGGTCCCACTGCTTAACGCCAGCACCACCTCGCAGCATTTGGGCGTTTCTCTGGTCAATGGCGACTGGGCCATGGCCGGCTTCGACCTGACCTGCCTGGCCAGTGGCGCGTTTCTCGCCTGGGCGGCCTGGAAGATGCACCATCGCACCGCGCCGCAACTCAAGGCCGAACGTGCACGTGGCCTGACGCTCAAGCAGGAGGCCAGCTGATGCTGCTCGCGCTACTGATGTGCTACGCCGGGTTTACTGCGCTATGCCTGTCCACAGACCGTCACCACGGCGAGCTGCTGCACAGCAAACCCACGCCCACTCGGCGCCTGGGGCTGCGCGTGGGCGGTTGGTTGCTGCTGATTGTCGCGATCTGGCCCGCGGTGCTTGCCGCCGGTTGGAGCCAGGGCCTGGTGCAGTGGTGCGCGGTGTTGATGCTCAGCGCCTTGCTGCTGGTGTTGCTGCTGCCTTATCGCCCAAGGCTGACCTTGATCCTGGCGGGCCTGAGCCTGCTGGCCAGCCCTGTTGCGGCATTCGCCCTGTCCTGAGCCTGCCATGATGATCAGTCCACCGCCGGAACCCCAGGACAGCCCGCACACCGATGCGGCCGGTGGGCGTGCGCATTTCCTGCAGGTATTTTTGTCCCAGCGCTCGCAGATGGAGGCACTGGTCAGTCGCCGTGTCGGTTGCCGCGCCACCGCGGCCGACCTGGTGCAGGATTTGTTCCTGCGTTTCTGGCGCCGCCCCCTGGTGCAGGTCGAAGAGCTCAGTACCTACTTGCTGCGCTGCGCGGGCAATATCGCCATTGACCATTTGCGCACTGAAGGCGCCCGAGTGCGCAGCAATGAAGGCTGGTTGCCGGAGCAACAAGACAATCAGAGGTGCGAGCTCCAGGCGGCGCTGGAGGCCGGCAATGATCTGCGCCATGTCGAAGCCGCCTTGCGCAGCTTGCCCGAGCGCACCCGGCAGATTTTCCTGCTCAACCGCATCCACGGTCGCAAATATGCAGAGATCGCCAAGGCCATGGGGCTGTCCCAAAGTGCCGTGGAAAAACATATGATGCGCGCCCTCGAAGCCTGCAAGGCCAGCCTTCGCGAACCACCGCCTCCACGCACGCCAGGGAAAGCACCGTGAACGTTACGCCCACACCCGCTCAGGAACAGGCCGCGCTTGCCTGGCTGAGCCTGTTGCATGATCAGCCCAGCAGCGGCGACCAGGCTACTTTCAGCCGCTGGCTGCGCGCTGATCCCGCGCATGTCGAGGCCTACGCCCAGGCCCAGGTGCTGTGGGAGTTGAGCGAAGTGCCGGCACGCCAACTGGCCGATGAGGATGCGCTGGCCTTGCAGGGTTACCTCAACAAGATCAACACCTCCAAGCGTTCACGTGGGGTGCGTTGGTCCGGCGCCCTGGCGATGGCCGCAAGCCTGCTGCTGATGGTGGCGATGGGCGCCGGTTGGCAGCCGTCGCGCTGGGTCGATGAGTTAGGTGCCGATTACGTGACGGCGGCGGGGGAGGTGAAGACCTTTACCCTGGCAGATCAATCCCAGGTCACCCTCGACGCCGACAGCGCCATTGCCGTGGATTTCAGCCATGGCGAGCGGCATATCCAACTGCGTCGCGGTGCGGGATTTTTCAGTGTGACCCACACGGGCCAGCCTTTCGTGGTGGAGGCGGGTGGTGGTCAAGCGCGGGTGCTGGGCACCCAGTTTGAAGTGCGCCTGCAACCTGCCGGGGCAGAGGTCACCGTGTTATCCGGACGGGTTGGCGTGACGCCATCCAGACAGGGCCTGCAACGGGTACTGGCTGCAGGTCAGCAAGTGGCCTATGCCGACGGCGTAGCCGACACTCTGCACGCTGTCGACAGCCAGTCACGCCTGGCCTGGCGTGACGGCTGGCTCAATTACTACAAGGCGCCGCTGGCGGATGTGGTCAAGGACCTGAGCCGTTATTACCCGGGCCGCATCGTGTTGCTTAACGATGAGATGGGCGCCAGGCGCGTCAGCGGCAGCTTTCCAAGCAAGGATCCGCAGGCGGTGTTGAATGCGCTGCAAGCGGTGCTCGGCTTTGAACAACACTCGCTGCTGGGGCGCATGATCGTGTTGCGCTAGGCCCACGGCGCGCTTCACCAAACCTTCATCGCAATCGCCAAAACCTGTCACCAAACGGTTACACGTGCCGTGGATCATCCCTGGGTTCCTGAACAAGTGGTCAGGAAGAGCACCTCTGCCCCATACAACACAACAATGTCAGTAAGGGATCTACACGTGAACTACAACACTCTTTATGCCCTGCTTATGGCATCGGGCCTGGGCGGCTTTGCGCCGCTGGTTCTGGCCGATGACACACAGGATGTGGGGTCGGTGAACGTTACCGGCAAGCAGACCCTGGGCAACGGCCATATGATCCGCGAAGAAAGTGCCAAGGCGCGTTCCACGGTCACCAAAGAAGCCATGGATGAAATGTCGGGCACCGCCAACGCCATCGACAAGCTCAAGTACACCCCGGGCATCAACGTTTCCAGTGATGACGCCAGCGGCACCAGCGGCACCACCTTCACCATGCGCGGCATGAGTTCGGACCAGGTCGGGGTTTCGGTCGACGGCGTGCCAATCAACGACTCGGGCAACTACAGCGTGTATTCCAACCAGCTGGGTGACCCGGAAAACCTCGCCGAAGTGTTCGCCACCCAAGGCTCTTCCGAGGCAGACGGCCCGCACATTGGCTCCAGCGGCGGCAACATCGGCATGATCACTGTCCGGCCGACCAAGGATGCCGGGGTATTCGCCAAGCAGATCGTAGGTGCCAACGCCCTGCGCAAGACGTTTGTGCGGGCTAATACCGGCGATTTTGGCGGCCTGAAAACCTGGGTCTCGGCGTCGCATCTGGAAGGCGACAAGTGGCGCGGCAAGGGCACTCTGCGCAGCGACAAGATCGAGTGGAGCAGCTTGTTCGAAGATGACAACGGCAATTCCACACTGGCCACGGTCAAGTACAACAAACAGGAAAACTACAACTACAACAGCCTGAGCAAATCACAGTTTGACACGGAGGGGCGGCGCAAGGACTACGCCGAAAGCCCGGTGTACAAGGCAGGTCTGTTGTCTGCGTCCTACAAGCTCAACCGCAACCCCTTCGAAAGCGTAAACGCCACGCTGACCCAGCGCTGGCAATTGCAAGACAACCTGTCGCTGACAGTCACGCCGTACTACTACTGGTCCAACGGCGGCAGCTTCAGCGGCCAGACCGCCTCCAACCTGGGGCCAAAGTCTGACAAGGCCGGCAACTACGACCTGAGTAACCTGCAATCGGCCAACTATTACCGCCCTTCATGGACCGAGACCTGGCGCCCGGGCGTCACGGCCAAAATGAAGTGGGACATCAACGAAGCGCACAGTCTGGACTACGGCTACTGGTATGAACGCGCACGCCAGCGCCAGACCCAGCCATTTATCGGGATCAACGGCGAGGGCGCACCCGATGATGTGTGGGGCGATTACAACAGCGGCGGGCAGGTGGTCGACAAGAATGGCGCCACTGTACAAGGCCGCCACTATTACACCGTCACCCCGGCGCAGAAACTCTGGGTACAGGACAACTGGCAAGCCACGCCGGACCTGAGTTTTGTCGCGGGCCTGGCCTACCAATACGTCGAGCGCGACGGCAACAATCTCGGCAGCCTCTACGACAAAGCGGAAAAACGTAACACCCGTTACCATCAGTTCCTGCCCAACTTCAGCGCCAAGTACCAGGTCGATGAAAGCAACCAGGCGTTCTACAACGTCACTCGCAATATGCGCACGCCTCCCAACTACGTGCTGTACAACAAGGGCGACTCCGTCAGCCTCAAGTCCGAATTGAGCTGGAACCAGGAACTGGGCTGGCGCTACACCGAAGACGACATGGCGCTGAGTGCGACCTTGTTCTATATCAGTTTCAAGGATCGCCAGGTGTCGACCACCGACGCCAGCGGTGACTACATGGTGCTTAACGTCGGCAGCGTCGATAACAAGGGCCTGGAGCTGGAGTGGAGTGGCTTGTTGCCGCACAACTTCAACTACTACGCCTCGTACACCTACACCCAGTCCGAGCAGAAGGACGACCTGCTCAGTAAGAATGTGCTGCTGCCAACCTCGGGCAAGCAACTGGCCAACGTGCCGGAAAACATGTTCAACCTGGTGCTCGGGTACGACGACTCGCGGTTTTACGGCAACGTCGCGGGCAAGTATGTCGGCAGCTTCTATGGTGATTTGACCAACAAGGAGAAGATCGAAGGCCGTACGGTGTTTGACCTCAATGCCGGTATTTACTTGCCGGTGGACAAGAGGGTCATCAAGTCGGCGACCCTGCGCCTGTCGATGCTCAATGTCTTCGACAAGGAATACTTGAGTTCGGCGCGTACCGTGGCGTTCAACTCGGCGCCGGTCAACGGGTTGGGGGCGAGTACGGCGTATTACAACGTGGGCGAGGAGCGTACAGCGATGGTGTCGCTGGAAGCCAACTTCTAAGACCACCACAAAACCAAATGTGGGAGGGGGCTTGCTCCCGATAGCGGTGAATCAGTCATCATTTTCATTGATTGGCACACTGCTATCGGGAGCAAGCCCCCTCCCACATTTGATCCACGGTGTTTCAGGAATCAGGTTATTTCAGCGCCGCCATGATCGCATCCGGGTTGTAGTCGCGAATCAAAGTCCCGTTCACATCCACAAACGGAATCCCACCCCCACCCAGCGCCTCATACGCCTTGCGCGCCTGGGCATCCTTCTCGATATCGACGGCCTGGTACGGGATACCCCTCTGGTCCAGAAAACGCCGGATCTGCTTGCAGTACCCACACCACTCGGTGGCATAGAGCACCACACGCGCAGAGGTGCGTACCTGCTCCGAAACCACCTGGGACGGGTTGAACACCCGCTCGATCTTGCCCCAGTTCTGGATCGCGACTACCACCAGCAACACCAGCAGGACTTTCTTTAAAACCCCGCCCAGCATCAATTACGGCGCTTGAGCTGATCGGTCAGTTGGGTCGGCAGGCCCTTTATGATCAAGGTGCCGGCGGCTTCGTCGTATTCGATCTTGTCGCCCAGCAGGTGCGCTTCAAAGCTGATGGACAAGCCCTCGGCGCGCCCGGTGAAGCGGCGGAACTGGTTGAGAGTGCGTTTGTCGGCCGGAATCTCCGGCGACAGGCCGTAATCCTTGTTGCGGATATGGTCGTAGAACGCTTTTGGCCGATCTTCATCGATCAGGCCGGAGAGTTCTTCCAGGCCCATGGGTTCGCCGAGCTTGGCCTGGCTGCTGGCGTAGTCCACCAGAGTCTTGGTCTTTTCGCGGGCGGATTCGTCAGGCAGGTCTTCGCTTTCAACGAAGTCACTGAACGCCTTGAGCAGGGTGCGGGTTTCGCCCGGGCCGTCGACGCCTTCCTGGCAACCGATAAAGTCGCGGAAGTACTCCGAGACCTTCTTGCCGTTCTTGCCCTTGATAAAGGAGATGTATTGCTTGGACTGCTTGTTGTTCTGCCACTCGGAGACGTTGATGCGCGCCGCCAGGTGCAACTGGCCCAGGTCCAGGTGGCGCGAGGGCGTCACGTCCAGCTCGTCGGTGACTGCCACGCCTTCGCTGTGGTGCAGCAGGGCGATGGCCAGGTAGTCGGTCATGCCTTGTTGGTAATGGGCAAACAGCACATGGCCGCCGGTGGAGAGGTTGGACTCCTCCATCAGCTTCTGCAGGTGTTCCACCGCAGTGCGGCTGAAGGTGGTGAAGTCCTGGCCACCGTCAAAGTACTCCTTCAACCAGCCGCTGAACGGATGCGCGCCGGACTCGGCGTGGAAGAAACCCCAGGCCTTGCCTTGTTTGGCGTTGTAGCTCTCGTTGAGGTCGGCAAGCATGTTCTCGATGGCGGCCGACTCGGACAGTTCGGAGTCGCGGGCATGGAGCACTGCGGGGGTGCCGTCGGGTTTTTTGTCGATCAGGTGGACGATGCAATGACGGATCGGCATAGGCTTCTCGGCTGGTTGAAGGGGGAGGGGGCGGCCTCCCCGAAAAGTCGCCCAGTGTACCGCACCCATTGGCCGTGACGTGCCCCGAAGGGCATTTTGGATGCCCTCCGACTGCCCATATGCCTTTTTTTCACGGTTTAGAGCGATAAAGCTGACCAAATGGGTATGTTGAGGCGGATATTTCCCCGTCTCTGTGCTAGTTTTGCCCCGTCTTACGCCAAGTCTCGGCGTTAAGCGTGCATTCAGCATTTGTCAGGTCGAACCAATCCCCGTTTCAAGCATCTATAACCCCGATCTCCGTGGTTATAGCCGGGGATGCCAGGCCATGACGGTCAGGCTCGACGGCTGACACTGCACTCTGCAATCCATATGAATTTGATAGGGAAGGAACACCACAATGGCTTTGACTAAAGACCAACTGATCGCTGATATCGCTGAAGCTATCGACGCGCCAAAAACCACCGCGCGCGCTGCTCTGGACCAACTGGGCCAGATCGTTGCTGATCAGCTGGAAAATGGCGGCGAAATCACTCTGCCAGGCATTGGCAAGCTGAAAGTAACCGAGCGTCCTGCCCGTACTGGCCGTAACCCTTCGACTGGCGCTGCCATCGAAATCGCTGCCAAGAAAGTTATCAAGCTGGTTGTGGCTAAAGGCCTGACCGACGCTGTTAACAAGTAAGACGCAGTAAAAAAAACCGTGCTCCGGAGTGATCCGGGCACGGTTTTTTGTTGCCTGCGGTTTTATTGTGATGAAAGGTTAGTCGCGCACCCAGCGCTGGCGCCAGATCTGCTGCTCATTCTTGGTCTGGAACGTCCAGGCCACAAACCGGCTTTGCTTCTGCCCCTGAGACATCTCTACCACCTGGCTTTCCAGCACGCCGGCTTTTTTCAGCGCCGTTTCGATCGCAGGCAAGTTGGACGCTTTTGACACCAGGGTGCTGAACCACAACACCTTGTGGGCAAAATGCGAGCTCTCGGCGATCAACTGCGTTACAAAGCGTGCTTCGCCGCCTTCACACCACAGTTCAGCCGATTGGCCGCCAAAGTTGAGTACCGGCAACTTGCGTTTCGGATCCGCCTTGCCCAGGGCACGCCACTTGCGCTCGCTGCCCTTGGTGGCTTCATCCATGGATGCATGGAACGGCGGGTTGCACATGGTCAGGTCAAAGCGTTCGCCCGGCTCCAGCAAGCCCAGCAGGATCTGCTTGGGGTTGGGCTGCTGGCGCAGCTGGATAACCTTGCTCAGGTCGTTGGACTGCACGATGGCCCTGGCGGCGCTCACGGCGATAGGGTCGACCTCCGAGCCCAGGAAGTTCCAGCGATACTCCATGTAGCCAATCAGCGGGTAGACGCAGTTGGCGCCCATGCCGATATCCAGCACCTTGACGATCGAGCCACGCGGGATCTTGCCGTCGTTGACGCTGGCCAGCAGGTCGGCGAGGAAGTGCACATAGTCGGCACGCCCCGGTACCGGCGGGCACAGGTAATCGGCCGGGATGTCCCAATGCTGGATGCCATAGAACGACTTGAGCAACGCCCGGTTGAACACCCGCACCGCGTCCGGGCTGGCGAAGTCGATGCTTTCCTTGCCATAGGGGTTGATGATCACGAATTTCGCCAGTTCCGGCGTGGTCTTGATCAGCGCCGGGAAGTCGTAACGGCCCGTGTGGCGGTTGCGCGGGTGCAGGGTGGCCTCTTTGCGCGGTACCACGGGCTTGGCCGGGGTAGCGGATTTAGGCTTCTTGCGCGAAGGTTTAGGCGTAGTGGGGGCGGTCATGATGATTCTGGTGTTGGCTCAAAGTGGCGGCCATTGTCACACATCCTGAGCTCAACCCGGTCAAATGTGGGAGGGGGCTTGCTCCCGATAGCGGTGTGACAGTCAAAAATATTGAGACTGATACACCGCTATCGGGAGCAAGCCCCCTCCCACAGAGGCAAAAAAAAGAGACCCGAAGGTCTCTTTCTTTACGCGACTCAAGCCTTACAGGCTGGAAATCCGCGCATGTTGCTCGGCCAGTTTGCCCAAAGCCTGTTCAGCTTCGGCCAACTTGGCGCGTTCTTTCTCGATCACCTCCGCCGGCGCCTTGTCGACGAATGCCGCGTTGGACAGCTTACCGCCCACGCGTTGCACTTCGCCTTGCAGGCGTGCGATTTCCTTGTCGAGACGGGCCAGTTCGGCGCCCTTGTCGATCAGGCCGGCCATTGGCACCAGCACTTCCATGTCGCCCACCAATGCAGTGGCGGACAGCGGCGCTTCGGCATCGGCAGCCAATACGGTGATCGACTCCAGCTTGGCCAGCTTCTTGAGCAGCGCGTCGTTCTCGCCGAGACGGCGCTGATCTTCGGCACTGGCGTTCTTCACGAACACGGCCAGTGGCTTGCCCGGCCCGATGTTCATTTCGGCGCGGATGTTGCGCGTGCCGAGCATCAGGGTCTTGAGCCATTCGATATCGCTTTCGGCGGCCTCATCGATGCGCGCTTCATTGGCCACCGGCCAAGGTTGCAGCATGATGGTCTTGCCTTCGATACCGGCCAGCGGCGCCAGGCGCTGCCAGATTTCTTCGGTGATGAACGGCATGAACGGATGCGCCAGGCGCAATGCCACTTCCAGTACGCGCACCAGGGTGCGGCGAGTGCCGCGCTGGCGTTCGACCGGGGCGTTTTCGTCCCACAGCACCGGCTTGGACAGTTCCAGGTACCAGTCGCAATACTGGTTCCAGATGAACTCGTACAAGGCCTGTGCGGCCAGGTCGAAACGGAACTGGTCGAGCTGGCGGGTCACTTCGGCTTCGGTGCGTTGCAACTGCGAGATGATCCAGCGATCAGCCAGGCTCAACTCATAGGCTTCGCCGTTCTGGCCGCAGTCTTCGCCTTTATCCAGTACGTAGCGCGCAGCGTTCCAGATCTTGTTGCAGAAGTTGCGATAGCCTTCGACGCGGCCCATGTCGAACTTGATGTCGCGACCGGTAGAGGCCAGCGAGCAGAAGGTGAAGCGCAGGGCGTCGGTGCCGTAGCTGGCGATGCCGTCGGCGAATTCGTCGCGGGTCTGCTTCTCGATCTTTTTCGCCAGTTTTGGCTGCATCAGGCCCGAGGTGCGTTTCTGCACCAGGGTTTCCAGGTCGATGCCGTCGATGATGTCCAGCGGGTCCAGGACGTTGCCCTTGGACTTGGACATCTTCTGGCCCTGGCCGTCGCGTACCAGGCCGTGTACGTACACGGTCTTGAACGGTACCTGCGGGGTGCCGTCTTCGTTTTTCACCAAATGCATGGTGAGCATGATCATCCGGGCAACCCAGAAGAAAATGATATCGAAGCCGGTGACCAGCACGTCGGTGGAGTGGAATTTCTTCAGGAATTCGGTCTGCTGCGGCCAACCCAGGGTGGAGAACGTCCACAGGCCCGAGCTGAACCAGGTGTCGAGTACGTCGTTGTCCTGTTGCAGCGCGATGTCGGCGCCGAGGTTGTGCTTGGCACGCACTTCGGCTTCGTCGCGGCCTACATAGACTTTGCCCGACTCGTCATACCAGGCCGGAATACGATGGCCCCACCACAGCTGACGGCTGATGCACCAATCCTGGATGTCGCGCATCCACGAGAAGTACATGTTTTCGTACTGTTTAGGCACGAACTGGATGCGGCCATCTTCCACGGCGGCGATGGCAGGCTCTGCCAGCGGCTTGGTGGACACGTACCATTGGTCGGTCAGCCACGGTTCGATCACGGTGCCGGAGCGATCGCCCTTCGGCACTTTCAGGCCGTGGTCGTCGACGCTGACCAGCAAGCCGGCGGCGTCGAAGGCGGCAACGATCTGCTTGCGCGCTTCAAAACGGTCCAGGCCGGCATATTCGGCCGGAATCTTGCCGTCGATGCTGTCGTTCAACGAGCCGTCCAGGTTGAATACCTGGCAGGCCGGCAATACGGCGGCATTCTTGTCGAAGATGTTCAGCAGCGGCAGGTTGTGACGCTTGCCGACTTCATAGTCGTTGAAATCGTGGGCCGGGGTGATTTTCACACAGCCGGTGCCGAATTCAGGATCGCAATAGTCGTCCGCAATGATCGGGATGCGACGGCCAACCAACGGCAGTTCGACGAACTTGCCGATCAGCGCCTGGTAGCGCTCGTCGTTCGGGTTAACGGCCACGGCGGCATCGCCGAGCATGGTTTCCGGACGAGTGGTGGCGACGATCAGGTAGTCGTTGCCTTCAGCTGTCTTGGCGCCATCGGCCAGCGGGTACTTGAGGTTCCACAGGAAACCTTTCTCGTCGTGGTTTTCCACTTCAAGGTCGGAAATGGCCGTGTGCAACTTGGTGTCCCAGTTGACCAGGCGCTTGCCGCGGTAGATCAGGCCGTCTTCGTGCAGGCGCACGAAGGCTTCCTTCACGGCTTCCGACAGGCCGTCGTCCATGGTGAAGCGCTCGCGGCTCCAATCCACGGAGGAGCCCAGGCGACGGATCTGACGGCTGATATTGCCGCCGGACTGATCTTTCCATTCCCAGACTTTCTCCAGGAATTTCTCGCGGCCCAGGTCGTGACGGTTCTGGCCGGTGGCTTCCAGTTGGCGTTCCACCAGCATCTGCGTGGCGATACCAGCGTGGTCGGTGCCCGGCTGCCACAGGGTGTCGCGACCCTGCATACGGCGGAAACGGATCAACGCATCCATGATCGCATTGTTGAAGCCATGGCCCATGTGCAGGCTGCCAGTGACGTTCGGTGGCGGGATCATGATGGTGTACGAGTCGCCCGCACCTTGTGGGGCGAAATAGTTCTCGGACTCCCAGGTGTTGTACCAGGAAGTTTCGATAGCGTGGGGCTGGTAGGTCTTATCCATGCGCGGCGGGACCCTAGTTGGCATTTATTCAGGAAAGCCGGCAAGTATAACGGGGGAGGACGAGGAGGGCGAGTTGAAGACGGACTTAAGGCTGATGCAAAACTAATGTGGGAGGGGGCTTGCTCCCGATTGCTGAGTGTCAGCCACCGAATCATCGGCTGATACAACGCTATCGGGAGCAAGCCCCCTCCCACAGGAAATATCAGTGTCGTTTAGGACTGGTACTGGCTGAGCAACCGCTCCATCCGCGCATCCATCCGACGCTTGATCTCGGCTTCAATATGCGGCGCAAAGTCGTCAATCACATCCTGCATGATCAATTGCGCGGCGGCGCGCAGTTCATTGTCCAGGTGCAGGAGCAGGGCATCGGGGGCTTTTTCTGCGGCGGGAGCGGGTTCTGCAACCACAGGTTCCGGCGCGGCAGGCTTGCCGCTGACCATGTCGAACAGCAGCGGGATCTGTACCTCGCCGTCGGCCGTTTCGGTCAGCAGCGGCGGTTGCAGGTTGTCATCACCCAGCAACTGACGGATCGACTCCAGGTCGTCCAGCAGGTGGTCGTCTTTTTTCAGCGGGTTGGGAGTGTCCATCGTGTGCTCTAAAGTCGTTGTAGCCGGTGATCCTGCAGAGAATAGCCCTGTTCGCGATAGAAACGGAAACTCTCCCGCGCGGCCTGACGAATAGCCGGGTCTTCCACCACCACTTCCGCCACGCGGGCGAAAGCCTTGGCAAAGGCCGGTACTTTCAGGTCCAGGTTGACCAGCAGGTCATGGTGATCGCCGCAACTGTCGCCCACACCCAGGACTACCAGGCTTTCAGGTTCGGATTCGGCGGGGCCGTGGGGCACGAAGCTTTCGCCCTTGAAGCGCCACAGGCGGGCATCCAGCTCATCGCGTTGGGCGGCATCGCTGCAATGCAGGTAGATGCGGTGGCCCATGCGCCAGGCTTTTTCGGTGAGCTTGCAGGCAAAGTCCAGGCGCGCGAGGGGATCGGCGCTGGGCAATATATAGAAGTCGACTTGGGTCATTGCGGTTCCTGAGACCGGGGCGGCGGGATGGTCGCCCCGGCATCTTCAGTTTCAGGCCTTGGCGCGATCCAGCAGGTATTGGGTCAACAGTGGCACCGGACGGCCGGTTGCGCCCTTGTCCTTGCCGCCGCTGGTCCAGGCGGTGCCGGCGATGTCCAGGTGGGCCCAGTTGAAGTTCTTGGCAAAGCGCGACAGGAAGCAGGCCGCCGTAATGGTGCCGGCTTTCGGGCCACCGATGTTGGCGATGTCGGCGAACGGACTGTCCAGTTGTTCCTGGTACTCATCGAACAGCGGCAGTTGCCAGGCGCGGTCGTCGGCAGCCTTGCCGGCGCTGAGCAGTTGCTCGATCAGTTCGTCGTTGTTGCCCAGCAGTCCCGAAGTGTGGGAGCCCAAGGCAACGATGCACGCGCCGGTCAGGGTGGCGATGTCGATCACGGCCTGGGGCTTGAAGCGCTCGGCGTAGGTCAGGGCGTCGCACAGCACCAGGCGGCCTTCGGCGTCGGTGTTGAGGATTTCCACGGTCTGGCCGCTCATGGTCGTGACGATATCGCCCGGGCGGGCCGCGCCGCCGCTCGGCATGTTCTCGGCACAGGCCAGGATGCACACCAGGTTGATCGGCAGCTTGAGTTCCAGCACGGCACGCAGGGTACCGAACACGCTGGCCGCGCCGCCCATGTCGTATTTCATCTCATCCATGCCTGCGCCCGGCTTGAGGCTGATGCCGCCGGTGTCGAAGGTGATGCCTTTACCCACCAGGGCGTAGGGCTTCTCGGATTTCTTGCCGCCGTTGTATTGCATCACGATCAGGCGTGGCGGCTGGTCGCTGCCCTGGCCTACGGCATAGAACGAGCCCATGCCCAGGTCCTTGATCTTCTTTTCATCCAGCACTTCAACCTTCAAGCCCTTGAACTCTTTGCCCAATGCCTTGGCCTGTTCGCCCAGGAATGTCGGGTGGCAGATGTTCGGCGGCAGGTTGCCCAGGTCGCGGGTGAACGACATGCCGTTGGCGATGGCCTGGGCGTGGGTCACGGCGCGCTGAACTTCAGCCTGGGCAGCCTTGATGGTCAGCAGGGTGATTTTCTTCAGGGCGCGGGGTTCGGCCTTCTGGCTCTTGAACTGGTCGAAAATATAGCCGCCGTCCAGCAGCGACTCGGCCAGCAGGCGGGTCTTGCCGTAGCTGTCACGGCCCTTGATCACGATTTCGTCGAGGGCCAGTGCCGCATCGCTGCCGCCCAGGCCCTTGAGGGTGGTGAGGATGCCGCTGATGATCTTGCGCAGTGGACGGTCGCCCAGTTCGGCGTCCTTGCCCACGCCCACCAGCAATACGCGCTCGGCCTTGAGGTTGGGCAGGCTCTGCAGCAGCAGGCTCTGGCCGACTTTGCCGGCCAGGTCGCCGCGCTTGAGGATCGCGCTGATCGCGCCGCCGCTCAGTTCGTCCAGTTGCTTGGCGGCGACGCCGAGTGTGCGGTCTTCGCCGACAGCGACCACGAGGGTGGCGGTTTTCAACGTTTCGGGGCTAACGCTTTTTACAACCAATTCCATGTTCGGGTCCCTTATCAAGGTCTGTGAGCCTGGAGTTTGTACTCAGGCTTGAAGCTCGGCAGCTTGGTAAACCGCCAGCGGACAAAGGCCGCAGTTTGAACCTCGCCGGCGGAGCCTGACAACCCTTGGCGCACGCTTTGTGCGTGCGCATGAGTAAGCTCCGTGACAGGCGCGGTCAATCACAGGATAATGCGCCATCTTTTTAGCCGATCCGTGATAAACGGGTCGTCTCGGTATGCTTGCTTGTTTGGCCGCCTTAGCCTGACAACCCTGGAGTGTCTGGTTTGATCGTCTTCCGTTATCTGTCCCGCGAAGTCCTGTTGACCCTGAGTGCCGTGAGTGCGGTATTGCTGGTCATCATCATGAGTGGTCGTTTCGTCAAGTTCCTGGCTCAAGCCGCCGCAGGCGCCCTGGATCCGGGGTCGTTGTTCTTGATCATGGGCTACCGGATGCCCGGGATGCTGCAGCTGATCCTGCCCCTTGGCCTGTTTCTCGGCATATTGCTGGCCTATGGCCGCTTGTACCTTGAGAGTGAAATGACCGTGCTGTCGGCCACCGGCATGAGCCAGCAACGTTTGCTGGCCATGACCATGGTGCCGGCCGCCGGCGTTGCCCTGGTGGTGGCCTGGTTGAGCATGAGCCTGGCGCCCCAGGGCGCCATGCAGTTCCAGCTGCTGTTGAACAAGCAGGATGCGATGACCGAGTTCGATACCCTCGAGCCCGGGCGCTTCCAGGCCCTCAGTGACGGCACGCGGGTGACTTATACCGAAACCATGACCGATGACCGCTCCAACCTCGGTGGCGTGTTCATTTCCCAGAAAAACCTCGGCCAGAACCAGAAAGACCGTGGCATTACTATTCTGGTGGCCGATAGCGGGCGCCAGGAAATACGCCCCGACGGCAACCGCTACCTGATCCTGGAAAATGGCTACCGCTACGACGGCAGCCCTGGTCTGGCGGACTACCGGGCGATCAAGTACGACACTTATGGCGTCATGCTGCCCAAGCCTGAGATCAGCGGCGAGGTCACCGACCGCGACGCACTGCCGACTGCATCGCTGTTCGGCAGCCAGGAACTGCGCTCCATTGCCGAGCTGCAATGGCGTTTGTCCTTGCCGCTGCTGGTGTTTATCGTAACCTTGATGGCCGTGCCGCTGTCGCGCGTCAACCCGCGCCAGGGGCGTTTCCTCAAGCTGCTGCCGGCGATCCTGCTGTACATGGCCTACCTGACCATCCTGATTTCCGCCCGTGGCTCCCTCGAGAAAGGCAAGTTGCCGCCAGCCCTTGGCCTGTGGTGGGTGCACGGGGTTTTCCTGTTGATCGGCCTGGGGCTGCTCTATTGGGAACCTATCCGTTTGAAAATGAAGAGCCGTCGTGGCCTGAAGGAGTTGGCCCGTGGCTAAGCTTGATCGCTACATAGGCAGCAGCGTACTGATCGCCATCCTGGCGGTACTGGGCATCATTCTTGGCCTGGCCTTGCTGTTCGCCTTCATTGATGAAGTGGGCAACGTCACCGACACCTACACGGTCACGGATGTACTGAGCTACGTGGCACTGACTGCGCCGCGCCGCCTCTACGACATGATGCCGATGGCGGCGCTGATCGGTTGCCTGATCGGCCTGGGCACCCTGGCCAGCAACAGCGAGCTGACCATCATGCGCGCCGCCGGCGTTTCCATTGGTCGTATCGTCTGGGCGGTGATGAAGCCGATGCTGCTGCTGATGGCGTGCAGCGTGCTGATCGGTGAATACGTCGCGCCCCCGGCCGAAGCCACTGCCCAGGCCAATCGCGCCCTGGCCCAAGGCTCGGGCGATGCGCAAAGCGCCAAGCACGGCCTGTGGCACCGCCAGGGTGATGAGTTCATCCACATCAACGCCGTGCAGCCAGGCGGCCTGTTGATCGGTGTCACGCGCTATACCTTCGATAAAGAGCGGCACATGCTGTCCTCCAGCTTCGCCAAGCGCGCGCAATACAATGCCGAGCAATGGCAACTGAGCGACGTCACCACCACCTACTTCCGCAATGTGGGCCAGGGCACCAAGGCCAGCACTGAAGTGGTCAATGCACCGACCGAGCAGTGGGATATCGCCCTGAAGCCGGAACTGCTCAACACCGTGGTGATGGTCCCCGAAGCGCTGCCGATCTCGGGGTTGTGGAGCTACATCCATTACCTCAAGGACCAGGGCCTGAACAACGGCCGCTACTGGCTGGCGTTCTGGGTGAAAGTCCTGCAGCCGGTGGTAACCGCCGCGTTGGTGTTGATGGCGATCTCCTTCATCTTCGGGCCGTTGCGCTCCGTAACCCTGGGCCAGCGGGTATTTACCGGCGTGCTGGTGGGCTTTACCTTCCGCATCGCCCAGGATCTGCTCGGGCCGTCGAGCCTGGTGTTCGGTTTCTCGCCGCTGTTTGCGGTGCTGGTGCCGACGGCCATCTGCGCCGTGGCCGGGTTCTGGCTGCTGCGTCGGGCCGGTTGAAGCTGCGCTTATGCACAAAAAATGCCCCGCTCTCGTGAGTGGGGCATTTTTGTTCTGGTCAGCAAAGATGACGTCTGGCCTGAGCATCAGGTACAATTCCCGGCTATTTTTCAGCGGGCAATCTGCCTGCAGCCTTTTTGAGTGTTGATCCGTGAGTGATTTGAGTCATATCCGCAATTTCTCCATCATCGCCCACATTGACCATGGCAAGTCGACGCTGGCCGATCGATTCATCCAGATGTGCGGCGGCCTTGCCGAGCGTGAAATGGAAGCCCAGGTACTGGACTCCATGGACCTCGAACGCGAACGCGGGATCACCATCAAGGCCCACAGCGTTACTCTGTATTACAAGGCCAAAGACGGCATCACCTACCAGCTGAACTTCATTGACACCCCGGGCCACGTCGACTTCACCTATGAAGTCAGCCGTTCGCTTGCGGCCTGTGAAGGTGCCTTGCTGGTAGTCGACGCCGGCCAGGGCGTCGAGGCGCAGTCGGTTGCCAACTGCTACACCGCGATCGAGCAGGGCCTGGAAGTCATGCCCGTGCTCAACAAGATCGACCTGCCCCAGGCCGAGCCTGAGCGCGTCAAGGAAGAGATCGAGAAGATCATCGGCATCGACGCCACCGACGCCGTCACCTGCAGCGCCAAGACCGGCCTGGGTGTCGACGAAGTACTCGAGCGTCTGGTGCACACCATTCCCGCGCCGACCGGCAACTACGAAGATCCGCTGCAAGCGTTGATCATCGACTCCTGGTTCGACAACTACCTGGGCGTTGTCTCCCTGGTCCGCGTGCGCCATGGCCGTGTGAAGAAGGGCGACAAGATCCTGGTCAAGTCCACCGGCAAGATCCACCTGGTGGACAGCGTCGGTGTATTCAACCCCAAGCACACCGCCACCACTGATCTGAAAGCCGGTGAAGTAGGCTTCATCATCGCCGGTATCAAGGACATCCACGGTGCACCGGTGGGTGACACCCTGACCCTGAGCTCCACGCCCGACGTCGACGTACTGCCCGGCTTCAAGCGTATCCAGCCACAGGTCTACGCCGGCCTGTTCCCGGTCAGCTCCGACGACTTCGAGGATTTTCGCGAAGCGCTGCAAAAGCTGACCCTCAACGACTCGTCGTTGCAGTACACCCCGGAAAGCTCCGACGCCCTGGGCTTCGGCTTCCGCTGCGGGTTTCTGGGCATGCTGCACATGGAAATCATCCAGGAGCGTCTTGAGCGCGAGTACGACCTGGACCTGATCACCACGGCGCCGACCGTTATTTTCGAGCTGTTGCTCAAAACCGGTGAAACGATTTACGTCGACAACCCGTCCAAGCTTCCGGATCTGTCGGCCATCGAAGACATGCGTGAGCCAATCGTGCGGGCCAATATCCTGGTCCCGCAGGAGCACCTGGGCAACGTCATCACCCTGTGTATCGAAAAGCGTGGCGTACAGCGCGACATGCTGTTCCTCGGTACCCAGGTGCAAGTGACCTACGACATGCCGATGAACGAAGTGGTCCTGGACTTCTTCGACCGTCTCAAATCCACCAGTCGCGGCTATGCTTCGCTGGATTACCATTTCGATCGTTACCAATCGGCTAATCTGGTGAAACTGGATGTGCTGATCAACGGCGACAAGGTAGATGCCCTGGCACTGATCGTGCACAAGGACAACGCGCACTACAAAGGTCGCCAACTGACCGAGAAGATGAAAGAACTGATTCCGCGCCAGATGTTCGACGTTGCGATCCAGGCCGCCATTGGCGGGCAGATCATTGCACGGACTTCCGTCAAGGCTCTCAGAAAGAACGTACTGGCCAAATGCTACGGCGGTGACGTAAGCCGTAAGCGCAAGCTGCTTGAGAAGCAAAAGGCCGGTAAAAAACGCATGAAGCAAGTAGGTAACGTGGAAGTTCCACAAGAAGCCTTCCTTGCGGTGCTCAGGTTGGATAGTTAGGTCCTATGTCACTAAATTTCCCGCTGTTGCTGGTTATCGCCGTCGCCGTTTGCGGCCTCCTGGCGTTGCTCGATCTGGTGTTCTTCGCCCCGCGTCGGCGGTCGGCCATTGCTTCCTATCAGGGCAGCGTCAGCCAGCCCGATGCGGTGGTGATCGAGAAGCTGAACAAAGAGCCCTTGCTGGTTGAATACGGCAAGTCGTTCTTCCCGGTGTTGTTCATCGTGCTGGTGCTGCGTTCGTTCCTGGTGGAGCCGTTCCAGATCCCTTCTGGGTCGATGAAGCCGACCCTGGACGTGGGCGACTTTATCCTGGTGAACAAGTTTTCCTACGGGATCCGCTTGCCGGTGATCGACAAGAAAGTCATCGAGGTCGGTGACCCGCAGCGCGGCGATGTGATGGTATTCCGCTACCCGAGCGACCCCAACGTCAACTACATCAAGCGTGTAGTCGGCCTGCCGGGCGACGTGGTGCGCTACACCAGCGACAAGCGCCTGTTCATCAACGGTGAATCGGTGGCCGAGAAGCTGCTGGGCGCCGAGCCGAACACCCTGGGCAGCGCCGAGCTGTACCAGGAAAAACTCGGTGCGGTAGAGCACGAGATCCGCAAGGAAATGAGCCGCTACCGCGCAATGCCTGATGGCCAGTGGAAAGTACCCGCCGGGCACTACTTCATGATGGGCGACAACCGCGACAACTCCAATGACAGCCGTTACTGGGATGACCCCAATATTCCCAAGGACCTGCTGGGCATGGTGCCCGACGAGAACATCGTCGGCAAAGCCTTCGCGGTCTGGATGAGTTGGCCGGAACCCAAGCTCAGCCACCTGCCGAACTTCTCGCGGGTCGGGCTGATCAAGTAATACAGGCGGCGCTGTGAACACAGCGCCGAATGCTTTTCTGGGGTTTGGACAATTAATCGTCCGGCCCCATGCAGCACCAATCAGGATGTGAATTTGAACACTGCGTCAATCGTCGATGGCCGCCGGTGCCACCAACTAGATATGGATAAACCGTGACCGTTTCTCTAAGTCGTCTCGAGCGCCAGCTCGGCTACACCTTCAAGGACCCCGAATTGATGGTCCTTGCCCTCACACACCGCAGCTTTGCAGGGCGCAATAACGAGCGCCTGGAATTCCTCGGTGATGCCATCCTCAATTTTGCCGCCGGTGAGGCGCTGTTCGAGCGTTTTCCTCAAGCGCGCGAAGGCCAGCTTTCGCGCCTGCGGGCGCGCCTTGTGAAAGGCGAGACCCTGGCCGTGCTGGCCCGAGGTTTCGGCCTGGGCGAGTACCTGCGGTTGGGGTCCGGTGAGTTGAAAAGCGGCGGTTTCCGTCGCGAATCGATTCTGGCCGATGCCCTGGAAGCCTTGATCGGCGCGATCTACCTCGATGCAGGGATGGAGACGGCCAAGGAGCGCGTGGTCGCCTGGCTGGCTTCTGAAATCGAAAGCCTGACGCTGGTCGACACCAACAAAGATCCCAAGACCCGCCTGCAGGAATACCTGCAGTCCCGCGGTTGCGAACTGCCACGCTACGAAGTGGTGGATATCCAGGGTGAGCCCCATTGCCGCGTGTTCTTCGTGGAGTGTGAAATCACCTTATTGAACGAAAAAAGCCGAGGTCAGGGTGTGAGCCGTCGCATTGCCGAACAGGTAGCGGCCGCTGCAGCACTGATTGCCCTGGGCGTGGAGAATGGCCATGACTGATTCAACCGCAACACGCTGTGGCTATGTTGCCATCGTCGGCCGCCCGAACGTGGGCAAGTCCACGCTGCTCAACCACATCCTCGGCCAGAAGCTCGCGATCACTTCGCGCAAGCCCCAGACCACTCGCCACAACATGCTGGGCATCAAGACTGAAGGCAACGTGCAAGCGGTGTATGTCGATACCCCGGGCATGCACAAAGGCGGTGAGAAAGCCCTGAACCGCTACATGAACAAGACCGCTTCGGCGGCGTTGAAAGACGTCGACGTGGTGATCTTCGTGGTCGACCGCACCAAGTGGACCGACGAAGACCAGATGGTTCTCGAGCGTGTGCAGTACGTCACCGGCCCCTTGATCGTCGCGTTGAACAAGACCGACCGCATCGAAGACAAAGCCGAGCTGATGCCGCACCTGACCTGGTTGCAGGAACAACTGCCGAACGCCCAGATCATGCCGATCTCGGCCCAGCACGGCCACAACCTCGAAGCCCTGGAGCGCGTGATCGCCGGTTACCTGCCGGAAAACGAGCATTTCTTCCCGGAAGACCAGATCACCGACCGCAGCAGCCGCTTCCTCGCCGCCGAGCTGGTACGCGAGAAAATCATGCGCCAGATGGGTGCCGAGCTGCCGTACCAGATCACCGTCGAGATCGAAGAGTTCAAGCAGCAGGGTAAGACCTTGCATATCCATGCGCTGATCCTCGTCGAGCGTGACGGCCAGAAGAAAATCATCATTGGCGACAAGGGCGAGCGCATCAAGCGCATCGGCACCGAAGCGCGCAAGGACATGGAGCTGCTGTTCGACTCCAAGATCATGCTTAACCTGTGGGTGAAGGTTAAGGGTGGCTGGTCAGATGATGAGCGTGCGTTGCGCTCACTGGGCTATGGCGACCTTTAAGAACACCGCAGGTCTGAAAAAATGTGGGAGGGGGCTTGCTCCCGATAGCGGAGGGTCAGTCACTTATTTGTTTAACTGACCCACCGCCATCGGGAGCAAGCCCCCTCCCACATTAGGTTGTGTGGTTTTAAAAATTGCATTCCAGCAGTGAGTTCCCATGTCTCAATCCCCACCTCCCAGCCAACTCGCCTACGTGCTGCACAGCCGCGCCTATCGCGAGACCAGCGCGCTGGTGGACTTCCTCACGCCTCAAGGCCGCCTGCGTGCGGTGCTGCGCAGCGCACGGGGCAAGGCAGGTACCTTGGCGCGGCCCTTCGTGGCCCTGGATGTGGAGTTTCGCGGTAAGGGCGAGTTGAAAAACGTCGGCCGCCTGGAAAGCGTCGGCACCTCTGCCTGGCTTAACGGCGATGCACTGTTCAGCGGCCTTTACCTCAATGAACTGCTGATCCGGCTGTTACCCGCCGAAGACCCGCACCCGGCAGTCTTCGATCACTACGCCGCGACGCTGCTGGCCCTGGCTGAAGGGCGCCCCCTGGAACCGCTGCTGCGCGCCTTCGAATGGCGCTTGCTCGACGACCTGGGCTATGGCTTTGAATTGCACAACGACCTGCACGGCGATCCCGTCGCCGCCGACGGCATGTACCGCCTGCAAGTGGATGCGGGCCTTGAACGCGTGTACCTGTTGCAGCCGGGGCTGTTCCAGGGCAGCGAACTGCTGGCCATGAGCGACGCGGACTGGAGCGCGCCGGGCGCCTTGTCCGCCGCCAAGCGCCTGATGCGCCAGGCCCTGGCCGTGCACCTGGGCGGGCGACCGCTGGTCAGTCGCGAGTTGTTTCGAAAGCCCTGACATCCCCGTGTATGCTGTGCACCGATTCTTTCCCTTTTCAGGAGCGCTTCCGTGACCACCAGCAATCGCATTCTTCTTGGCGTCAACATCGACCACGTCGCCACCCTGCGCCAGGCCCGGGGCACCCGTTACCCTGACCCGGTCAAGGCCGCGCTGGACGCCGAAGAAGCGGGCGCCGACGGCATTACCGTGCACCTGCGCGAAGACCGCCGCCACATCCAGGAGCGCGATGTGTTGCTGCTCAAGGACGTGCTGCAAACGCGCATGAACTTCGAAATGGGCGTCACCGAAGAAATGATGGCGTTTGCCGAGCGCATTCGCCCGGCGCATATCTGCCTGGTGCCCGAAACCCGCCAGGAGCTGACCACCGAGGGCGGCCTCGACGTCGCCGGCCAGGAAGCGCGGATCAAGGCCGCGGTGGAGCGCCTGTCGAAGATCGGCAGTGAAGTCTCGTTGTTCATTGACGCCGACGAGCGCCAGATCGAAGCCTCGCGCCGGGTCGGTGCCCCGGCCATCGAATTGCACACTGGCCGTTACGCCGACGCCACCACCCCGACCGAAGTGGCCGACGAGCTGCAACGCATCATCGACGGCGTGAACTGCGGGCTCAACGAAGGCTTGATCGTCAATGCCGGCCATGGCTTGCACTACCACAACGTCGAAGCTGTGGCGGCGATCAAGGGCATCAACGAGCTGAACATCGGCCATGCACTGGTGGCCCATGCGCTGTTCGTCGGTTTCAAGGGTGCGGTTGCCGAGATGAAAGCCTTGATTCTGGCGGCTGCCAGGACCTGAGCAAACACAATATAAGCCACAATGAAGTTCACAATGTGGGAGGGGGCTTGCTCCCGATAGCAGTGTGTCAGTCAGCATGTTTTTAGCTGACCCACCGCCATCGGGAGCAAGCCCCCTCCCACATGTTGATCTTTATCGACATCCACAATTGCGCCATGCGGCAATGCGAAGCCTTACTGTTTAGGCGACGCAGGTGTATCGTATCTGCCCTTTGCGGGCCTTGGCCTGCGGCAGATACGTGAGGTTGCTGTGTCCCAATCGTTTTCCCGTCGACAGATCCTCGGTGGCCTTGCCGGCCTGGCAGTCGTCGGTGTGGGCGCCGGTGGCGCCTATCGTTACTGGCTGGGCAAGGTCGCCGATGCCAACGCAGGAAGCGACTACCAACTGATTGCCGCGCCCCTGGACGTGGAACTGGTACCGGGGCACAAGACCCAAGCCTGGGCATTCGGCCCTTCGGCGCCTGGCACCGAGTTGCGCGTGCGCCAGGGCGAATGGCTGCGGGTACGTTTCATCAATCACCTGCCGGTCGCCACTACCATCCACTGGCACGGCATCCGCCTGCCGCTGGAAATGGACGGCGTGCCCTACGTTTCGCAATTGCCGGTGCTGCCTGGGGAATATTTCGACTACCAATTTCGCGTGCCCGATGCCGGCAGCTACTGGTATCACCCCCACGTAAGCAGCAGCGAAGAACTTGGCCGTGGCCTGGTCGGCCCATTGATTGTGGAAGAGCGCGAACCCACCGGTTTCAAATACGAACGTACCTTGAGCCTGAAGAACTGGCACATCGACGAAGAAGGTGCGTTTGTCGAGTTCAGTATCCCCCGTGAAGCGGCGCGGGGCGGCACTGCAGGGCGCCTCTCCACCATCAACGGCGTGCCCCAGGCGGTCATCGACCTGCCCGCTGGGCAAATCACTCGCGTGCGCTTGCTCAACCTCGACAACACCCTGACCTATCGCCTCAACATCCCCGGCGTCGAAGCGCAGATCTACGCGTTGGACGGCAACCCCATCGAGCCGCGCCCGCTGGGCAAGGAATACTGGCTGGGCCCAGGGATGCGCATCTGTCTGGCAATCAAGGCCCCGCCGGCGGGTGAAGAATTGTCGATCCGCAACGGCCCGGTGCGCCTGGGCACCTTCCGTTCGGTGGCCAACACCGATGCGCCTACCCAGTGGCCACCGGCATTGCCGGCCAACCCGGTTGCCGAGCCGGACTTGGCCAATGCCGAGAAACTCAACTTCAATTTCGAATGGGTCGGTTCGGTGTCGGTCAATGTCGAAAACGGTAAGCCACCCAGCCTGTGGCAGATCAACGGCCAGGCCTGGGACATCACCGACAAGACCTGTGCCGACCGCCCGATTGCCAGGCTTGAAAAGGGCAAGAGCTACATCTTTGAATTGAAGAACATGACCCAGTACCAGCACCCCATCCACCTGCATGGCATGAGCTTCAAGGTGATTGCGTCGAACCGCCACAAGGTCATCCCGTATTTCACCGACACCTACCTGCTGGGCAAGAACGAACGCGCCCGTGTGGCGCTGGTGGCGGATAACCCGGGAGTGTGGATGTTCCATTGCCACGTGATCGACCATATGGAAACCGGCCTGATGGCCGCTATCGAGGTGGCGTGATGCGCCAGATTCGCCCCGGCGCGATTATCGACCGCAGTCGCGACCAGGACTTTATGCGCGAAGCCCTCGCCCTGGCCGCCCAAGGCGCCGCACTGGGCGAAGTGCCGGTGGGCGCGGTGCTGGTGCAGGATGGTGCAATCATCGGCCGCGGTTTCAATTGCCCGATCAGCGGCAACGACCCCAGCGCCCATGCCGAAATGGTCGCGATCCGCGCCGCTGCGCAAGCCATCAGCAACTATCGCCTGGTGGGCAGCACGCTGTATGTGACCCTGGAACCGTGCAGCATGTGCGCCGGGTTGATCGTGCATTCACGCATCGCAAGGGTGGTGTATGGCGCACTGGAGCCCAAGGCCGGGATTGTGCAAAGCCAGGGGCAGTTTTTTACCCAGGGCTTTCTCAACCATAAGGTACTGTTTGAAGGCGGCGTGCTGGCCGAGGAGTGCGGCACGGTGTTGAGCGAGTTCTTCAAGGCTCGCCGGGCCAAGCCATCACTCTAGCCAACACAGGAGTTCCAATGTGGGAGGGGGCTTGCTCCCGATAGCGGTGGGTCAGTTAACCAATAGGTGACTGACATACTGCTATCGGGAGCAAGCCCCCTCCCACATTTGGCTCTCTATTTGTTCAGTTACTTTTTGGCGATGATCACCGCCCGCATCGGCGCCGGCAGCCCTTCGATGGTCTTGCTGTGATCTTCGGGGTCGAGGAAGTCACTGAGCGACTGATATTTCATCCACTCTGTTCCACGCTGTTCCTCAACCGTGGTCACGCTCACATCCACGCACCTCACCTCACTGAAGCCTGCACGGCGCAGCCACAACATCAACGCCGGCACCGAGGGCAGGAACCACACGTTACGCATCTGTGCATAACGGTCTTCCGGCACCAGCACCTGCTGCTGATCGCCTTCCACCACCAGGGTTTCCAGGACCAGCTCGCCGCCCTTTACCAGGGTGTCTTTGAGCGCCAGCAAGTGCTCGATCGGCGAGCGGCGATGGTAGAACACGCCCATGGAGAACACCGTGTCGAAGCCTTCCAGGTTCGCCGGCAAGTCTTCGAACGGGAACGGCAGGTGCCAGGCTTTGGGCTCAGACAGGTAACGTTGCACTGCCTGGAACTGGCAGAAGAACAGCCAGTTGGGGTCCACGCCAATCACACTGTCGGCGCCCGCGCCGAGCATTCGCCACATGTAGTAACCGTTGCCGCAGCCCACATCGAGGATGCGTTTGCCCTTCAAGTTCAAGTGCGGCGCAACCCGCGACCACTTCCAGTCCGAACGCCATTCGGTGTCCACATGCACGCCGAACAGGTGGAACGGGCCTTTGCGCCATGGGCTCAGCCCCATCAGTGCCGAGTGCATCCGGGCGCGGGTTTCGTCGTCGCAATCGGTGTCCAGCACCAGGCCGTTCAACAGGTCGACTTCGTTGGGCTGGATCTTCGGCAGTGCGTCCAAAGCACTCTGCCAACGCTCGAGGTCGCCGTGACCTTTTTCCATCTTGCTGTCGAGCTGCGCTTGCAGGCCCTGGGCCCAAACGGCCAAAGGAGTGCCGACCAGATGGCGGGCGAGGGGGGATAAATCAATCATGGCAAGGCAATCAACGAGGCAAAGTTAAGACACTGGAACCACGGCACGACTTTCGAGAACCCGGCCGCCAGCAGGCGTTCGCGGTGTTCTTCGAGGCTGTCGGGTTTCATGACGTTTTCGATGGCGCTGCGCTTCTGGGCGATTTCCAGTTCGCTGTAGCCGTTGGCGCGTTTGAACGCGATATGCAGGTCGGTCAGCAGTACGTGTTCTTCAACATCGTTAAAGCGCAGCTTTTCCGAGAGGATCAACGCCCCGCCCGGCAGCAGCGATTGGCGGATACGCCCGAGCAACGCCAAACGTTCGTCAGGGGCGATAAATTGCAGGGTGAAGTTCAGCGCTACTACCGAGGCGGGCTGAAATTGCAACGCGAGGATATCGCCCTCGATCACCTCGACCGGCAGCAACTCCTGGAACATCGAGTCCTGGCCGTTGAGGTATTCGCGGCAACGTTCGACCATCGCCGCCGAGTTGTCCACCGCGATCACCCGGCAGCCATCGGTGCGCACATGGCGACGCAGGGCTTGGGTCACGGCACCCAGGGACGAGCCCAGGTCATACAGCACGCTACCCGGCTGGGCAAATTGCGCGGCCAGCACGCCGAGGTTCTCGACGATGGTCGGGTAGCCCGGTACCGAGCGTTTGATCATGTCCGGGAACACCCGCACCACATCCTCGTTAAAGGCGAAGTCCGGCACCTGGGGCAGGGGCTGGGCGAATAGGCGATCGGGTTCTTTGCTCACGGTTGTTCCGGCGACGAGGGGGAAAGGCCCGCATTTTAGCCAAGTTGGTCGTCGGATGCGCGGGTTGTCTGATGGAAAGCTGAGGCGGTGATGCCCCATTGCCCGAGCCAATAAGTGGCGATCAACAAATAGGGCGCCGCATCGAAGGCCAATACAAACCGGTTGATACCGATCAACGTATCGGAAAACACAAACGAGACCGCACCCGCTGCCGCCAGCAGTGCCGAGCGTTGCGGTACCGCGCTGCCCAACCTTGCCAATGCACGCCAGAGCATGGCGCTGATCACCAGCGCGTAAACCACCACCGGTATCAGCAACTCGCCTAAACCGTGGGAGATCAGGATGCCCAGCAGGATCGCCCCGACAGCCAGGGCCAGCACAAGCGGTACTATTGCCAGGCGCCGACAGTCGCTGAAATAGGCTTTGAGGTAAGCCAGATGCGCAAACAGAAATGCGCCCAGGCCAAAGATAAACAGGTCCCCCGGCCAGGCGAGCAATACGTCGCCCACCACGGAAAAAATCAACCCCAGGCTGATCCAGCGTCGATAGTCGGTAGGCGGTGCGTCATGCAGCCAACCCAGCAGCGCCAGAACCGGCAGTGGCTTGACCAGCAGGCACAGCAGCGTCGCGTGAGTCGCCAGGCCGTAGATAAAGGTACCGGCGCCCATCAAGGCAAGGATCAGCCAAGGCATATCAGTTCACCGTAATGGCGCAGTCAAAGGTTTCGACAGGTTCGGCTTCCGGCTCCCAGGGTTGCTGGGAGGTCAGGCGCAAACGGCCTTGCCCTGGGGCGAATGCCTGGAAGCGCCAGGTCGATTGACCACCGCCGCCGATCACACCGGATTCGGTGCTGCTATAGACCTCGGGGCTTAATGCGCGCAGAACACCGCCAGCCGAATCCTGGATGGCCCAGCGGTAGCCGGTGGTGGGGTTGCTGGGCAAGGTGAGGATCAGGTTTTGATTGGTTTTAAGCTGGAGCGGGCAGGCGCTCTGGTTGTCCACGGTGACGTTTTGCTTCGGTGCACTGGCGCACGCGGCCAATAGGGCAAGGCTCAAGGGGAGAAGCAGGCGGGCAGCGGTCATGGAGGCTCCGTTTATACACGACGAAGGGCGAGCATAACCGAAGATGAGCCAGGGTGTGACAAGAGCGCTTTGCGGTACGGCGGCTGACGCCATCGGGAGCAAGCCCCCTCCCACATTTGACCGCGTTGTCATTCACGACGCCGGTTCCCTGTGGGAGGGGCTTGCCCCGATGAGGCCGGTTCAGGCGCTAGAGCTCTATCAGAACAGCACCTTCGCCACATCCGCAAAGCGCTTGGCGAAGTGCACGGTCATGCCTTCCTTCAGGTACTCCGGCAACTCTTCAAAGCTGCCACGGTTGGGCTCCGGCAGGATCAGCTCGTGGATCTTCTGGCGCCGCGCTGCAATCACCTTTTCACGCACCCCGCCAATCGGCAGTACATGCCCGGTCAAGGTCAGTTCGCCGGTCATGGCCACGCCTTTCTTTGGCGGCTGGTTGCGTGCCAGCGACAGCAGCGCACTGGCCATGGTCACACCCGCACTCGGGCCGTCTTTCGGCGTGGCGCCTTCCGGCACGTGCAAGTGAACGAAGGCTTCGTCGAAGAACTTCGGATCACCGCCAAACGACTTCAGGTTCGAGCTGATGTAGCTGTAGGCGATTTCGGCGGATTCCTTCATCACTTCACCCAACTGCCCGGTGAGCTTGAAGCCGCGATTGAGCGTGTGGATACGCGTTGCTTCAATCGGCAATGTGGCGCCGCCCATGCTGGTCCAGGCCAGGCCGGTGATCACGCCGGTGCCGGACAGCACCTGCTCGTTACGGAATACCGGCATCCCCAGGGAGCTTTCCAGGTCCTTGTTGCCGATCTTGATCACGCTGTCGGGCTCATCCAGCAGCTTGACCACCGCCTTGCGCACCAGTTTGCCCAGTTGCTTCTCCAACTGACGCACCCCGGCTTCCCGCGCATAACCGTCGATCAACGCACGCAGCGCGCCGTCGCTGATGGTCAGGCTGTTTTTCGCGACGCCGGCTTTTTCCAACTGTTTGGGCCACAGGTGGCGCTTGGCGATGGCGACTTTTTCTTCGGTGATATAGCCCGACAGGCGAATCACTTCCATGCGGTCCAGCAACGGGCCCGGAATCGAGTCCAGGGTGTTGGCGGTGCACACGAACAGCACTTTGGACAGGTCCAGGCGCAGGTCCAGGTAGTGGTCGAGGAATTCGACGTTCTGCTCCGGGTCCAGGGTTTCCAGCAGCGCCGATGCCGGGTCGCCCTGGAAGCTCTGGCCCATCTTGTCGATCTCGTCGAGCATGATCACCGGGTTCATGACTTCCACGTCTTTCAGTGCCTGCACCAGCTTGCCGGGCAGGGCGCCGATGTAGGTGCGGCGATGGCCCTTGATCTCGGCCTCATCGCGCATACCGCCGACGCTGAAACGGTAGAACGGTCGGCCCAGGGACTCGGCAATGGATTTGCCCACGCTGGTCTTGCCCACGCCCGGCGGGCCTACCAGCAGCACGATGGAACCGGCGACTTCGCCTTTATAGGCGCCCACCGCGAGGAATTCGAGGATGCGACTCTTGATGTCATCCAGGCCCGCATGGTGTTTGTCCAGCACCTTGCGCGCGTGTTTGAGGTCGAGCTTATCTGCGCCGTACACGCCCCACGGCACCGAGGTAGCCCAGTCCAGGTAGTTGCGCGTGACGGCGTATTCCGGCGAGCCGGTCTCCAGGATCGACAGTTTGTTCAATTCTTCATCAATGCGTTTTTTCGCCTGGGCCGGCAGCACCTTGCCTTCCAGGCGCTGCTCGAACTGCTCGACGTCCGCACTGCGGTCGTCCTTGGTCAGGCCCAGCTCCTGCTGGATGACCTTGAGCTGTTCCTTGAGGAAGAATTCGCGCTGGTGCTCGCCGATCTTGCGGTTCACTTCGGCAGACAGTTCTTTTTGCAGCCGCGCCACTTCGACCTCTTTGCGCAGCATCGGCAGCACTTTTTCCATGCGCTTGAGCATGGGTACGCAGTCCAGCACTTCCTGCAGCTCATTACCTGTCGCCGAGGTGAGGGCGGCGGCGAAGTCGGTGAGCGGCGACGGGTCGTTGGGGCTGAAGCGGTTGAGGTAGTTCTTCAACTCTTCGCTGTATAGCGGGTTGAGCGGCAGCAGTTCCTTGATCGCATTGATCAACGCCATGCCGTAGGCCTTGACCTCGTCGGTGGGCTCGCTGGGCTGATGCGGGTATTCGACCTCCACCAGGTACGGTGGGCGATGGTGCTTGAGCCAGGTTTTGATGCGCACACGGGTCAGGCCCTGGGCGACGAATTGCAGCTTGCCGTTCTCGCGGCTGGCGTGGTGCACCTTGACCAGGGTGCCGTACAGCGGCAGGGCCGAGGTGTCGAAGTGCCGCGGATCTTCAGGCGGCGTGTCCATGAAAAACAGGGCAAGGGAGTGGTGGTCGGATTTGCTCACCAGCTCCAGGGTCTCGGCCCACGGCTCTTCATTGACGATCACCGGCAGCACTTGCGCCGGGAAAAACGGCCGGTTGTGGATCGGGATGATATAGACCTTGTCCGGCAGGTTCTGCCCAGGAAGCGCCAGGCCGGTGTTGGACGAGGAGGTTTCTGCGTTTTCGGGGTCGGCGTAATCGTTGAGGTCGTAATCAGGGACGTCTTGCTGGTCGCTCATGGGGCACCTGCATAAGGGAGTATGCAGGTTAGATGGGGCGGGGGAGCGGTGGTTTCAATGGTGGGGGTGAGATAGCAACATATTGCATGAAATTACCAAAATGACGCTGCCTCAGTGCTTTAGTCAATAATATGACGCTAACGGTGCCGTATTTATTGGGTTTACTTATGCCTTGTCCAAGCTAATCTAGCCTAAACAAAATTCTCTTTAAGGATGGACGTTTTTTTGACGCCAGCTCAGCAACCGGCAGGGATGCATATGAGAGACGCAACGCACCGCACAGAACGCCGAGCGCGGCCGGCGGGTGCGGCATTGCAGTGGCGTCACACCTTTCAAACCCGGATTGCCGGAGTACTGGCGCTGTTGTTGCTGGTGGTCGTGGCGGCCACGTATTTCGCCGTCAAGGCCGCTACTACCCGCGCCGTGGAGAACCAGGCCCAGGTGCAGTTGGACACTGGGCGGCAGGTGTTCGAGCGCTTGTTGGACCTGCGCGGCCGCCGCCTGCAATATGGGTTGGACTGGCTCACCATCGATGGCCCGTTCAAGCAGGCCGTGGCCGGTGGCGCAACTGTGCCGATCCTGGAGGCCCTGGGACGCCACGGTACGGGGGTCAATTCCAGCGAAGTGTTCGTGTTGGGCCTGGATGACAGGGTCATGGTCAGTACCTTGCCGGCGATGACGCAAGGGGAGGCGTTCCCTTATGCCAATGCATTGCGCAGCGCGCGCCGCAGCGGCCAGCAAATGCTGATCGTCGCCATGGCTGGGCGCCCCTACTTGCTGGTGCAGAAGGAAGTCCTTGAACCCGCGCCCATCGCCCGAGTGATCATGGGCTTTCCCATGGATACGCAATTTGCCCATGAGTTGCGCTCCATGAGCAACCTTGAGGTGTCGTTTCTCAGCGTACAAGGCGGCCATGTCGGCCAGCTCTTCACGACCCAGCCGGGCAGTTTGCGCCCGAGCGTTATCGACCTGCTGCTGGGTACGTCAATCGATCCGCAGGCGCGGGTCCAAGGGTTCCATGGCCAGCGCGTGCTCAGCCAGGTGTTGCCCTTGGCCAATAGCGGCGAAGGCGATGAAGTGCGCGTGTTGCTGCAAAGCCCGCTGGACCACGCCCTGGAATCCTTCGCACCGCTGGACCGGCAGTTTCTGGTGATTGCCGTGGCGGTGCTGTTGGTCTCGCTGGGGGCGGCGTTATTTCTTGCGCGGCGTGTATCACGCCCGCTCAATGCATTGGTGCGGGCCGCTGAGCGGATCGGCGCCGGTGACTACCACACGCCGGTGCGGGTGCGCAGCCATGATGAGTTCGGCCTCTTGGCCCGCGCTTTCAATGCCATGCAAAGCGGCATCGCCGTGCGCGAACGACAGTTGGCCCATAACGCTTTGCATGATGCGCTCACCGGCCTGCCCAATCGCGCCCTGGCCATGGAGCGTCTGGGCAGTGCGATCAGTGCGCGGCGGCCGGTGGTGTTGCTGTACCTGGGGATTGAAAACTATCGGGTCATCAACGAAGGCTTCGGCCCCCAGGGTGTGGAAGAAATGTTGTGCGAAGCCAGCCGCTGCCTGTCCATGAGTCTGCTGGCCAGCGACACCGCCGCGCGCATTGCCGGCAGTGAGTTTCTGCTGTTGCTGGAAAACACCGAAATCGACTCCGCCGTCGCCCGTGCCGACCGCGTGTACGGGCTGCTGACCGAACCCCAGCGCATCGGTAACGATGAAGTGCGTCATGAAGTGAGCATCGGTATTGCCGCGTATCCCGCAGACGGTCAGCAGGTCGAGGAACTGATCAACCGCGCCGCCATCGCTCGGCATGACGCGGCCACCATGCCGGGGCATTTGCAGATCTACCAGCCTGATCGCGACCTCGCTCACCAACGCCAGATTACCCTGATCCGCGATCTGCGCCGGGCGGTGGTCGAAGGCGAGTTGTTCCTGTGCTATCAGCCCAAGCTTGACCTCAAGCACGGCCATGTGGGCCAGGCCGAAGCGTTGTTGCGCTGGCAACACCCGACCCTTGGGCAAGTGTCGCCCACAGAATTCATTCCCCTGGCCGAACGCACCGGCAGCATGGGGCCCCTGACCTTATGGGTGATTGAAGAGGCCATCCGCCAGATTGCCGAATGGGCGCTGCGTGGCCTGGTGATTCAACTGTCGGTGAATATCTCGGTGAACGACCTGGTCGATGACGACTTGGCCATTCGCGTCACTGCGCTATTGATCCAATACGAGGTGAGCGCCGAGCATTTGCTTTTCGAAATCACCGAAAGCGCCATCATGCACAATCCACAGCAAGCCCTCAGCGTGCTGGAACAACTGCGCGGCTGCGGCATCAGCCTGTCGGTGGACGACTTCGGTACCGGTTACTCATCACTGGCGCAGTTGCAGCGCCTGCCGGTACAGGAGTTGAAGATCGACCAGTCGTTCATACGTAACCTCGACAGCACCAGCGGCGACGGCGTGATCGTGCGCTCCACCATCGAGATGAGCCACAACCTGGGCCTCAAGGTCGTGGCCGAGGGGGTGGAGTTCGAGCACAGCCTCACCCTGCTCAAGCACTGGCAGTGCGACACGGCCCAGGGCTACCTGATCAGCCGGCCACTGAATGCCATGGCGTTCGAGCGCTGGATGCGCCGTGCGCGGGTGTCTGTTTAGACACAGCAGACGAGCATTAAACCGTGGCGAGGGAGCTACTTTGGCAGCGTTTCAGCGACCAGGCTTTGCAGCCGCGTCCATAACCGTTCGACATGCTGGCGCTCGGTGCCCAATGCACCGATGGACACCCGCACCATCCAGCGCTCTTCGAGGAGGGCGGGGGTGACATAGGCATGACCGGACTGGTTGAGTTTTTCTGCCCAGGCCCGCGTGTGCTGATCCAGCGCCTCGCCGTTCAGCCCTGGCGGTTCATGACGAATACACAGGGTTTGCAGGGCTGGCGCGGCCACCAGTTTCCATTGCGCGCTGCTTTCGATCTGTTCAGCCAGCCAGCGTGCATTGGCCAGGTCGCGCCTCAGCCGTGCCTGCAAGCCGCTGACGCCTTGTTCGCGTATCAGAAACCACAGCTTCAGGGCGCGGAAGCGGCTGCCCAATGAAATCCGCCAGTCGCGGTAGTTTCTGACTTGGCCGTCGGCACTGGACTGCAAGTAGCTCGGGTTGGTGGTCATGATGCGAATCAAATGCTCGGGGTCGCGCACGAAGTACACCGAGCAATCGAAGGCCGCGCCCAGCCATTTGTGCGGGTTGAGCACCAGGGAGTCGGCTTTTTCGATGCCCTGCCACAGTGCCCGGCATTCCGGCAGGATCATCGCAGCGCCGGCCATGGCCGAGTCCACATGCAGCCACACACCGTGGCGTTGTGTCAGGTCGCCAATCGCATCCAGAGGGTCGATCGCCATGGCGGCTGTGGTCCCGGTGGTAGCAATTACTACGCAGGGGCGATTGCCGGCGGCCAGGTCCTGTTCGATGGCGTGCGCCAATGCCTGGGGCGACATTGCATTGTGTTGGTCGGTGGCGATGGTGCGGATATGGTTCTGGCCGAATCCGGCCAGGATCGCCGCCTTGTTGACCGAGCTATGGGCGTGGGCCGAGGTGTAGACGATCAGGGGGGCGCCGCTGTTTTGCAGGCCGTCATGCATCAGCGCGTAATCGGAGCTGCGCTCCCTGGCGCTGATGAGGGCCACCAGGGTGGAGGTTGACGCGGAGTCCTGGATCACGCCGCTCCAGGCGCTGCTCAGGCCGAGCATGTCGCGCAGCCAATCGGTGGTCACTTCTTCGATTTCGGTGAGGGCCGGGCTGGATTGCCAGGACAAGCCCACCACACCCAGGCCAGTGCTCAGGCAATCGCCCAGCACCGAAGACAGCTCCACGTTGGAAGGGAAGAAGCCGAAAAAACTCGGATGCTGCCAATGCAGCAGCCCGGGCATGATCAGCTTTTCGACATCGCCCATGATCTGTTCGAACGGTTCGGCGCTGTCAGGCGGGCTCGCTGGCAGGGCGGCCTTGATTTCGCCGGGCACCGTGGTGGGCTGCACGCCGCGTTGCTCGATGTTTTCTCGATAGTCTGCGATCAGGTCGATCATGGCGTAGCCATGGCGACGGAATTCTTCGGGGGTCATAAAAAGATGTCCATTTGCAAGAGGGTTAAAAGTATCAGCACCAGAAATAAAACGGTTTGCCAGCGGTATAGCCGATAAACGACTGCATGCTGATACGTTTGCCCGATTCGAATCCGCAAATGGCATGGGGACGGCGAGTATTGATGATCACCAATTCGTTCTTGCGCGGCTGGATACGCAACGGCTTTTGCAAGCGCTCCTCGGGTAGCTGCGCACCTTCGAAACGCTTGACCTCGGCATAGGCAAAGGCCTCGGTATCCCAGATGATCAACTCTCCGCCTGATGGCGGCGTTTCCAGATAAATATTGGCGCTGAATTGGTGTTCCAGTTCCGCGATCGACAGGGGCAGGCAATCAACATGGGGAACCGTTTCCGAGAGGTGCGCCGTCTCGGGAAACATGGCGCGGATGATCCCGCAGAACATCGGTTGGCCCTGGAATGCAGCGGCTTGTGCGCCTTGCGGCCAAATGCTCTGGAACTGCTCCATCAAGTCTTGAATGGGCGGTTGTTGCGGGGCGCAAATACGGTCGATCAGGCTGCGCATATGGGCAGCGTCAGCGTAATACTTGCGTTGGGCATCACTGCCCGCAACCTTGCCATAGGTGGAATTGAACGGCGTGCCCCAGCGATGCACGCCATAGAAGTGCTGTACGACGTGCCCGCCCTCGTAGGTTTCGTGGCTGTACTGTTCCAGCGTGGCGGTTTCGCTGATGCTCTGAATCAGCCGTGCGCTGGTTTTTTCGTTGGCGAAGTCGGGCACTCGAATGGCAAGCACTTGCCCGCTGATCAGCTTTCTTAAACTTGGACTGTCGAGTTGTTCCAGTTCCAGGATTTTTGTCGAGATACAAAGGTTTGGTTGTACAGCGCTATGGTCCGTCATAGTGAAAAGCTCCATTTAAAATTTCATCCGTGCGCCTAGGTATTGCGTAAGCGGTTCGCGAGCTAAAGCAATCTCGAGCGGGAGGCTAAATCATTTTTGCGCAGTTAAAACCTGTCAACCATGACAGGTTTGGATAGATATTTGCCATACCCGCTAGCATCCTGTGGCTGATGTATAGGACACGGATATAAAAAAAGGCGGCTACTGTGAGGTAGCCGCCTTTGCTTATATCGCCGGTGCTGCTTAATCCGGCAGTTTGAACGCCATCACATAGTCACCCTGCTTGGTGCCCAGGGAGCCGTGACCGCCGGCCATGACCAGCACGTATTGCTTGCCGTCCTTGCCGGTGTAGGTCATCGGGGTGGTTTGCGCGCCTGCTGGCAGGCGGCCTTCCCACAGTTGCTTGCCGTTTTTCACGTCATAGGCACGCAGGTACTGGTCCAGGGTGCCGCTGAGGAACGCGACGCCACCGGCGGTGGTGAACGTACCGCCCAGGCTAGGCACGCCCATGGTCAGCGGGATCGGGACCGGCGAGCTGTCACGCACGGTGCCGTTCTTGTGCATCCAGATGGTCTGGTGGTTGGTCAGGTCGACCGCTGCCACGTAGCCCCACGCTGGCGCCTGGCACGGCAGGCCCATCGGCGACAGCAGTGCTTCAAGGATCACACCGTACGGCGCGCCTTTGTTCGGCTGTACGCCTTCGGTTTCGCTGACGCGTGGGCCTTGCTTGGCGATGTCGGCTGCCGGGATCAGTTTCGATTTGAATGCCATGTAGCTTGGGTTCACGAACGCGATCTGACGCACCGGGTCAACCGAGATGCCGCCCCAGTCGAACACGCCGAAGTTGCCTGGGTATACGATCGAGCCTTGCAGCGACGGCGGGGTGAACGGGCCGTCGTAGCGCATCGACTTGAAGTCGATCCGGCAGATCAGTTGGTCGAACGGCGTCACGCCCCACATGTCACGCTCCTTGAGGGGCGGCGGCATGAAGTTCAGGTCGGACTTGGGTTGGGTCGGGGAGGTGCGATCACCTGCCACTGCGCCTTGCGGTACAGGGATTTCGTTGATCGGAACCACTGGCTGACCGTTGCTGCGATCCAGCACGTAGATGCTGCCTTGCTTGGTCGATGCCATCACCGCTTGCTTGACGCCGTCAGCAGTCTTGATGTCGATCAGCGAAGGCTGGCCGCCCACGTCCATGTCCCACAGGTCATGGTGGGTGAACTGGAAGGTCCACTTCACGTGGCCGGTGTCGATGTCCAGAGCGGTCAGGCCCGCTGCGTATTTCTCGGAATCATCGGTACGGTCGCCGCCGTACTGGTCGGGCATCTGGTTGCCCATCGGCAGGTACAACATGCCGAGTTTTTCATCCACGGCGAACATGGACCACATGTTCGGCGAGTTGCGGGTGTAGGTCTTGCCCTCGGCCAACGGGGTGGTGTCGTCCGGGTTGCCGCTGTCCCAGTTCCACACCAGCTTGCCGGTGTGCACGTCGAACGCGCGGATCACACCGCTAGGCTCGTCGATGGAAACGTTATCGGTCACATGACCGCCGATCACCACCAGGTTCTTGGTCACGGCCGGTGGCGAAGTGGAGTAGTAGCCGCCTGGGGCGAAGCTACCGATGTTGGCGCGCAGGTCGACTTGGCCTTTGTCACCGAAGTCTTCACACATCTTGCCGGTGTCGGCGTTCAGGGCGATCAGACGGGTGTCGGCAGTCGGCACGAAGATGCGTTTCGGGCAGGCAGTCGGTGCCGCAGCCGGGCTAGCGCTGCCAGTCGGGCTCTGTTCGGAAGCGTAGGCGGCGTCATCGTGATACGACACGCCACGGCAGGTCATGTGCGCCCAACCCTTGAAATTCTCGGCGCCCTGGCTGCTGATCTTCGGATCGAAGCGCCAGATTTCCTTGCCGGTGTCCGGGTCCAGCGCGATCACCTGGCTGTGCGGCGTGCACACGTAGAGCATGCCGTTGACTTTCAGCGGGGTGTTTTCCGCGGTGGTTTCACCCGGATCGTTCGGGCCCGGGATATCGCCGGTGCGATAGGTCCACGCCGGCACCAGTTTGTGGGCGTTTTCCGGAGTGATCTGTGCCAGTGGCGAGTAACGGTCACCGAAGGCCGAACGGCCATAGGAGTTCCAGTCGCCATCGGCTTGGGAGGGTGCGGCGCTGGCCATGCCGGGTACCGCGTCGCGGTCCAGTTGGCCGGTCTTGACCATTTCACCTGGGTTGGTGAACTGGCTGGCCAGGGCGGTTGCGCCCGCCAGCACCACGGCCACGCTCAGCGCGCCAGTGCCCAACGGCGCGGCTTGGCCACGCAGCAATGGCCGGCGAAACCACGGCAGCAGCATGACGATGCCCAGGGCGAACAGCAGGGCCAGGCGCGGCACCAGCTGCCACCAGTCCAGGCCCACTTCCCACAGGGCCCACACGGTGCTGGCGAACAACACCAGTGCATACAGGCCCAGTGCAGCGCGGCGGGTAGCCAGCAGCAACACGCCAGTCAGGGCAATGCCGATACCGGCCAGCAGGTAGTACAGCGACCCGCCAAGCATACTCAGCTTGACGCCGCCGGCCAGCAAGGCCAGCCCCATGATCAGCAGCAAGACCCCCAGCAGCCTGGGCAACAGGCGGCTTGGGCTTGAGGCACCATCAGTGCTCATAGTGTGTTTCTCCGTTACGTTGGAATTATGTAACCCCGTGCTTCACTCACTGTAGATGACGATTCGGCTCGGGCTTGGTTCATCGTTATTTTTGGTTTTTTCTGTGGATAACTCGGTTATCCACAGGCGGGCAATAAACCCCCCGGCGCTGGTCGATTCAAGACAGCGCTGTCTTTATGCAGGAAGAGATTCGGCAAATTGGGCGACCGGGAGGTGAAGCGTTTCAGATTGTTGCGAAGGATAATGCGGCGGGGCGTTTTGAGAAAGGGTGAATCGCAAGATGCATCATTTCAGTTTTGGTAACAGTGACAGATAGTCGCTGGCTAATAATGTGGGAGGGGGCTTGCTCCCACAAAGGGTTTTCGGTGTTGGTCAGAAGGTGGTGCGGATGCCGAACTGCACACTGCGCCCCGGTGCCGGTGCGATGTCGCGCAGGATCGAGCTGGCGTAGCGCACGGTCTGGTTGGTCAGGTTTTCACCGTTGACGAACGCCAGCCACTGGCTGCCACCGACGTTGAAGCGATACCCCGCGCTTGCTCCCAAAGTGGTGTAGCCATCGGTGCCGCTCTCGTTATCCGGCACGCGCCCTTGGCCCGCAGCATGTTCCACATCGATACGTGCCTGCCAGCGATCCAGTTCCCACAGCAAGCCGCTGTTCAAACGCAGGGGCGCAATGCGCGGCAAGGCTTCGCCGCTGTCCAGGTTGGTGGCGCGGGTGTAGTCGCCCGACAGTTCCAGAGCGAACTTGCCGTAGGCGCCTTCGCCGAGCTTCCAGTGATCCTGGGCTTCGAAACCGGCGAAACGCGCACGTACGCCGGAGTAGCCGTACTCGGGAATACCGCCAGCATCCTCTTCACCCTCGTCGTTCAACGTGCGGCCAGTGCCGAGCAAACCGATGTAGTTGGAGAAGCGGCTGTAGAACACGCCAAAGCTGCCCTTATGGGTGCCATTGTCAAAACGCAGGGCCAGGTCGCTGGACACGGCCTTTTCTTTCGACAGGTTGGCGTCGCCCAATTCATAGGTGCCGGTGGCGACGTGGGCACCGTTGGCATACAGCTCGTAGAAGGTCGGGGCGCGCTCGGTGTAGCCCAGCGTCGCGGCCACCGACCAGATTGGCGTAAGCGTGTAGACCGCACCCGACGACAGGCTGCCTGCGGTGAAGTCGTTGGATTTATCCGCAGTGGCAAAGCGCGCATTGCCCTTGCCATCCGGGTCGACGTTGGTGTGCTCAAGGCGCGCACCCAGGCTGAGTTTCAAGCGCTCGGTGGCTTGCATCTCTTCCAGGATAAACAGGGCGCCAGCGTTGGTATCGGTCTGCGGTACGAACGCTTCCTCACCCAGGGCCGAAAATTCATTGCGGGTCACTTGGGCGCCGACCACGCCGTCGAACGGGCCGATGGGCTGGTGACGTGCCTCCACTCGGGCTTCATAGCCTTTGTTCTTGAAGGTGGTGCCGGTTTCGCCGCCTTCAATTTCGCGGTGCTGATACTCGGTGTAGCCCGCGTCGATCTTCACCGAGGTAAACGGGCCCTGCAGGTTGCGGATTTCGGAGGCAAAGGCGTAATGATCCTGCTTCATGCGGATGCGTACATCCTGCTCGGCGGGGGAGCCATAATTACTGTCGTAGTTGCTGTAGGACAGGCCCGCGTAACCATCATCCCAGGTGTAGGAACCACCCACCGCACCGCCGTCCTGACGCCCGTTGCTGTTACCCAGGCGGCCGTTTTTGCCAGGGCCGTTTTCGCTCTCCGGCGCGTGGCGGCTGCGCGCATAACCGGGGATTTTCAGGTCGTTGAATTCCCGCGCATTGGCGTCCAGGTGCAAGGCGAATGTGCCGTTGCCGGCCTCCAGCTTGCCCGCGCTGCTGCGGGTGGTGTCGGCGCCGCCGTAGCGCAGTTCCCCCGCACCGTGGATGCCTTCGATGGCCTCGGTGGGGATGCGGTTGTCGAAGGTGTTGACCACGCCACCGATGGCACTGCCGCCGTACAGCAGTGCTGCGGGGCCGCGCACGATTTCGATACGGTCGACATTGATCGGGTCCAGCGGCACCGCGTGGTCATAGGACAGCGACGACGCATCCAGCGCCCCCACGCCGTTGCGCAGGATGCGAATACGGTCGCCATCCTGGCCGCGAATGATCGGGCGGCTGGCGCCTGGGCCGAAATACGACGATGACACCCCGGGCTGCTTGTTCAGGGTTTCGCCGAGGCTGCCTTTTTGTTGCAGGGTCAGCTCATCACCTTCCAGCACAGTGGTGGGCGAGGCCAGTTGTTCGCTACCCAGCGGGTTGCCAGTGACGACTTGGGGGGGCAGTTCCAGGGCATAGGCTTGTGAGCTGATCAACAAGGCGGCGGCGAGAGGGGACAAGCGCCAGAGAGAAGGCAGGGACATCGGATATTCCTAGGCAAAACGTCTGATAGATATAGTTACAATATAACATCTCTTTTTTCGTCTGGAAGGGGAACTTTTCCTGGCGGGCTATATTCAATGCGATGCTTCCACCTGCACGCCTCGTCGGCTAAGGTGCGCGGCTGTGTTTCCTCTTTTTGCAAAAGGCCCGGCATGACCGCGACAAGCAACGACCCGCTCCACGGCGTGACCCTGCAACACGTGCTCACCACCCTGGTGGAGCATTACGAATGGAGCGGCTTGGCCGAACGTATTGATATCCGCTGCTTCAAGAGCGACCCGAGCATCAAGTCGAGCCTGACCTTCCTGCGCAAGACGCCTTGGGCGCGGGAAAAAGTCGAAGGGTTGTACGTCAAGCTGATGCGCACCAAACGCCCGCTGGACTGAACCCATGAAGCGTTTTGTCGCGACGGCGGCGCTTGCCGGCTGGGTGGGGTTGGCGATCCAGCAGTACCTGATCCTTTATTCACGCTGGTCCATTGAAGCCAGCCTGCTGGGTGGGCTGGTGAGTTTTTTCAGTTTCTTCACCGTGTTGACCAACACCCTGGTGGTGGTGGTGTTGAGCTACGCCTGGGTCAACCGGGAGTCAGCCGGCAAACGGTTTTTCCTGGCACCTCACATCAGCAGTGGAGTCGCCGTGAGCATTGTGGTGGTAAGCCTGGCCTACAACCTGCTGCTGCGGCATTTGTGGAGCCCTGAAGGCTTTCAATTTATCGCCGATGAATTGCTGCACGACGTGATGCCGTTGCTGTTTCTGATTTATTGGTGGCGCTGTGTGCCCAAGGGTTTTTTGCGCCTCAAGCACATCGGCGCCTGGGTGATTTACCCATTGATGTACTTCGCGTATGTGCTGATGCGTGGGCATTTGCTTGGGCAATATCAGTACCCGTTCATCGATGTGGACCGCCTCGGTTATCCACAAGTGTTTGTGAATGCCGGGGGGATTCTGGCGGGGTTTGTGGCGATAGCGTTGGTGATGGTGGGGCTGGATAAATTCATCAAGCCCCGGCCCTGACTCACTCTTGCGGGCTGCCGTCGGCGCGCCAGTAACCCACGGCCTTGAGGTATTCCTCATTGACTTTGTGGGTGTCCAGCAACACCCGCCTTACTTGGCGCGACAACTTGGTTTCGGTCGCCACGAAGCTGTACAGCGTGCCGTCGGGCAGCGTCAGGTTTTGCACCACCTCAAGCAGGTCATCGCGGCCACGCAGCACCCAGATCACCTCCACATCGGCCGCACTTTGTAGCGTCTGTTGCTCCGCCGCATCGGCGATTTCAATCACCGCAAGCACCTTGCGCCCAGCGGGCAACTCCTCCAGACGCCGCGCAATGGCGGGCAGGGCAGTTTCGTCGCCGATCAGCAGGTAGCTGTCGAAAATGTCCGGCACGATCATCGAGCCCCGTGGCCCACCGATATACAGGTGCTGCCCGACCTGCGCCTGCTCGGCCCAGGTGGACGCAGGGCCATCGCCATGCAGCACGAAGTCGATATCCAGCTCGCCGGTTTCCAGGTCGTAGCGCCGTGGCGTGTAGTCGCGCATGGCCGGTTGCGGGCCGTCGCCCTTGATGGCGAACGTCGGGCTTTCAAGCGCTGCTTGCTCGGCGGCGTTCTGCGGGAACAGCAGTTTGATGTGATCGTCGCTGCCCAGGCTGATAAAGCCCTCCAGCTCAGGCCCGCCCAGTGTGATGCGGCGCATGCGCGGGGTGATGTCCACCACCCGCAGAACTTCCAGGCGGCGGCGTTTGATTTCGTGGGTCACGCGATGAATGGCTTGTGTGTTCATTGGTCTGTCCCGTCGGCAATGGCTTGAGCGGTGCGATTGAGCAGCGCCGCGACACGAATGATTTCTTCCGGGCTCCAGTGCCCGTTGTGCGAATGCAAGGCGTGGCGCAGGTTGTGCACCGCCTCATGGATCTGGGGTGGGCGGTCGTGGCCACGCAGCGAGCGCTTGCTGACATCCAGGCGCATGCGCACGCCATCCAGGGCAACGGCTTGTTCGCTTAAGAAGAGACGACCGGCGTCGGTGATTGTGTAGCGTTTTTTTCCACCATCGGCGTCGCCGCTGATCAGCTCGCTCTCTTCAAGAAAGGTCAGGGTGGGGTAGATCACGCCGGGACTGGGGCTGTAGGCGCCGTCGAACAGGCTCTCGATGCGGCGGATCAGGTCGTAGCCATGGCAAGGTTGCTCGGCGATCAATGACAACAGCAGCAGCTTCAGGTCGCCGGGGGCGAATACCCGTGGGCCGCGGCCGCCGCGTTTTTCAAATTCGCCGCGATGCTCGTGTTTCATGCGCAAGTCCTCTGAACATGTTTAGATATAACTTAAGATATATCTTTGCTGAAATGGTAGTCCTTGGCGACCAACGGTCAACGGGGTAGGCACGGGTTTCGGTCATAAGTGAAACAAGTCCGATTGGATCTTTTTTATTTATAGAGCTATAACTTTAATTAGAGTCATGACTCGAATTCTTATCTGGCCCGTGGTTGTGGAGGTGCTTTTGAGTTGGTGTGGTCTGTGTCTTACAGTAACTTCTTTATCGTGTTTTTAAGTGTGTAGCCTGTTTCCTACGGATAATTTTAAAGTTTTGGCGAAATGCCATCTTTTTCGCTCAACCGCTGTTTACAAGGGCTACGCTCATTTTGGAATGCGCCTGCATACCTGCCTATAGTTTCGATTGATCATTGTTTGGCATTGCTTGTTCCAACTAATCGGCAATGTAATTCGTTGTTGGGGATCTCCTTGGCAATGAACCAATCAATGTTGTCAACTACAGGTATTGACCATGTTCAAGAAGTTTGCTGTTGCTGTTCCCCTGGCTGTTCTGGCGCTGTCTTCCTCGGTAACCGCTATCGCTGCCGGTGAAGCCAGCCACACCGTCAACCTCAAGGCAAACATCCCGACCACCGTGTTCCACGCCCAGCCGCGTGATCCGAACTGGGGCCGTGACGAGACCATGACCTACAACCTGGTCAGCGGTGAATTGGCTCCCCTGAGCGCCATCTACGACATCAAGAACACCAACGGTTCGGTTGCCGCCTACATCGAAGGTGGCCCGGCGGTGCTGTTCAACGGTGATGCCGCGCAGAACATCCCGGTTACCACCACCCTCAACGGGGTGACCCTCACCGGCACGCCACAGGAAGTGGTCAACGAAGCCGACTCCACCCCAGGCGTGGGTGCGGAAATGCGCATCGCTGCCGCCAAGCCTACGGCGACTCAGCGCGGTGCCTACACCACCACCATTCCGGTGGTATTCGACGCCGTACTGCCAGCCCTGTGATGCCAATGAGTGCCTGTTAATCACGGGCATTCACTTGCAGGTCGGCTGATTCCCTTCTCTGTCCGCCGACCTGATTTTTTTATCTCTTGGCATTCAGGGTATCCGTTCATGTTTCCGATGACGCCTATCGCGGCTGCGCTTGCGCTGTTGATGTGTACGAGTGCGCTGGCTGCACCCGCTGCCTCCGGCGCTGCAACCCCTGGCAGCTTGATTACCCAGGCCCAAGGCCTGCCCGCAGGTTTCAGTGATCACTTTTTCGACGTGCCGTTGGCGGTGCGTGTGGACCTTGACCAGCAACCGCTGGGCGAGGCTCTGATTGTGCTGTCACGGGATGATCGCGTGACCTTGCTCGAATTTACCGACACCGGCGACAGCAAAGTCCCGGCCGCTACCCGTGATACCTGGCAAGCCGTGTTGGAAAAAGGCGTGGCCCTGGGCGCCTGCACCCAGGCCTGCCCGGAAAAAATGATCTCGGCGTTCTACAACCTGGAAAACTCCCAGTTGTCGATCCTGACCCAGGACGTCGAACGCAGTGACGACATTCCGCGTTTCTATGACCAGCCCGAAGGCGGCAGCCTGGGGCTGATCATTAACAACCAGCTCAACCTCAACGGCAGCCAGGAAGACAGCCTGGGCGGTCGCTATGGCTTGCAAGCCAGTTCCAGCGTGGGTAACTGGAGCCAGGTATTCAACCTGCAACTGGCGCGTCAGAGTGGCGACAACGAACCCATGCGCCACGCGATTCACGAGCTGTACACCCAGCGCGAACTCGAAGGGCAGTTTTTCCGCCTGGGTCACTTCACCCCCAATTCCGACGGCCTGACCCGTCAACTGCGCAGCTTCGGCGCCAGCCCCGACACGGCGCTGGGCCTGATGTATGGCAGCTCCGACAGCCTGGCCATCAACAACACCAAGCCCAGCGTGTATCCGATCTACGTTACCGCCAACCGCCAAGCGGCGGTGGAGATCTACCGCAACGGCTTGCTGATCAATACCCAGGCGGTAGCGGCAGGCCTGCAAACCCTCGATACACGGCCACTGCCCGGCGGCATCTATGAAGTGGAAGTGCGCCTGGTGGAAGACGGCCTCACCACCAGCACCACCCAGGAGCTGGTGTACAAGCCCAGTAACTGGCGCAACGCCGAAGACCGCTGGCGCTACAACCTGTTCGCCGGGCGCGAAACCAAGTTGTTCAGCAACTGGGACGAACAGGCTTCGGGCGCAATGACGGCCGGTGCGTCGCTCAACTATCTGGTACACCCGCGCGTGATCCTTGGCCTGTCGGCCCGTCAGGTGCGCGAGCAACTCCAGTACGGCGGGTCGATGGACTGGACGGTGGCCAACAACACCAGCGTCTATGCCAACCTGTACCAGACCCAGGAACATGGCACCGGCATGGACCTGCAAGGGCTCTACACCTTGGGCTCAACCAACCTGGTGTTCAGCCATAACCGCAGCTGGCTAGACACGCGTGACACCTACGAAACACTGCCGGACGGTACGCGTCTGCGCCGCAATACCTTCGTGGGCGAGGCCAGCAACACCGCGTTGTCGGTCAACCACCGGCTCGACGCGAAAAACACCCTGAACATGCGCCTGTCCCACAGTGAGGGCAATATCGAGGGCGCGGGGTTGGACCTGGGCTGGAGCCGCCACGACAACCTGTTCGGCAGCGATGCCAACTGGCGCTTCTCGGTGTTCGATCGGCCCGGTAGCGCTGGCACCAACGATGCGCGCAATCGCGGTGTGGACGTGAGCGTCAGCATGAACCTGGGCCGCGATGGCCGGCAGATTTCCGGCAGCATCGGCACCCGTACCGCCCGTGATGGCGGGCGCGACAATAACGCTTCGGTGACCCTGCGCCAGGACCTCACCGACCACGCGCTGCAAAGCGTCTCGGCGACAGCGATCACCGATACCTATGGTGTCGGCCTGTCGGGCATGGCCAGCTTCAATACAGACGCGTTCAGTGGCGACGGTTTTGTGCAGCGCAGCTCCTTCAATGGCGACCTGAGTGGCGGTTTGAACCTCAACAGCACCTTTGTCGCCGGTGCCGGCAAGATGCTGCTGAGCAGCCAATACCAGGGTAACGGTGCCGGGATGATCATCGACGTGGAAACCGACCTCGATGAAATCGCTCTGCGCGCCGACGACCTGGGCGGTGGCGGCGCCATCTTGCGGCCCGGGCGCAACTACGTGCCGGTCTCGGCCTACAAGAGCAGCAGCGTGAGCTTCGATTTTGAAGGCAATCACCCGCCCGCCGCCAATATCCAGCCGACCCGCGCCAGCTATCACCTGAACAAAGGCGGCGTGGACTACCGGAAAATCACCGTGATGAAAACCGTCACCGTGCTCGGCCGCTTGTTGGATGAACGTGGTGCACCGCTCAAGGGCCATCACGTGATCAACCATGCCAGCCGTGGGGTCAGCGAAGTGGACGGGTTCTTCTCGATGGAAATGAGCGCCAGTTCACCGACCCTGCAAGTGCGCTACCAGAACCAGTTGCTCTGCCAGTTCCGCCTGGATCCGGCCAACGCGCCGAATGAAAGTGACGTGTTGATGATCGGCGATTTGCGCTGCACCAAGGACACGCTCGCAGAAGCGACCCACAACGCCGAAACCGCTGGTTGATGGCATGGAACGGATTTTTATGAACGTGAAAAACGCAACAAGAACAGGCTTGAAGCAGTGTGCGTTCGCGCTGGCGCTGGTCAGCATGAGCCTGCCTGCGCATGCGCTGGTGCAAAACATCACGGCGGTGTTTCGTCCTGACCCGTCGAACCCGATGGTCAACAAGTTTCAGAACACCACGCCCCACAGTGGCGTGTGTGCGTGGCACGTACCAGCCAGGTGTGAGGCGCTGAATACCTTCAGTATCCGTGACCCGGCATTCAGGGCTGATTCGGTAGAGCCGATCGAGGCCAACCATGAAGATCCGCGAAAAGGCGCCTATTTCAAAGTGCCTTCATCTTGGCGTGATGTGCAGGTGGTCCACGTCGGGACGGGTGAGGTTGAAACCGTACAAATGCGCATTGCGGGTATTGGTACGCGTTGGGATGTGCCGCGTCCTCCTGGCGTTAGCGGGTGGGCCAACGGAGGGACCGGTTGGAGCTACCTATGGACGTACGGTGCGCCTCCCTGCCAGGGGGTTAACTACTTGGCGGCATCCGCCAATTTCGCACTGTTTTTCTGGATCGTCCCGGAGGGCGTGGGGGCATGTACGGTAAACCCGGGCACCACTTTTCCGCGCTTGACCTACAGCCACTTGGAGTACGGCTACGAACTCAAAACCCCTAACCCGCTAGGCATGGCCAGCGGCGAATACCGTGGCTCCCTGACTTACAGCATCGGGCCGGGCGGGGATTTTGATTTCGGTGACGTGATGGCGTCGACTGAAAGCGCCCTGACTTTCAATTTTCAATTGTCGGTTGAGCACGAGCTCAAGGTTGATCTCCCGCCGGGCGGCAACCGCATCGAGTTGCTACCCGAAGGCGGCTGGCAAGCCTGGCTCAACCGTGGGCGCCAGCCAGCGCGGTTGTTCCGTGACCAGACTTTCGTCATTTCCGCCAGTGGGCGTTTCAAGATGCAGCTCGAATGCAGCCTTGCGGTGGGCAACACCTGTGGCTTGCGCAACGGCGCGGGGGACCAGGTGCCGTTGCAGGTGGCTGTCAGCCTGCCATTTGGCATGCAGGACCAGGCCGGGCAAGCCGTCAACAAGCTGCCCCTACGCCTGGATGGCGTGGGCACCGAGCTGTTCCAGCCGGTGTTTTATGTGAACAACCGCGCAGGAAAACTGCACTTTGAAGTCGAAAGCGGCGACGTCAAAGACATGCTCGAGCATCCGGGCAGCACCTATTCGGGCGTGGTCACGGTGATCTGGGATTCAGAAGTCTGAGTGGGCACTGGCCGCATATCAGCCGTTGGCTGGGTTCAATCTATAAGGCGTAATCAAACATGAAACATGCAGTGTTAGCGGTGGGGCTGTTCCTGATGTCGTTGGGCGCTTATGCGGGGCCGGCGATCAACGTTGGGGTGGTCTATGACTATCTGGACGGCGACCGCAGCTCTTACCTCAAGCGGGTCTACAACGGCGGCACCAGTACCGCGTTTATCAAGGTCAATGTGCTGGAGATCGTCTACAACGCCGACGGCGCGTCCCGGGAAGTGCCCGTCGCGTCGATGACCGACGCCAAAGGCAGCACCACCAATCGCGACGGCCTGATGGCCAGCCCGGCGCGCCTGATCGTACCGGCCGGTGGGCGTCAGGGCACACGGTTGCTGTACATGGGCGAACGCGACACCGAACGTTACTTTCGTGTGCGCTTCATCCCGGTGGTACCGGAAAAGGAAGATGACTTTGCCGTGACCGATCAAGAGCGTGCCGAGTACAAAGACGCGCTGGCGGCCGGGGTCAATGTCATGGCGGGCTACGGCACGGTGTTTTTCGTCAGGCCCAAGGACACCCGTTTCGATACGCAAATCAGCGAGACCAGCAGCCAGTACACCCTGCGTAATGCGGGCAACAGCGTGGTGGTGCTCGATGAGTTCCGCGATTGTTCGGTGGCGAAAAAGACCGACTGTGAGGCTACCACCAAGCACCACATCCTGCCCGGTCGCCAGTTGGTGCTCGAGAAAAAGCCGGAGCGCCAGTTCAACTTCCAGATGATCGAAGGCCGCAACAAAAAACCGATGTCGGTCAGCAGTAACGGGTGATGACTATGTTCAAGCAACTAACGGTACTGGCGGTACTGATGGCGCCTGTGCTGATGGGCGAACGGGCGCTGGCGTTCCAGGAGCGCCACACGTTTGATGTGTCGGTGACCATCCCGATCCATGAAGCCTATGTGCTGCCCTCCGAGCCCGACTGGATTGGGCAGGACCAGGTGCTGGCCTGGGATCTGGCGACTGCCCGGCTGGGACGCCTGCGCAAGAACTTCGACGTGAAGAACATCAATGGCGGGGTGGCCGCGCGCCTGGGTGATACGCCTTACCTGTTGAGTGGCCGCAACCGTATCGAACTGCAGGTGTTGTTCAATCGGGTGCCGCTGACGCTGGATTCGACCCTGGTCCTCAGCGCCGACGAGGCACGTGCCGGCCGCCGCGCCGAGCTGGAAATTGCCGCCATCGAACCGGCGGACGGTTACAAGGGCGGCGAGTATTACGGCACGGTGCACCTGTTGTTTGATTTTCCGGCGCCTTGATCAAGTCCGGTTCCTGCGGAGCCCCGCACGGTTCAACGCCTCGCGGGTCAGGTCCCGCAGCCACTGTGTGTGACGGTAGCCCAACTCGTTGAGTGTCGTATCGAACAGGGTTGAGCTCATGGGATTACCGGATAACACGCTGCTTTCGTCCAACTCCAGCGCCTGTGCCAAGCTGCGCAGGTTTTCCCGCTGGGGTTCCTGATCGGCCTCGGGCAGGTCCTGCGAGCCTGCGTATTGCTGTTGCAGCGCTTGCAGTTCGTCGAGTTGAGCATATTTCAGGTCGAAGGCGGTGTCATTGTTCCATTTGGCGGTGGGGTTGTGCTGCTCAAGGTAACGCTCCCAGCCGTTATCCAGCAGCATCTGATTCACCAACCCGTCACCTTCTTCAAGCCTGGCGACTGCGTTGGCAACTTTCTCGATCTGTTCGTGTGTCACGTCAGCCAGGGTACGATAGGTCATATGGGTAGATAACCACGGTAGGTCCAGTCGGTCTGCCAGTGTGCTGCGATAGGCCAGATGAATGCCGGCCTCATCGACCTCTCCATGCTCGCCGTCGACGACCTGCGACCATAGCCGCTGCCCCTTCCCCCCCTGTTCTTTGGGTTTGAGGCGCTGGGCGATATCTTCACCAATGGCTTTGCCCATGTAAGCATCGCGCGCGGCTCCACGGGCCAGTACCACCAGCCTGGCCTCCAGTTCCTGTGGCGATGTGCTGGTCCGATAGGCTTCGCTGGCGAGTACTTCGATGCCCAGTTTCTGAAAGATCAGCGCGCCCGCATCGGGGCACAATCCAGGGTAGCGGGTATCCTTGAACACGCGGTCGCGCAATTCGCTGTCGGCTTCCACTGCTCTGAGCAGGCGCCAGACTCTCTGGCTCAGTTCAGGGTGATTGCTCTGGTAGGCCAAGCGGTCCTCCTCGGCTTGAAACGCATCCGGCTCCTCAAGGGACTTGATCACTTCAAACAAGCCCTGGGAGCCCGGCTCTTTTTCAATCTCATCCCAGAGTTGCCGGTGGCGTTCAACCTCTTCAGGCTTGATGTAGGTGAGCCAGGGCGTGCTCTCGCCTTTGGGGGCGTAGAAGCGCAGCGGGTCCAACCCCACGGACTCGCGGTATTCGGCGAGCAAGTCTTGAAAGTCCGAGGTGAGCTTGCCCTGGTCCAGGCGTGTACGAGCAATGATGTCGGCATCATCCGAGCCTGGCGCCACATGGGGTAACTGTGTAATCGGGTTCTCGCTCAGGTCCAATTGGAACCCCCGTGGCCGGGATTGGCCCACCAGCCCGGCAGGCCAATCCTTGATGTGTGTGTCGCGCAGGTTCAGCAAGGTCAAGTTTGGCATCTGGCTGATATCCGGCGGTTGCCCCAATGGGTTGCCGGCCATCTCAAGTTGTTTGAGGCGCTTGAGGCGTTTGAGCGTGGCAATGGCCGAGTCATCCAGCACCAGAGCATTTTTTTCCAAGTGTAATCGCCGCAGGCGTTTGAGGTTGCCGAGAGTCTCGGGTAACTGGGTGATACGGTTATGGCTCAGGTCGAGGTCGCGCAGATGCGGGAAGTTGTTCAGGAAGGCGGCGTGACTGTCTGTAAAATCGCAACCGCGCAGGTCCACGTCGCTGATGTGGTTCAGCGGCACGCTTAGGGTAGGTAGCTCATCGGGCATGTTGGTGTTGAATAAATCGAGGGCGATGCCACCTCGGTGTTCGAAACTCTCGTCCAGGTGAACAGTCAGGCCATTGCTCCAGCCGTCGTAAAGACGGATTGCTACTACGGCCCGACGCTTGCGTGCTTCTGACTCCAATGGCGTGCCTTTCCAGCGGGTCGGGCCTTTGATGTAGGTATCGAGCTGATGGAATAACTGTTGTTTTTGTGCCTCCATTTGCGTCAGCGTTTGCTCGCCTTCAATTGTTCCCAGCGTGTTTGATAAGCGTCGAATACCCTCTCTGCTCATGGCGGGAAGTAGCTGTTTGATGCGCTCCTCAATGGTTTTTGGTTGCATGTCGTAGCTGTCGGTGCGGCTCATTTTGCACGATGCGCCTCCACCCAGAAGTACCTCGACCTCTGGGGCGGGCTGCCTGTTCACAGGCGGTTCGGCCAACGCCTGGCGTCGCTCGGACGGTGTCTGATTGTGCTCGATCACCCATTGCCTGAACCGTTCACCTTCGCCGACGGCATAGGGCGGGGTGCGCTCCGGAACCTGCGCCAGGGTCCAGAGCACAGACTCGTACAGATCGGCTGTGTGATTCAGCGACTTGGGTTCGGCATCGAATACTTCATAAGCCCCTTGAGCGTTACGCACCAGGGTACGTACCTGGGGTGCATCGTGTTCACCGACACTACAGCGCAGGGACCCACTGGGGCCGTTGTCACGTATATCGATTTTCAGGCCGCTGAATGAGTCGCTATGCAAGCGCAGGGTATTGAGTACCAACCGTTCGCTTTGCGCTGACGGTTGCAGGGGAGGGTAAAGCCCTTCGACTGCACGGCAGGCCTTGTTGTCGAAGGACAGTTCTCGAGCCAGGCCCTTGAGGCGCAAGGGCAGGCGCTGTTCGTCCGTCATTGCCTTTAATTCTTCAGGCCATGCCTGTTTGAGCAAGGCGTTGGCGCTGCTCAGCGGCAGCTCGGGAAAGGTCTGGCGCAGCAGGGCTATGTGCGGATCGCTGCTGGCTTGGCCCAATTGATAGTGACTGCTGGCAATGTGGCCGCCAAAGCCATCGACGTAACTGGCTAATTTGTCGCGCAGTGCCTGGGCCCGTTGTGCCTTGGGCAAGGTTTCGCCCAGCAGCGTATTGACCTGCTGTTCTTCGAGAAAACCCAGCACACGCTCCGGCAGTTTGGCCGCCATCACGTCGGCCAGGCTGATGGTCAGGGTATTGGCCGGCAGGGCGGTGGCATCGCCATACTTGCGCGAGTCGCCGCTCAGGTCGCTGTTGTGAAACACCTCCAGGGCTTTGCTTGGCGGCCAGCCGGGGAGTTCTGTGACGGCCTGTTCGAACCAGTAGGAATACGGCTCAAGTATCTGACCTGTGCGTATCCTGCCGGCCGATTCTTCGGCAAATCGGCCGGCGCGAAAGCGTTCGAGGGTATCGACCAGCAACGGCGGAGACGGTTGGTTGCGCACATACATATAGCGTAGATGGTCGGGCTCGCTGCCACTGATGATGCGGATCTGTTCGAGCTGTTCGGTGGTGAGCGTATGGGTGGCGGAGCTGATACGGCGCATCAGCGTGTGCTCGTCCCAGCTGCGCGGTTGTTCGCCTTCATGCACCCAGGCACCGTTGCCATTGAAGCGTACTTTCGGTCGGTAGGCTTGCGGCCGGTTGGGGTGCACGATCCGGTGGTGGGTCAGGTGCGGATCCGGCTTGACCTGATAGTGTTTGTCAGCATGTACCAGCCAGTGTTTTTTAGCATGCTGATACAGGCCTTGTGCGTCTGGCTCAATGCCTTTGGGCAGGCTGATGCTCTGCTGGTAAGGCGAAATATCCGGGTTCCACAAGCGTTGTTCGCCGCTGGCAAGTTCCACTGGGCGCAGGCTCTCGACGAATGGCGATAGCTTGAGGGTGAGGGTCTGGCCGACAGTTCCTGCCGCCGCCCAAGCCCCCAACTGCACCACCGCCTCCACTACCTCCATGACGTGACCGATGGCTTCCAGCCCTTTGCCCTGTGCCCAGTCAACGATGCCTTCGAACACATCGTTGGCCACCTGGTAGGCGGTGTAGGCGAGCATCAGCTCCCCCAGGAATGGCACGAATGGGGTGACCACCAGTAGCGCGGCATTAAAGATGTCCGACAGGATCTTGCTCAGGTTGTCCCACCAGGCCCAGCGTGCCATCAGGTCTGCATAGGCGGTGGTGATGGCAATTTCCCGGGTATCGTTGACGATCTTGTTGAGTTTGACCCGGTACAGGTAATGCCACAGCGTATCGGGCTCGGAGCGGCCCGAGGGCGGGCGGTTCTGGTAATCGTCAGAGATGTTTTGCACGCTGAAGTGCAACTGCGGCGTGTCCACCGCAAGGGTTTGCCAGTTGGGGCCGTTGTCGGTGCGTGCCTTTTGGTGCCACTGCACTTTGTACAGGCGGCTTTGCAATTCAGCGAAAAAATGTCCGCGTTGTTTGTGGTCGATAAATTGACTGAAGAACTGGCGGTAGGTCGCCTTGTTCGGCGTTTGGCCTGTTGCATCGAGGGGCGAGGGGTTGTCGCGCAATTGGCGCGTCAACTCGTTCATGAACGCGACCGGCGAGGCGTATTCCTTCAACGGATGCTCGGGGTCCTCGGGGATATAGGCAATCAAGCGTTCGATGTGTTTGTCGCGGCCTTGGGGCGCAGCAATCAATAGGACACCGCTCAACCGGGCATCCAGCAGGCTCAGGTTGTAGTAATCCACCGGTATGCCACCCAGGGATGGGGTGGGCTTGCCTTCGACGATATCAAAGAGCAAACGCCTCGCATCGGCTTTGATGTGCTGCTGTGCAAAGGCGATGCAGGCTGCATTTTTAAGCGAGGCTTTGTCGCAGGCAATCACTTTGAGCCGTAAGGAATCGGCCTGGACTGAATTGCTGAAGCCCAGGGTACTCAATAACCGTGTCTGGTATTGCCGGCCGATATCGAGCGAGCGGCACAGGTTTTTGAAACCCAGTGCCGTCAAGGGTTGACCACTGGTGCCGGAGGTCAGCGTCAGGATGTTTTGCTGGCCACGAGCGTCGACGCGGGACAAGAACGCATAGTCGGCAAACTGCTCACTGGCGCAAAAGTTATGCAGTGCGGCATCCAGCAACGACACGGTTCGGCTGGTCACACCTTTGTGCACCCCAATGACCCACCAGCTTTTCTTGGCGGGGGCATAAAGACGGATAAAGGTGTTTCTCACATCAATGTTGCCGTATTCCCGTAAGGCTTTTTTGAGCAGGCGCTCGGCGAATGAATACACGTCCTTCATGTATTTGAGTTGTTCATCCAAGGCGTTCCTGGCTGCCCAATGTTCGGCCATCGCTTCTCTGGGGGCAGGGTCTGCAGGCGCGTCCACAGCCTTGAGGCGGGTATAGACATAAGGGCTGGCGCCCCGCACTGCGCGAACGCGGGTCAGCGTGGCAGTGCGGAGCCAATCCGGAATTACACGCTGGATAAAGTCAAAATGAATACCCTGTCTGGCGTGGCTCGCAGCGTGTAGGTAGGGGCGTTCGAGTAACATGGTTTTGATGCCTTTAAGTGAACAGTCGGATGATCAACCCGATCTACACTAATCACCCTCACGAGGAGGGCAGGCCTACATAACCACTACATCGCCCTTGCTGCTGACGCACCGTCTGAGGTCGGTGGTGCCGGGTTGCGATGGAGGACCGATATGCCCCTCAACGCTCATGCTGATGGATGAGCCATTGTGCAATGGGCGTGAGGGTTAAAAACCGGCGGCAACCATGGCCTCGCGGGTCAGGCGGCGGTCCAGTTCCTGTTCGTCGTAGAAACTCTTGAAAAACAGGCTCAAGTACCGTTCTTCCGTCATAGGCTCGCCGGTCAGGACTTGCTCATGGGGGACATTCAGCGCGTCTGCCAGGTCGAGCAGACGCTGCCGGAGTTGGGTACTGGTGGTCGAGCTCTTGCGCTCCGGTGGCAGTTGTTCATGGGCGGCCCAAGCGTTTTGAGCCAGTCGCAAGTCGTCGATGCTTTCGCTGGCCTGTTCATGCTGGCATTTGATCTGTCGGAACGCCTCGGGACGGGTATTGAGCAAGTAGTCGCTCCAGAAAGACTGCTCAAGCATCTGGTTCACCAGCCCGTCGCCTTGCTCCTCCTCGATGACCTTGTCGTAAGCATTGGCCAGCTGCCAGTCTGCGACATTGCCGGCATCGCGGTATAGCATGTGGTCCGCCAACCAAGGCAGATCCAGGCGTTCCTTCAGTCCGGTCTGGTAGGCGCTGTACACTTCGACTTCATCCAGAGTGCCCGGAACACCGTCGACGACATCGGTGGTCAGCCGCAAAGAGGGGCCTTCGCTGCCATCCTCATTGAGTGTGGGGGTGTTGAGGCGAGTCTGGATGTCTTTCCTGGCGATCTGGTTGACCTTGTCCAGCCGGGCCTTTTGCTTGGCCAGCCGTACCAGCGCACCGGTCCGGGCTTGAGGGGTAGGCTCGCGCCAGGCCTCCAGCTTCATGGCTTCGATACCCATGGCGTTGAACAGCTGGGCGCCCGCATCGGCGCAGTGGGTCGGCATGGCGCTCAGGTTGAACAGCGCCGTGCGGGTTTGTTCGTCGCTGTCGGCGGCCCTTAGCAGACGCAAGACATTGGTGCGCAATTGTCTGAGGTTCTGGTTGTAGCGCAGAAGGTCGGCCGGGTCGTGGACGATGTCGGGGGTGGGTTGTCGCTGGCTTCTGATGACTTCAAAAAAACCCTGTGAGCCATGTTCCCGTTCGAGATCGTCCCAGATTTCCTGCCATCCCTGGCGTATTTCGGGTGTCAGGTGTTCGAGCCAGAATTGACTGTCCAGCTCGCCTCGGGGGGGATAGGTGCGATAAGGATCCAGACCCGCGGCGCGCCGGTAACTGACCAGTCGATCCTCGGCGTCGCGCTCCAGCTTGTTGTTGTCCAGGCGTGCGCGTGTCACCAGTTCGGCTTGCACCGAGCCGGGTTCGACGATCGGTACTTGGGTGATCGGCGTATTCAACAAATTCAGGTTGAAGTCGGGCGAGCGCGGCAGCTCGAACAGCCCTATGGGCCAATCGCGGATTTGCGTGTTGTTGAGCGCCAGTATGCGCAGCTCCGGCATGCGGCTAATGTCCGCCGGTGTGACCAGGTGTTCATTGTGCGAGAGGATCAATACCCTCAGGTGGTGCAATTGCCTGAGGTGTTCCAGGTTCTGCGCACGCCAGCGAATCGGGTTTTCGGACAGGCCCAGATGGGTGAGTCGACGCATACCGCTGAGGGCCGATGGAAAAGTCTTCAGGTGCTTGCCGGTGATATCCAGCATACGCAGGTTAGGGAAATTGTGCAGGAACGGGCTGTCGGCGTCAGTGAAGTCGGTGCCTGCCAGGTTGAGGTTGGTGATGTGGTTCAACGCGGTGTTCAATCGAGGGAAGTTTTGTAGAAACCCGTAGATGGTTTCTCCACGCAGGTCCAGTTCGCTACCCACTCGACGCTCGCCGAAATCCGTTTCGTAGCCCTTGGACGATTGCTCCCAACTGCTTTGTATGAGCGCAGTCACTCGCTTCCTGAACAACTGCTCCGGGAGTGTTGCGCGACGTCTGTGGGTACCGGCAGCCGGTAGGTCCTGCCAATTTTTGAGGGCGCGCAGCAGGTCTTTTTTCTGGGTTTCAAGCTCCGTGAGTAGACGCTGTCCCTCGGCCGAGTCCAGCGACAGGGCGTAGGCCGCTACATCTTCTTCGCAAAGCGTCGGATAAAGCGACTTGAGGCGCTCGTCTACGCTGGCGCGCCCCAGCCTACGGCGCAGGGCGCTGAACATTGGCTTTTGCAGCAGATGCTGGGTCTCCAGGGGGGCGACTGTGAAGACCGGCGGTTCGGCCAACACGGTGCGGCGTTCGGCGGGTGGTTGCAAGGTGCGTGTGAGCCACTGGCGCAACGCCTCGCCATCACCCGGCGCAAAACCCAGGGTGCCAGGGGGGACGGCTTGCAGCACGGCTTCATACAGGTCCCAGGTATTCTCGACGCCGGCTTTGTGAACTGCATATCGCCCTGGTGCTGTGCGTACCAGCAGCGTCTCGGTCGCTGCCTCGTCCGGACCGACATGGCAACGCAGTTGCCCGTTCGGCACTTGCTCGCGGATGCTCAGGCGCAGGTTGGCGAACGCGTCACTGTGGATTCTCAGCGCGTTGAGCAGCAGCCGTTCGGTATCGGGTGTGGGCGCGTTGCCCGGGTAGAAACCTTCGTAGGCGTGGGTGGTTCGCGCTTCGAACTGTAATTCCCGGGCCTGATGCTTGAGCCGTAGCGGCAAACGCTTCTCGTCATTCATCAACTGCACTTCCGCCGGGCGGGCCTGGTTCAGTATCACTTGGGCCAGGGTGTCGGGCAGCTCGGGGAACTGGCGTTGCAGCAGTAACCCGTGGGCGCTTTTTGACTGGCGTTTGAAACCGTACAGGTGATCGAAGATGTCCTCCTTGCGTGTGGTTATGTAACGGCTCAGCTGTTCACGCAGGATTTGCACCCGCGCGTCATTGTCGGCGGGCAAGGGCTTGTCGAGTAGAGCGGTAAGCTCGGTTGTGTCCAGAAAGTCTACGACTCGTGGGATTAGCCGGCCTGCCAATAACGCTTCACGGCTGATGGCCAGCGTCGATTCCTGAGTTGCCTGCATTGCGCCATGGTGCATCGGCTCGCCGCTCAGGTCGGCGGCTTCGAACACCGCGACGGCTTTATCGGCCGGCCAGCCAGGCATTCGCGTTACCATGTCGGCGGACCAATAGGCGGCTTCACCGTTGTCGGCGGAGGGTTCGCTGAGAGCGTCGATCTGCTGCCGCAGTTCCAAGCGATTCAGGGTATCGGTCAATAGCGGCGGCGGGGCCTGGTTTTCGGCGTACATATGCCTCAACGCGCCGGGTTCGGTGCCACTGATATCGTATAACTGTTGCAGGCGTGCAGGTGGCCAGGTGGCGGTGATGGGGCTCAGGCGCTGGAGCAGTTGTGAGTCGTCCCAGGCCCTGGGTTCTTCGCCCTCCAGCACCACGGCCCCCTGACCGTTAAGCACCACCTCGGGACGATAGGCGTGCGGGCGTTGTGGGTGGATGATCCGGTGCCGGCCGGTGTCGGGTTCCTGGCTGACCTCGTAGTGCTTGTTCTCCAGGCGCAGGATTTTTTTGCCAGCGTGCGAGTGAAACCCATGGGCATCGGGTTTCGAACCGGGGGCCAGGGTTACGGCTTCTTGTTCATAGGGGCTCATGTCCGCATGCCATAAACGGGTTTTGCCGTCAGCCAGCATCACAGGCTTCAAACCCTCGACAAAGGGGGACAGCTTAAGATGGGCCAGTTGCCCGGCGGCGCCGAACGCGATCAGTTGCACCACGTTCTCCGTCACCCCTGCCACATGTTCAATGGCCTCTATGCCCTGGCCTTCGGCCCAATCCAACAATCCTTCGAACACCTCGTCGGCGAGTTGGTAAGCGGTATAGGCCAGCATCAATTCGCCCAAAAACGGAACGAAGGGGGTCACCACTAATAGCGTCGCGTTGAGAATGTCCGAGAGGACTTTTTCTAGATTGTCCCACCAGGCCCAACGTGCCATGCGGTCGGCGTAGGCGGTTGCGATCGCCAGTTCACGGGCATCGTTGAGGATTTTATTGAGACTTTGCTGATACAGGTGCTCCCACAGTGGCGTGCGTACACGCGTCACGCTGAACTGCAGGTTGGGGTTGTCGCGGGGTGTTTCACGCCAGGTCGGCTGTGGATCGCCGGGCGCGTGTTGATGCCATTTCACCTGGCTCAAACGCGTGCCCAACTGGTTGAAAAAATGCCCCTGGTACTGATGCTCGACAAACCGGCTGAAGAATTGCTGGTAGTCGGTTTGCCGCAGTTGCCCGGTCAGTGCCTGCATGAACTCCACCGTCGAGGCATAGCGTTTGAGTGGGTGCTGCGGGTCATTCGGGATATAGGCGATCACGGGCGATGCCTGGCGACTGACTTCCAGGTCGGCGGCAATCAGTACCACGCCGGTCAAGGTGGCATCCATCAGGCTCAGGTCATGACAGTGCGCGGCCTTGCCGTCGAGCGTGAGGTTTTGCTGGCCCCTGACCAAGCCTGTGATCAACGCATGATCCAACGCCTGGATATCGCCCCTGATTAATGCCATGCGCGCAGCCACCTTGAGGGCGGCCTGCTGATTGAGCATCACCCGGGCTCGCAGCACGCCTTCGACCACCGGGGCGGTGCGGCCGAGATAGTTCTCAAGGTGCTGTTGGTACTGGGCGCCGATGTCCAGGCCGCGAACCAGCGTTTTGAACTGCTGGATCGACAGCCGGGCTTTCAGAGGGATGACATCGAAATGGCCCCGGGCGTCGGGCTGGGTGATGAATTGCGAATCGGCGGTAAACGCCTCGCTGTCGGCAAAGTTGTGCAGTGCCGCGTCCAGCAGCGACACCGTGCGGCTTTGCACTCCACCGCTAAAATCTCCGACCCACCATGCCTGGTTGGCTGGGGCATAGAGCCGCAGGCAAGTGCTGCGGACATCGACGTCGAGGTTGTATTGCTGTTTCAGCGCGGCTTTCAACAACGGCTCGGCAAAGCCTTTGAGGTCGGTGACCGCGGCGAGTTTCTGGTCGACAAGGGTTTGGGTTTGCCAATGTTCGGCAATCGCGGTTTTCAATAATTGATGCTGGTGGGGCGAGGCACTTTTATACCAGGGCGCAATAGTTTTGCGGCTGGACTTCAAGGCGCTGGCGCGTGACGTCGACAGCGTTTCGACCCAGTTGGGGAGCGCGTCTCGGATGAGTGAGTAGTGTTGGCCTTTATCTTCGGGGGCAGAGGAAGCAGTCGCGGTCATGGTGGTTTTTGGGTGTAGTCAATCGGGCCCTCAGACTGGCCTGCGCCGGGGCTGTCCTGGCAGTAATTGTCTATCGTTGCCTATCAGTGCGTACTGACCACGGGCTGGCACAGCGTGTGGCTGCCTGGGTTTAGGTACGGCAGCAGAATTGGCGCCATGCCTTTGAGCACCTGCACGGGCAACGCCGAGGTGAACTTGAAGGTTTGTGCCGAACTGCCTGGGACGAAGGCAGTGAGCGTGCCGAAGTGCCGGTCACCGATATAGAACACAAAGGTGGCAGTGCGGTTGATCGCCTTGGAACTGAGTACCCGGCCGCCGGCGCCGATGGCTTCGATACGGTTGTCACCGGTGCCGGTCTTGCCGCCCATGGCCAGCGGTGTGCCGTCGTCCAGCTTGAAACTGCCGGCCACGCGTTTGGCCGTACCGGCATCCACCACTTGGGACAAGGCCCCGCGCAGTGCTCGCGCCACTTCGAGCGGCATCACCCGTTTGCCTTCGGCGGGGTCGTTGATCACTTGGGTTTCATACGGTGTATCAGCGGCAAAGTGCAGACTGTCGATACGCACCACCCGCGCACGCACGCCATCGTTGAGGATGATCCCCATCAATTCCGCGAGCGCCGCCGGGCGATCGCCGGAGCTGCCGATGGCCGTGGCCAGGGAGGGCACCAGATGGTCGAACGGATAGCCCACCGCCTGCCAGCGCTGATGAATATCGAGGAAGGCTTCGACCTCGAGCATGGTCCGGATACGACTGTCGCGGGCGCTCTGATGACGGCTCTTGAACAGCCAGCTGTAGACCTCCTGGCGCTCGAACTGGCTGGCTTTGACCACCTCACTGAAGGTTGCCTCGGGATGATTGAGCAGGTAGCCCATCAGCCACAGGTCCAGAGGGTGCACCTTGGCGATATAGCCCTGGTCGGGCAGGTCATAGTTGCCGGGGCCGTAAGCTTTGTAGAGATTTTGCAGGCGCTCATCGGTGAGTTTCTCATTGGTTTTGATGCCGTTCAGGTGCGCACGCACGAACAGGTCGAAGCTGCCTTGGCTGGCGTTGGGCAACAAGTAACGGTGCACGGCGGCCAGGCGGATCGGCGTGGGGCGCAGGCCGTCGAGAAAGGTGTCGAGGCGGTCCTGGGTGTCTTTCTTCTGGTACTTCTTCCAGAACTTGCGCAGGAACGTCGTGCCCTCGCGGTCGGCGAAGTCGGCAAGATATTCCTGGCGGCGCGGGTCACTGTCGTCCTTGAGCAACTCGGCGCTGTTGTTGGCGCCCGCATAGGTGCTGAAACGCACCAGGTCACGCATCAGGCGAATGAACGGCAGGTTGATCGACTCGCGCAGGGCGTCGCGCAGGGTCGGGCTGCGGCCGTTGTCTTCGTTGCGAAAATTGTGGAAGCGATGCATACCGCCGCCGGTGAAAAAACCTTCGTTGGGGCTGGCCGAGTAAGTGCGGTCGAGGGCGGCGTCGAGCATGTTGGCCAAGGATTTATCCGGTGTCTGGATCAGATAGTCGACGGCCCAGCGGCTGATGCGGTCCTGTTCGGCGATGTCGACTTTCTTCAGTGCGGCGCTCGTTTGGGTGGCGTACTTGTCGTGCAGCTCGGTGATGATTTGCAGGTAGGTGGTCAGCACTCGCAGCTTGGCCGTGGAGCCTAGCTCGAGTTTGCTGCCTTCGTTGATATCGAAGGGCTGGTCGGTATTGTCGGTTTGTACACGTACCCGTGAGCCGTCCGGTGTCAGCTCGAACAGGGTGAAGCTGTAACGTACTTGCGCGGTACTGGTTGGGGTCAGCAGGCGATCGCCGAGCAGGCCGACCTGGCGTGCGTAGTCCGGCTCGGCGAGGCGTTTGAGGTAATCGCTGACCTGGGCCTGCAACGGCGCTTGCAGAGTGCTGGTGGCCGAGAGATCGAGGCGGTCCAGATCGTACAGGGGGCGGTCGAGCAGGGCGGCGAGGCGGGCGCGGGCCATGCTGATGCCTTTGGTCGTCTCGATGGGTTGCATTGTGGGTTGTTGCACCCAGTCGCGATAACTGACCTTGGACGTCAGTGCTGCCTGCAACAGCGCAGGGGCAATCACACCGTTGTGGGCCAGCAGCCGCAGATGGCTGTCGGTGAGTTGGGCCAGCTCTTCCCGACCTTTGGCCAGGTAGTAAGAAGGGCGGCGCTGGGCAATGATCAACGACAACACCTGACGCAGGGCCAGACCTTGCTCGCTATTCACCGGGCCGACCAGCGCCTGATTGACCTGGTTGAAGTCGGCGCCGTACCACACTCGCAGCCCCTCGGCCAAACCGTGCACTTCGCCATGGCCGGGCACTGCCGACAGCGGCACGCTGTTGAGGTAGTCACGCAGGATATTCTGCCGCGCCGGTAAGGTTTGTGGCCCATTGCGATAGGCCCGCACGGCGGCAGAAAACATCTGTCGCAATTTCTCTGTGCCCGACACGGTCAGGCCATCCGGAGAGTGGCGGTATTTTTCCAGCTGCGTGGCCAAGGTGCTGCCGCCGGCACTCTGTCCCGGCAGATGCAGCGCCTTTGCCACTTGCGACCACGCGGCGTTGGCAAAGCGCGGCCAGTCAACGGCAGGGTTGGCCTGAGGTTGAGTGGGGTCGAGAAGGTCGCGGTTTTCAATGAACAGCAGGCTGCTGATCACCAGAGGCGGAATGGCGTCGAAGCTCTCATACAACTGTTGCGGGTACTTGTACTGGTAGAGCGGCACGGCTCGGCAATCGGTGATGGACAGCCCGGCCTGGATCTTTTCCGTGTAGGGCACGAACAGGCCCTTGGCGCTGTAGTCCATCAATTGGGGCGAAAAGCGTGCCTGGGCCTCGATTACATAGCCGCGTTTGAGCAAGCGCGGCAGGAAGGTGCCGAGGTCGCTGTAACCCAGGCGCCGGTCGAACGGGCCGGCACCGGGATAGGCGATGGCATCGCTGGGGCCGGGTTGTACCTGGTAGGTGAGGGTACGGGCCAGGCGGCTGAGTTCCTGGGCCTGCAGGCGTGAAGTGCGCATCTCTTTGGTGGCGGCAAACCCCAAGGCCACCAGCGCCATCAGCACGATCAACCAGAACAGCCGCCGTACATAACGGGGCTGGGGTTTATTTTTGGGTAAAGGCGCTGGGTCCGGACTGCCTTGTAGTTTCGCAGCCTTGCTTGATTCGGTTTGCCACAGTGCGCCCATAGTCGATTGACCCCTGCACGCAGATTGATCGGACTTGCCTGAAGCTTAGTCGCGGGTAGCCGGTTGGGGGGAAAATGTGTTCATGGCATCGGATATTTAATGCTGGTCTCCAGTATGTTCAGCCAGGTCGGGTCATTGGCCGGTGCCCAGCGACGGCTCACGCCATCATGGAAAAACACCATCTTGTCCTCCAGGTACCAGACGGTCATTTTTATCTTCAGTTGCCGTATATAGTCCTGCGCCGGACACGTAATGGATGCCCAGGGGTCGCAGATAGACAGGTTCGCCCAGTCGGCGCCCTGGAAATCCAGAGTCTGGGTCAAGCCCGAAGGGACCGTACCCACCACCACAAAGGTATGACCCCGGCAGTACCACACGTGAGCGACGCCACCATTGGTTCGGATCATTTCACACGCCACATGGGCCATCTGGTCACAATTGCCCGCACCGGTCTTGAGAATGACCTCGGTGTAGTTCGGGTGGCCGATCTTGCTGTATTCCCACATCACAACGGGTTCAGCTTCTTGCAGTCGCAGGATTTCAGCCGGGGTCGCCCCGACGACGTTGTTGGATCTCAGGCCGGTTCTATCCACCACCGCCTGGGTGCTGACGTTGGCTTGCTCTGCGAGGTATTTATTGAGCGGGCTACCCGTGGCGGAGCTGGGTGGCCAGATGTCCAGTTGCACCGGCCGCGAGACCACATTGATATCCAGGCGCCTTCCCTCGTCCGAGGCGTTAAGCAGCAGTTCCCGCTGCTTGATGACCCTCAGGGTGCTGGCCTTTTTGCGGATATTTTCGATTTTTTTCGGCAAAAACCCGCGCTTGTTCAACTGTCGGTACAGGACTTCGAGGGTCGGCAGTGTGACCAGCGGTTGGTCGGGAATCATCCCGCCGGCTTGCAAGAACTGCATTTTGGTGTCGCAGTAGGCCCTGATCAGCGCTGTATCGTCGCCGCCTTGGCTGAAATCCAATTGCTGGAATTGCAAGGTGTCGGCGCCGCTGGGCGTTGCGTTTGTCCGGTAAAAAACACCCACATCGGGCTCGGCCACCCAGTAAGGTGTTGTCGTGTTGGGTAGGGTGATCTCCAGCGCCCGAAGGGTTCTGCGGTCATTGATGAGGTTCACCAGCCCATCGATTTCAACGACTTGGGTTTTACGGGTGAGCAGGTTGTCCAGGTCGTCTTCGGGCAAGCCGAACTGCGGCTCGCTGTCAATGCGCCTGCCGCTGACCTGCTGTTGGTAGATCAACGCTGAAGGTTGGGGGTGAGGGGTCAGCTCGAAGCCGTCGAAGTCCGGGGTGACATCATGCACGTTTCGGTAATAAACCAACTGGCGTTTGTTGCCGCCGATCATCGGCGCCGGCTGGATGCGAATATGGTCGAGCGCCTGGACTCGACGTTTATGAATCGAATCCTTAAAGGCGTACAGCCTTTTGGTGAAACAGATGAGGGGCACCCCCGGGCTGCGCTTTGCTCTGCCGACGGGGCAGACCGAGTCGAAGTGGTCGGTGAGCTTGGCATGGGCCTCTGAGGTGAGTTCGTCCAGCTGGCTGGGGTGTTTATGGGACAAACGCCAGACGCGGCCTTGGTCCAACAAGTCGGTCGCGTCGGCGCGTTGAATGAGCAAGGGCGCCGTGTCAAAAAAGGGCTCTACAACGAGCACCTTGTAGCCGTCGGCGAAGCTGACCGGTGTGACGGCCATCGTGGTGTCCAGTTGCAAACCTTCCAGCGCGGGACCGTACGGCCTTGCACTGAAGGGGTCAAAGGCATGCCAGGCGTTGGCGCGCCTGATCGCCAACAGAGGCGTCAGCCCCTCAGGGTGCATCAGAACGCCAGGCCTGACGTCGGCGCGGTTGATCAGCCGGGCGTAATCCATCGGCGTCCCATGGGCCAGACGTTGCTGGGCATGACGCAGTGCGCCCGCCAGTGCCCGCTGGCCTGAGTGGTTTAACCTGGCCAGGCCATAGGCCGTCAGGCGCACCAACGATGGCACCGCCTCCAGTGGGTTGAGCAACTCATTGATAAAGGTGGCGCTGAGTCTGGTCAGTTGCAGCAGTTTCAAGTAGGCCGGTGCGGGCTTGATCAGGCGGCCCCAGCCGCTGGTAATGAAGCCTTTGGTCGGCATGATCAGGCCAAGCATGTCGAAGAAACAGCCCAGTGTGCCATCGAGCACGCGTTTGATTTCCCCGGAGGCGAGGTCATGGCCGCAGGTCCAGAAGGGTATGAAGCCCAGCAGCGCCTCTAACAACTGCTCGCTGTTTTTTTTTCGCTCTTCAAGGGTGGTCAAGCCTTTGGCCTGGACCACCCAGGTATCGATATCGATGAAAAAGTGGTGATTGACGATGGTGCTCGCCAACGTGAGGTTTCTTGGCGAGTCGAACACCAGCGGACTAGCAATGGCCGGGAGCCCCTCGAAATGCCAGAGTTGATCCACGATAACGGTGCAATACCTTCCAGGTGTGGGTGGGGTGCCTTTGAAGTAGGCATCCTCATCAATGGCCAGGCGACTGCCCTCATGCAAATACGCGATCGGTCGTGTGCTGTGGGGGGAGCCGGTGGTGACTTTGAGCGGGCGGCCTCCCAGTTCCAGGATGGCGGGAAGGCGGGTGTTTTGTTGCACTTGATTGAGCAGGGGAAACAGTTCGTAGTCATGGACGGTGTTGACTGCCGTACAACGCAGGATGAAGCCGAACCGGCCGGTACGGGCCATTTTCTCTCCGGGCCCTTCCTCGATCTGCGGCTTGCTGGCTGCTTGCCTCACCACGAGCAGTTGTACCGCCCCCTCGTGCAAGCGCTTGCGGTCGGCCAGTGGTAACTGCGACAGCAGGTAACTGATTGCTCGGATATACGCCTCCTTGAGTCTTTGCGTGTAAGCACCAGCGGCCTCGCTGAACAGCGCGTTGACATCGCGCAACTGGCCAAAGTTTTTTTTCAGCAGGGTGAGGTCGAGTTCGGGGTCGGTTGAGCGCCATTTATCGTCAATGGGTTGCAGGTGGCCGCCCATATGCAGATCCGCCAACGACTGAAGCTTTACGCCCGTGGTCGGTCTGTAGGAGGGGAGCCGAAAGGGGCCTTGTCCTTCTTGCAGGCATTTTTTCTTCAGCCTGCGGTGGTTGGGGAAGACGCGTTTAAGGTCCCTCAAGGCCAGGCTGCGGCGCGTGATGAGCCTGCTGCGCAAGGTTTCGGCTGCGTCGTGCAAAGTCTTTATACGGGCCTTCAGGCGCTCTTTGATGGCGTCGAGTTCATCGGTTCGATAGGTCTGTGCAGGTCGCAGTTCGCCGTGGACGATTGCCCAGTCGATCAGAGTGGCGGTGGCGTAATGCTCGCGCCACAAGCGTTCCTGGTCCGTCGCCGGCTCCTGGATGGCAAGCGCGATGATGTCGCTGAACGCCAGCTGTCGTGTTGACCCGCAGGCGAGCTCTTCTGCCAGCATCACGCCTTGTTTGAACAGCATCCAGGCGTGGGAAGTCATGAAGTACAGCGAATCAGGGATGCCTTGCACCAAAAACTCCGGTGCGACACCCGCCAGCAACAGGTGTGCGGCCAACCCCGTGGTTTGAGGAGTAGCAACACCAGCCGCAATCAGGTGCAGCTCAAGTGAGCGGCGCAGGTCTGCATAACGATGCCCATGGTAATCGCTGTGGTTCAGGTTCAGGCCGGCGAGGGTGTATCGCGCTTGTGCGGCCTGCGGGTCGAGACTGAGGATCAGCGCGGCAAGGACCAATGTGTCTCGACTGGCGTTGCTGGTCGTTTCACCGGGGGCGTGTCCAAACCAGCCCACGGCGCCAAGCAACGAATCGGCCAGCTTCTGCGCACGGGGAGCGGCAAGCAGTTGTTGCAGTTGTTCATCCGGTGGCCCGGGCGGCAGATCGGCAGCCAGCAGGTTGAACAAACCGGAGCTGGGTTGTGGGACAAACGTGGCGCTGATATGGATCACCTTGGCGCGTTGTTCGGTTGAAAGGGTCAGCGCACCCGGTAGTGGCATACCCAGGGCTTCCCAGTAATTGCCCTGCTGGGGGCTAGCGAGCCGGGTGGTTTCGAGGCGTTGTCGATACTGCCGCAAGGCGACGTCGGAATGCGCCAGATCACTCACGGGCGGCACCGTCACCGGTTCGCTGCGCTGCAGTTGTTCCATCAGCTCCCAGGCCGCCTCGCGATTATCCGGCAACGGCAGGTCGTGCAAGCTGAGCAACTGTGCGAGGCTGAATTGGCCGTCCTGATGGACGAACAGGTTCATGGCCGCAGCGCAGGCTTGCAAGCGTTCAAGGCGATCGCCCAGCGGCAGCTGCGACAGTTGTTCATGGCTGATGTCTACCCGTTGACCCCAGGGGCCGGCGCCTCTGATCGAGTGTTGCTGGTGGTCAAATTCGTACAGGCCTTGGGTCAGTGCATCGGGGCGAGTCAAGGCGAGAAACTGCGGATGCTCAGTGATCTCCCCGAGTAACGTTGCGGCGGTCTGCATGGTCACGGCCCAGAACGAGCCGCCAGCCAGGGGGAAACGGCAGCGGTACACACTCAACAGGTTGAATGTGTGTTCGTTCAGGTCGTCTTCGATGATCTGTGCATGCAGTGCATTGGCTGCCGCGTGCAGATCCTGATTCAGTCGCTCGAACGCGTCCGCGAGCGCAGGTTCGGTCCTACCCAGTGCGTCAATCAGCACGCCGCGTTGGGCAAGCGTAGTCGGTTGGGGGTAGCCGTGGAACCGCAGCACCTGACGGGCGCTCAGTGACAGGTTTGCGGCAGGGTAGGCCAGGCCGATGGCATCCGGGTCGATGATCAGGGCGATGGCCCGAATGGGCGGCGCGAGCTGCTGCCAGCCGCTGGCGTCCTCATAGGTGAAGGTGGCACCGTTGGCATACAGAGTGCCGTTGCGCACGTTCACTTCCATCGGGTTGAAACGCCGCTGCCCGGCCCAGGCCACGAAAGAGGGGTGGCCGAGGGCTTGGCGATAGAGCACAAGCCAGCAGCCGAGTGCACAGTGGGTCGGCACCGGGAGTGAGTCTGCGGCAGCGTAGGGTTCGGTCTTGAGGTGTGCAATTAGGGTGTCCAGCATTTGCCGATCGCCGTCCTGACGCTGGGATGGAGTCGGCTGCTCATGCCGGGTGGTCAATTCAGTCATCCATGAAGTCTCGTTGAAGGTAATGACAGAGCGTGCCGGTTGCGGGCGCAGTCTTCACCGGGACCTTTCGCCTTTTTCCATAGTTTGTATCGCTATGGCGTGAAAGCCTTGAGATAGAGCCCCTCGCAGTGACCATTGGGCGATGGTAGGGGCATGACGATGCACCCTGGCTGTGCAATACTCGCCGCCGTTTCGCCCCGTGGCCTTTCACGCGGGATCAGCTAATGCCCCTCCATAAACCGGCTTTTTCCCGCGAGGTACCGCTGAAATTGGCGTGTTTTATAGTGAAAGGCCCTGTGTCGAGGTTTTTATACTGCACGGCCCGCTGATCTTGCCTGGCAAGAAGGGTCCGTCCATGAGGCGGCCCCGGTTTCGACAAGGGCACAGGCTTACCGGCCTGCACCCCGCAAACTCGACGGACAATCCAATAACAAAATGAGGTTGTACCTTTATGCCAGTCGGCAACCCACTGCCCCATGGCGAGACCGCTCAAGGCGGCCCGCTCAAACGCGAACTCGGTGAACGGCATATTCGCCTGATGGCCCTTGGCGCCTGTATCGGTGTCGGCCTGTTCCTTGGTTCGGCCAAGGCCATTGAAATGGCCGGCCCGGCGATCATGCTCTCGTACATCATTGGCGGCCTGGCGATCCTGGTGATCATGCGCGCCCTCGGCGAAATGGCGGTGCACAACCCTGTCGCCGGCTCGTTCAGTCGTTACGCCCAAGACTATCTCGGCCCCTTGGCGGGCTTTCTCACCGGCTGGAACTATTGGTTCCTGTGGCTGGTGACCTGCGTGGCGGAAATCACCGCCGTGGCCGTGTACATGGGCGTCTGGTTTCCCGACACCCCACGCTGGATCTGGGCCCTGGCGGCGTTGATCAGCATGGGCACGATCAACCTGATCGCGGTCAAGGCGTTCGGTGAGTTCGAGTTCTGGTTCGCGCTGATCAAGATCGTCACCATCATTGCCATGGTCATCGGCGGCGTCGGCATCATCGCGTTTGGTTTTGGCAATGACGGCGTGGCGCTGGGCATTTCCAACCTGTGGGCCCACGGCGGCTTTATGCCCAATGGCATCACGGGAGTGTTGATGTCCTTGCAGATGGTGATGTTCGCCTACCTGGGCGTGGAGATGATCGGCCTGACCGCTGGTGAAGCGAAGAACCCGCAGAAGACCATTCCCAGTGCCATCGGCTCGGTGTTCTGGCGCATCCTGCTGTTCTACGTGGGGGCGTTGTTTGTGATCCTGTCGATCTACCCATGGAATGAAATCGGCACCCAGGGCAGCCCATTCGTGATGACCTTCGAGCGTCTGGGCATCAAGACCGCTGCGGGCATCATCAACTTCGTGGTGATCACCGCCGCGCTGTCGTCCTGCAACGGCGGCATCTTCAGCACCGGGCGTATGCTCTACAGCCTGGCGCAGAACGGCCAGGCACCTGCCACCTTCGGCACCACGTCGAGCAACGGCGTACCGCGCAAGGCGTTGCTGTTGTCGATCTTCGTACTGTTGCTGGGTGTGCTGCTCAATTACATGGTCCCGGAAAAAGTCTTTGTGTGGGTCACTTCCATTGCCACGTTCGGCGCGATCTGGACCTGGCTGATGATCCTGCTGGCCCAGCTCAAGTTCCGCAAAAGCCTGAGCCCGGCCGAGGCGGCTAGCCTCAAGTACCGCATGTGGTTGTACCCGGTCAGTTCCTACCTGGCGCTGGCGTTCCTGGTGATGGTGGTGGGGCTGATGGCGTACTTCCCCGATACCCGTGTGGCACTGTATGTGGGCCCGGTGTTCCTGGTGGTGTTGACCGTGCTGTTCTACGTGTTCAGGTTGCAGCCAAAGACCGTCGCTCAAGGGACGGTGCGTTCCGCGTCCTGATGTGTGTCTTGTGACAAAAAGCCCCACCCCGCTCTACCGCGGGGTGGGGCTTTTGACCGCCGTATTCTCTGCACGATCCTCTATTTGCGGTGAGGTGCCTGCCGCCCCTGGGGCCTGATATCGCGAGCACTGTGGCTGTGTATAACGCGGGGCATCCGGTTACGCGCGTTATCGCTTTGCTCTTATCTATCTACCCCTCCAACGATAATTCATTCCCTAGGCTGGCTGCTTCGACAGCAACCTTTGAAGAGTGACTTCATGCCTGAAAGAAACCCTCTGCTACTGCCCTACGACTTGCCACCGTTCTCTGCCATCAGAGCAGAACACTTGGTTCCCGCCATTGAGCAAATCATCGCTGATAGCCGCAACACCACCGCCACGATCATAGCCAGCCAGTCGTTATTCCCCACGTGGGACGACCTGGTGCAAGCAGTGGAAGAGCTGGAGGCACGCCTGGACGGCTTTCTCAAAATCATTGAGTTGCTTGACTCCGTTCCCCAGGGGCCGACATGGAAGCTGGCATCACATCGCAGTTATGAGCTTGCAAGGCAGTACTGCGCCGAGCTGGCCGCGAACAATGATCTGTACCAGCTTCACCGACAACTTGCCGATAGCCCGCCCGCAGCCCTTTTCAATCAACAGCGCCACAGTGCATTGCATAAAATACTGCGCAAGTACCAGTTGGCGGGTCTTGATCTTTCGCCTGAGAATCAACGACGGCTCAAAACGTTGAACCTGCAAATCGAGGAGTTCAGCCAAGAGTTCCTGCGGCGTGTGAAAGACTCCGGCGACGCATGGCGTAAGCACATTCAAGATAAGGCGATGCTCAGTGGGTTGCCTGGCGCGACCCTGGCACGCATGGAGGCCGCGGCTCGGGACGCAGGCCTGGATGGCTGGTTATTAACCCTTTCCGAGCAGTCCTTTCAGGAGGTGATGAGCTACGCCGACCATCGAGCCTTGCGCCAGGAAATGATGGTGGCTTACTACAGCCGTGCCGTGGGCACCGGTCCCGACGACATTGCCACCGACAATGAACCGGTTCTGACAGTGTTGCTCGACAGCCGTCACCAGAAAGCACAATTGCTCGGCTATGCCAACTTCGCCGAACTGGCGTTGGTGGAGCAAATGGCGCAGACGACCGATGAGGTCACTGCATTTCTTTATCAGCAGATTGATCGGGCACGCACGACATTTGCCCATGAGGCACAACAACTGCAACGCTATGCCGCGCAACGTGGGGTCGATGCGCTCGAACCCTGGGATTACAACTATTATGCGGAAAAGATTCGCCAGGACGTGGCGGGTGTCTCCCAAGACGCCGTGCGCAAATACTTCCCACTGGAAACGGTGCTGCAACGCTTGTGCGCGTTCACCAAAACGCTGTTCGGCGTTGAGCTGATTGAACAAACCACCGTCGATACCTGGCACCCGGATGTGCGGGTATTTGAACTCAGGGAGTACGCCGAGCCCATTGGGTATTTGTTCATTGACCCTTATCGTCGCCTGGCGGGCGGCGAGATTGGCGCTGCCTCAGGTTTGCGCGATCACCGGATGACCGCCGAGGGGCGTCCACAACGGCCTATAGCCGTGCTGCGCAGCCAGTTGCCACGACCGACAGCGACCCAGCCTTGCTTGCTGGATCACTTGCAATTGAGGGTCTTATTGCATGAATTCGGCCACTGCCTGCAGCACCTGTTGACCGCCGCCCCCTACCGGGCGATTTCCGGTATGGGCCAATTAGGCCATGATACGACGGAGTTTTTCGGCCAGGTGCTGGAGCAATTCTGCTTTACTGCGTCGTTCCTGGTCTGGCTATCCGGCCATTTCCAGACAGGAGATCCCTTGCCTGACGATATGGCCACTCAAATGAGCCGATTTGCTCACACCCAGACCAGTCAGGAAACCGCCAGTATTTTGCTCACGGGTCTCGTCGACTTTGAGCTGCACCGTACCTACGGCGACGGGCGTACACCTCATGAGGTTTTCACCCATGCCAACAGTGAAATCGGGCATTTGCAGTGGCCTGATGGCACCCGCCCGATCAACAGTTTCGAACAACCGATGGGTAGCTATGGGGCTAAGATGTATTCCTACAAGTGGTCTGGTGTCTTGGCCCGCCAGGCTTTTGAACCGTTTGAGCGTGATGGCCTGTTCAACCCGGAGACCGGGAAAGCCTTCCGGGACGCGTTCATTACTGAGGGCGATACCGGTACGCTGTCGAGCGCACTTGCGCTTTTTCGGGGGGACGGCGTGGGATGTGTCGGGCATTCCACCGGGGCATGAAGCGCTGGTGCATATGTAGCCCCTCGGCTGAAACTTGAAACGCCAGAGTGATCTTCAGCAGCCAATCCGGCACGGAGAGCACTCGATGAGCACTGACACCCCACCGTATTTTTTCAGCGAAACCCAAACAGATCGCACGCAGCTAAGCGAGCGCCAACGCTCACGCAACTTTACCCTCAAGGACCTTGACTGGTTCGACTCGGTCTATCTGGCCACCGATGCTTTGCGGCGGGCGCACAAAGCGCCGATGCACGTCCAAACCCTGCAACTGAATGTGCTTGGTCAACCGGCTATTGAATTGGCGGGTGCATTCGTCATGAGCCCCGCCCCAGAAGGCGGGGTTGTTCTCTATACACCCGCTCGTGGTCTGGAAAAGCTGGAAAGCCATGAAATCCTCAAGACGCAACTGAAGTCGTGGCTCAAAGACTCGTCGCAGCGCCAAGCGTTGCTTGATTACCTTTCCATCTCCCAGCAAGTCACCCTGACGCCTACTGCAACCCTGACGATTACCGAACATACCGTGGCTGGCGCTGTCTTCGAAGCACAACATGCGACCCTCTCCAATAACCTGCTCGAAAATGCTCGTTTGATGCGCGAGGAGCTGCTCAAGCTGCCCAGTTTCACTTCTCTGCTGGATGAATACATTTCCTCTAAGTTGGCGCAGTCTTTTACGGGGGGCGATCAGCGCCAAATCCAAGTGCAGAGTTATGTCATCGACGCATCCAGCGAATCAGGCAATTCTGATTCGCCAACGTCCCGACACACGACCACCCGCTCCTTGAGCGAAACTGTCCTCAGGTATTTTGTCGCCAATGGCTGGCCTGTGGGTGAAACCCGGCGCTACCACAACCCCCAGCAGCCTACTCAGGAAGCTGATGATCAGTTGCGTTGGGACGTATCAGTCCAGGGATTGGCCCAGGGCTTGAAAGCATATATGAAGCAACAGCCCAAGACATTTTGGACGCTGCCGGCCGCCGCTGGGTTCTCACGGCTACAACTTTTTACCAACGCCATGGCCAATGCCTTTTTCACGGTGGCGCTGGAGCAACAACAGCAAACTACGATTACGGTTGAGCAGCGTCTGCAACTACAGGCCTTGCCGCTCAAGGCTGCGCTGCCTGCGACAACGCTTGCTCCTGCGATCGATGTTGAAAAGGCACTGCTGATTGAGCCCGAACAGACCCCCGCCGAGCTGGCAGGCACACTTATCATCAGTAGTAACAAAAGCGACAATGGCTCGCCCTGGCTGCTCTATACCCCCCTCCAGGGCCTGCGATCGTTTACCGATCTGAGCGCCCTGAAAACCCACCTTCTCGATAGTCTCAACCCCCGGCAGCATGCCGATGCCTGGAGAAAGCATCTGTCCAGGCCGGAACGCTATAACGAAGTCGACCTGCTGGCCTGCGAAGTCACCAAAGGCCCCATCACCGGGGTTATTTTCCAACGCATCATGGAGGGCATCATTGAAAAACAAGGTCGCAACCTTGAATACGCCCTCGATCAGTATCGCCTGAGCCAGGGCACGATGGACCTCGATGCCCTGGTTGATCATGTGCTGGATGTACGTGGAATGATTGATCCAACATTACTGACCTTCGAACCCATGGGGCGTTGGAGTACCCAGTTGACAGAGACCTGGACGGCGACGGTGACTGAACCCAGGATTCCACCAACGCTTGCTGCAATGCGCACAACGGTGCATTTACTCGAAAACGTCACTGCCGAAATCGAACAACACCTATCGTTTCGCCCCTCGCTGGAGCGTTCCGTTATCACCTATCTCAATACCAAACTGTACGCTATCAAGCAGCAAGAGTTGCAGGCCGCGTGCCTCTCGGTACGCCAATACAGCAACCCTTCAAATGGCACTGACAAACCTCAACTGCTCTCATCGAGCAGTATGGTCAACTATTTTCTGGCGCGCTTATGTGGCGAAGTGGGTCCACTCATCGATCCGCTTAACACTCACGTCTATTCAACCCCTCCTGGCAAACCCGCCACCAAGGTCTCAGGTATGGACGCCGCTACCTTCAATACGCTGATCAACAGTGCAGTCGGTGGGTTTAAACAGTACCTGCGTAGAACCCACAGCGTGTCCCCCAACATGCAGCCCTTGCTGAGAAAGGCAATGGAGATGGGCTTGACAGGGGAAGTGCAAGTCAGGCTTTGGAACAACGCTTTATTGCCCCTCGACTACGAAGTGCTTTTGACCGTGTTAGGTATTTACGCCAGAGACTTACGCCCTGGCGTCAATGGGTTCCGCCCTGATGCGTTTTCTTTGCAGGTCGTACCGACTGGGCAGAATACCCCGCTGGTACTCAATAACTGTTTCGTGCTGACCGAGCGCGGCGGGCTTGATCTTCGATATTCGGGCCGCACGCTGCTGTGGACGCCCGCGTTGGGCCTGGAAAGCTTCTCCTCATTGAATGACTTCAAAGCAGAGATGGATCGACGCCTGGCAATCCCGAACGAGCGACAGGCTTTCCTGGCGAACCTGGCGCCACCGGACTGGGAGGCACAACCGAGCTATGCATTCAGTTCCCTTGAACTGATCGAAGACAACCTCGTTGAGCACTTGCAACGAACCTACGCTCAACAAAAAGACCGTGAACTGGCGCAAATCCTGTCCATGCAGCTATCGGTCGATCAGTTGCGTAAGCTCTGGCAGGTTCAAGCCACACAAAGCCTGGCGCCCACCAACGTGCAGCGTGCCAAGGACATGGTCCAGGCCATGATCCAGCAACAGGGTTTGCAATGGTTGGGCAAAGCCCATGCTGTGGATCAACAGCTGTACGTCGAATTGCTGGAGCAGTATCGAAACAACGTCACCGACCATCAGGATTACCTGCACGGGATCGACTCACTGGCTCAGTTCACGCTCAAGAAACTCAGCACGTTACTCAAGGACCTTGACGATCAGGACAGCGTCACACCTGATGAAATCGAAGTCGGGCTACCGGCGCAGGGCACTACGCCTGCCCGCAATCAGTCCCTGCTGGACTACGCCTTGAGTCATCAGTCGTATTGGAAGGATGAGGTGCCCTTCTTCGCCAGCACCGGTACAACTCCGTTGCCATCCACCCTGGATGCGCAGACGCTGAAAACGCGGATACAGGCGTTGAACATCAACGCGGCTTACCAAACGTACATCAAGTCCTTCCTGGGCCCAGCCAGCCCGGACTTTGAGCAACGCTATACGCGATTCGCCAAGCAACTGCCGTGGCAATTGATGCAATACGCTCACGGCATGAGGTTGCAAGACCAGCTTTCACCGACGGCCTTCGGGCTCATTCAACAGATCATGGATATGCCCGATGCGATCGCCCGTGCGACAGTAGTGAATGCCAACGCCATGATCCGCCCTCTGGAACTGCTGGTGGATGACGGGAAGAAAACCATCAAGATTCCCGGGGCTTATTTGATCGGCTCCGCCTCCGGTGACGAGGGGCCTCAAATCCTTTATGCCCCCTATAGTCCAGGCTACACCCTCAAGGAATATACCGTTGAGGCCGCACTCCGTGCTGAGTTGACAGCCGCCGGCGCCTTACAGCGTTGGGTTCGGCTGGGGGTCCCGGCCGTTGACCAAGCGGCACTGACAAGCGCACTGGAGCAACCCCTGGCCAGCACCACCCTGCAGCTGGCAAGCAACCCCATCAACACGCCGCTGTTCAAACAGCTGTTCACCGACAATGTCGAGCTGCTGACAACGCTGCTGGGCTGCCAAAAAGCCGCTGATGCAGGCACTGCCTGGGATACGGCCAAGGCCGTGTTCTCTGAGGGCGTGCAGGCGGCCACTGTATTTTTTGCCGGCAAACTGGCCTACCCCCTGGTGGTCTGGCAGAGCTATAAACTGTTCAAGGCTTCTGCCGAGGAGCTGCAAAGCCACCAGTGGCATGAGGCACTGGGGCATTTCATCAGTGGTGTCGCCTTGCTGGCCGGTTTGAGCGATTCCATGCCTCCCGTATCAGAGGGCGGCATGCCCCCGGCACCCGAGCCTATCCCGCCGCCTTCCACACCTGCGACCTCTGTGGTGTCCTGGCCCGCGCTGGACATTACCGCTGCTTCCCGCACCCGGCTCCAGCGTTTCGAAGTCCTTGAGCCGAGCTTGGCCAGCCTGATCAAAGACACCTCACTCAACCTTTACCGGTCGGCCTCCAACCATTACTACGCGGCGGTGGCAGGGAAGGTGTTCGAAGTCATCAAGCATGGCCAGGGTTGGCGCATCATCGGTGATGGCGAAGTCGGTCCTGAGGTACAGCGCAACCCTCGACAACAGTGGATGCTCAGTAGCACTGACCCATTGCTGACGGGGCGACGAGCCATTGCGCGACTGACCAATCGCTTCTACTCCGAGCCATTTGCGCGCCCCAGCATGAATATATTGGCCAGCGGGATGCGCGAGATTCGAGCGCTATACGCTCAGGAATCGTTGATGATTACCGAAGCACTGGCATTGGCCACGTTTTATACAAAGAACGCCCAGGAAAACTTGCGCCTGCTCGCACAAACGCCCCTTGCTGCACCTGAGCTCGTCAAACAGATCAAAACGTTTTTTGGTTTGCAGACACTTGAGGCCGAACACCTTGAAAAAATTCAGGAGGTCGTCGACAAGGTGTGCAGCGCGCTGATGGAGCCTTCCCTGGCCTCGCCGAACTCAACGCGATTTGTCATTGGCCGCTCGCGGATGCCGGCACTTCAGGGGGTATACAAGGTGATGGCCTTTACGATTGTCCCCGACCCCCTTCAACTGGTGTACTTGACCGAGGCATTTTTCGTCCCAGGACTGAAATACAGTCATCTGTTGATAAAGCCGTTCTACGTCAATGTCCATGCCCGTGCGACCACCCTCATTCACGAAATCACTCATCATGTGTGTGCTACGTTGGACTTGGCTTACGTGCACTCCACCCATCCCTTCCATGACTTGATTGACCCTCAAACCACTGACGGCAATAGCACTAAGACAGTGTTGGAAAACCGCCAGCTTTCAAGACTGTCGCTCACTACGCCGGTTCAGGAGCTGTTTCAGGTTGTGGACATCGCCACCGGTCTCAAGTCTGATCCGAGCCTGGGCACGTCAACGGAGCCTGTTTTTAACAGGCTGCTCGCCGCTACGGGTACGCAAACCCTCAGCGATGCCCGGCGAATGTTCCGAACCGATCCGCTTAAACGCATCATTACGGTGCTTAACAACGCCGACTCTGTCGCCTACCTGATTGCACAATTGGGACGTCGAAAAGAGCTACCTGTGAGTCCAACCAGCGATTTGCCCTGATCCGAGAGGCACATTGCCGAACGCCATGCCCCGTTCGGGCATGGCGAGGGCCTTCAGGCGGGGCTGGCCTGCTTGGGGTGGGCCAGACGCTTGTTGAACTCCAGCCAAGCGGCCAGCAGGGCCATCACGCCAGCGCCCACCAACGCAGTGAAAATCTGCATGGAGAAGGCATCACCGGCCAGGGCATTGACCATATCCGCCAATGGCGCCAGCAGTACGCCCAGGCAGAACACTTCCAGCGAATAACGCCCCATCCGGCAGGTTTGCTGTGCTGGCCAGTTTTGTGTCCACGTGCTGCCCGGCAACAGTTTGGCGGTGACATAGGCCAGGGCCAGGAAGTGCAGCAAACGTACCGGCGACAGGTCAGTCTTGCTGATCGGGTACAGCCAGTTGCTGACGGTTGCGGGCATCACCGCGTCATGAACCTCAGGCCAGAACCACGACAGTGTGATCACACCGGCGACCAGCACATATACCAGCGCCGCGACAAACCGCGGTTGGCGCAGCAAGGGCCGCGCCTCCGGGGCTCTGGGCCTCTGGCTGTAAATCGCCGCGGCGCCCCCCAGCACAAACAGCAATTGCCAGGTAACAGGGTTGAAATACCACACGCCATCGGCAATGGCGCGCAGGTTCCAGCCCATCCACGGCGCCATCAGGTATACCACCAGCGAGACACTCACCACGGCCCAGGGCGCGCGCACCATCAGCGGCAGCACCACGGACAAACCAGCCAGCAAGACGATGTACAACGGCAACGGATCCATCAGGTTGGGCTTGAAGCGCAACAGCAGTTCGTCGGTCAGTGCCTGTTGCGGGTGGGTGACGAAGTGCGTCAGGCCCATCTCCGTCACCAGGTCGCGAGTTTCTACATGGTTGTTGGCGAAGAACACGATACCCATCAGCATGGCCAGCAGGAAAATATGCACCACATACAACACCCAGGTGCGGCGCAGGATTTTCAGGCAGGCCATCCAATAACCTTCTCGCTGCATGACCTTGCCGTAGGCCAGCACCGAGGCGAACCCGGCGAGAAACACGAAGACCTCCGCCGCGTCGCTGAAGCCGAAGTTGCGCAGAGTGATCAGGCCAAGAGGGTTGTGGGGGACGTGATCCCAGAAAATGAAGATCAACGCCAGGCCCCGAAAAAAATCGATGCGCGGGTCGCGTCCGTTCAGCATGGCAGCGGGCTCTTGAACAAGTAGTTGAATGACGATAGGTGAGCGCGCGCGTTGTCGTACGCCGCACGTCGAGCGGGCGCAGGTTGGCGGTATTTGTAAGCAATTGCAAAGGTTGGATATTACTGAATGTCTCAGTTGTAGGGAAGGGCACCTGTCAACCTTGACAGTAGACGCAAAAGGCGCGCCGTGGCTTGCTAACACGCAACCGCAAAGGACGACGGTATGGCCCGGCTATGGAAAGGTTTCACTCGTTACACAGTGATCGGTGTCGCCAATACGGTGATCCATTGGCAGCTGTTTTTTATGCTGCGGGCAGGGTTTGAGTTCAGCCAGGCGCTGAGCAATCTTCTGGCATTCTGTGTGGCGGCATCCTTCTCGTTTTATGTGAATGCCTTGTTCACCTTTGACATGCCGGTTTCCCTGGGCCGCTACCTGCTGTTCATGACGTGCATGGGAGTGCTAAGCCTGGGGGTAGGTTGGCTGGGTGATCATTTGCACATGCCAGGGCTTATCACTGTGCTGGTGTTTTCACTGGTCAGCCTGCTGTGCGGTTTTCTGCTGTCACGGTGGGTGGTGTTTCGCGAGCGTGGCCAATGAAGATCTCGTTGGTGGTACCGGTGTTCAACGAGGAACAGACGGTGGCCGATTTCTACCGTGCGGTTCGGCAAGAACCGTCGTTGCAGGCCCACACCGTTGAAATCGTATTTATCAACGATGGCAGCACCGACGGTACTGCCGAAGCCGCCGAGACGCTGGCGTTGGTTGATCACGACGTAATGCTGATCAACTTCTCACGCAATTTCGGTAAGGAAGCTGCCTTGTTCGCCGGGCTGGAATACGCCACGGGCGACGCGGTGGTACCGATGGATGTGGACCTGCAGGACCCGGTGGACGTCGTCCCACGGCTGATCGCCGAGTGGCAGCGGGGCGCCGATATGGTGCTGGCCAAACGGCGCGACCGCTCCAGCGACGGTTACCTCAAGCGTAACACCGCGTCGCTGTTCTACCGTTTGCTCAACCTTATCGCCTATACCCATATCGAAGAAAACGTCGGTGACTTCCGGTTGATGGACCGCAAGGTCGTGGACGTGATCAAGGCGCTGCCGGAACAGCAACTGTTCATGAAAGGCGTGCTGTCGTGGGCGGGGTTCACGGTGGCCATCGTTGAATACGATCGTGCTCCCAGAGCTGCGGGGCAGAGCAAGTTCAACGGCTGGAAACTGTGGAACCTGGCGCTGGACGGGATTACCTCGTTCAGTACCTTGCCGTTGCGGTTGTGGAGTTATATCGGCGGCGCAATTTCGTTATTGGCGTTGGTGTATGCCGGGTTTTTGATTGTGGACAAGGTGTTGTTTGGCAATGACGTGCCGGGGTATCCGTCGTTGATGACTGCGATTTTGTTTTTGGGCGGGGTGCAACTGATTGGGATTGGGATATTGGGGGAATATATAGGGCGGATTTATATAGAGGCGAAGCATCGGCCGCGGTATGTGGTCAAAAATACCGTGCGCAGTTTGAACTTTCAGGATGCGTCAGTGCAACGGGAACGGAACCATGAAATCCGCTAGTGCGAGTGTGCAATATGTAGGCAATATAACGTACAGGGCATTGCTTCTGTTTACGGTTCTGTGTGTCGCTGGGTTGGTTCGGTTTTATCATCTTACGGACGCCTCTATTTGGTCAGATGAAGGGTTTAGCTTGATTTTGGCTACATGCTCGTTGTCGGATATTTGGTTGTTGAGCGGATTTGACGTTCATCCGCCACTTTATCATTTGATCTTGCATGGATGGATCATGTTGGTGGGGGGGGATGAGTTGGTCTGGATGCGTGGTCTAAGTGCTTCATTAGGGGTCTTGAATGTAGCATTGGGGATCTGGTTGGTGCGCTTGGTTTCTAATGGGCGAGCCGCAATTGTTGCCGGTTTGTTATTAGCACTTTTGCCAATAGCTGTACGTTATAGTCAGGACGTCCGGATGTATAGTCTGTTGGGCGTGGAGCTGACGAGTGCCACGCTGGCCTTGGTTTACTGGGTGCGTAATCCAGAGCGAGCACGTTATTTGATTGTTTATGTATTGGCCGTAGTGGCCGCATTTTATACTCATTATTTTTCCATATTTTGTGTCGGGTCCCACTGGTTATATCTCCTTCTAGTACGCTGCCGTATTTTTGGAGGACAGCGCTACGTTTTTCGCCTCGATTGGTGGATGGCGAATATAGCGATCGTATTGCTTTACATGCCGTGGGTACCCTCATTAACGAAACATATCGCCAAGGGAACGCTGGGCTGGATTCAACCGGTGACGGTTTATAGTCTGCCGTCTGCGTTCTGGCGATTTATCACCCTGAATGATGGGTTGACGTATAGTTCATTAGTTTATTGGTTGTTGCCGATAATCATAGTTTTTTTGGGGGGAGTGGTGGTGCGAGGGGATAGCAGTCATCATAAATTTGGTCTATTGATGGTGCTATGTCTGTTTTCGACCTTGTTGGGGGCAATTGGAATATCTTTGTGGACCCCACTATTTGTTGAACGCTACCTGTTTTTTGCTGCGCTGATGTTGCCGATGGTTATCGCTATTGCTCTAGTGGGAATAAAAAATAAATTAGTCTTTTCTGTGGTTTTAGGGATGTGTGTTTGTTTGGAAATTGCAGGGTTGAGGAATAATTATAATGGTTTTCATACGATGAATAACCCGTCGCGTGTGGCGGATAATAGGGTGGCTGAACTAATGGCAGATTTTAATAGTGGTGTCGCCGCTGGTGACATCTTAGCCGCAAGCGATGTCTACCTGTTTTATGCCGCTGAATATTATAGCGGGAAGTCAGTAACGGTACTGTTTTACACGCCACCGCTCAAGGAAGGTCGCTCAGGCCGTCCTGGCTTTAATGATTTTCACGCGCCCTTAATGAAGTTTAGTGATGAAATTTATCTCGATAACCTGCAAACATTGAAGAGCGCGCAACGAGTATGGTGGTTGGCTTTTGACCATGCATTTGAATCAGATGCAGCTCGTATTCCTGCAGATTGGCGCCTCCTCTGGAGTAAGGCTGCCGGAGATAATGTGCTTGCGCTCTATGTGATTTGTAGTGGCGAGCAAGCACAGTCCCAAGAGCGCTGTCGGTGAGTGATGAGAGGGTAAGGAAACAACCTGTGGGCATATTCAGTTTGGCACCGCCGGTGGGACTGATTGGCCTCGGATAGGCAACTGACGCGTATCGCTCACCTCAAAATTCGCCTGGTTGGCAGTAGTCGAATCCGGCCCGACGAAGACGGTAAAACCGCCAGCTTCGACCTTCGGTGAAAAATGCTCGTCGAGCAAGGCAAAGTCCTGTTGGCCCAGGGAGAAACTGACGCTGCGACTTTCGCCCGGTGCCAAATGAATTTTGCGAAAACCCCGTAGTCGGCGCACTGGGCGGGTGACGCTGGCAACGTCATCGCGCAGGTATAACTGGACGATTTCATCGCCTGCCCGTTTGCCGGTGTTGGTGACGGTGACCTCAACCCCCAGCGTTTGTGTGGACGCCAGTCGAGTGTGACTAAGGCGAGGGGAGGAGTAGCTGAACGAGGTGTAGCTCAGGCCGAAGCCAAATGGATAGAGCGGTGTCCAGGGCACATCGATATAGGCGGATGCGTAACTGCCATCACCGCTGGGTGGGCGGCCTGTATTTTTATGCGCGTAGTAAATGGGTATCTGCCCCACATGGCGAGGGAAGGTCATTGGCAGCTTGCCGCTGGGGTTGACGTCACCAAACAGCACATCGGCCACGGCATTTCCGGTTTCGCTGCCCAAAAACCAGGTTTCGAGCAATGCATGGGCTTGTTGCACTGAAGCATCGAGCACTAGGGGGCGGCCGTTCATGAGGACGATGACCAAGGGTTTCCCTGTCTCCAGTAATGAGTTTAGTAGCGCATTTTGCCCGCCCGGTAGACCGAGTTCGGCGCGGCTATGGGCTTCGCCGCTCTGTTCTGCGGTTTCTCCGAGTACGGCGATTATCAGGTCGCTGTCACGCGCGATTGTTTCGACCCGCGTGATGTCCTGGAGGTGCGGGCTGACGGGCGAAGCGCCGGGCAGGTAAGTAATCTCGGTGCCAGGGGCTACCGCATTGCGCAGGCCTTGCAAGACCGTGACGGAGTCTTCGGGGTTGGCGGCCCCGGCCCAAGGGCCGATGGTGGCGCTGGCGTCCGAAGCGAGGCTGCCGACCACCAGGACCTTGCCCGGTTGTTTGGAGAGCGGCAGCAGCGCGTCGTTGTTTTTTAGTAAGACGATAGATTTCTGTGCCGATTCTCGAGCCAGGGCACGGTGCTGTGGCGTTAGCTGGCTGGCCTGCTCGCGGGCTTCGTCGCTGTACCGGTAGGGATCATCGAACAGTCCCAGGCGCTGCTTGGCTTTGAGGACGCGACGCACAGCGTCATCCAGGTTTTTACGCGACACCTGGCCGTTGCGCACCAGTGTCGGCAGGTGCAGGCGATAGGATTGACTGGCCATCTCGATATCCACCCCGGCATTGAACGCCAGCCGTGCGGTGTCGGTTGGTGTGCCGGCGATACCTTGTGGCCCCAGTTCCCAGACAGCATTGAAATCACTGACCAGCAAGCCGGCGAACCCCCACTGCTTGCGCAACAGACCGGTCAGCAGGGCGGTATGGCTGTGCATGGGAACGCCGGCCAGCTCGTTGAACGACGGCATGATTGCATCGACGCCGGCCGCGACGGCTGCCTGGAAGGGAGGCAAGTAAACCTCTCTCAGTGTCCGCTCCGACAGATCGGCGACGTTGTAGTCTCGACCGCCTTCGGCAGCCCCGTAGGCGACGAAGTGTTTTGCCGTAGCGAGCATGGATGAGATGTCAGGTGCACCTGCACCCTGGAACCCGTGCACAAGTGCGGCGGCCAATGCAGAGCCAAGGAACGGATCTTCGCCAGCACCTTCCACCACGCGGCCCCAACGCGGGTCACGGCTAATATCGACCATGGGCGCAAAGGTCCAATGCACGCCACTGGCGGTGGCCTCAACGGCCGCCACGCGAGCGGTTCGTTGGGCCAAGTCCGGGTCCCAGGCTGAGGCTAGCGCCAGGGGGACCGGGAACACTGTACGAAAACCGTGCACGACGTCATAAGCGAATAACAAGGGGATATGCAGCCGGGAACCGTTAACCACCTGCTCCTGCAACTGACGGGTAGCTTGCGCGCTGCTGGCCCCCAGTACCGAGCCCACGAGGGCCACTGGCATCTGCGTCTGTTCGCCTTGATCAATGACGGGGCCGGTAGGCGTGCTCTGGATACTGAGTTGGCTGAGCTGGCCGATTTTTTCTTCAAGGCTCATTTTCGCTAGTAGGTCTTCGACCGGATCATTCTGGGCTACGGCCACTAGCGGGAGGGAGACGAGTAGTAATGAGGCTAAACTTAAAGGCATGGTTGCGCCGTCCATGGGCAGGGTGTATGCCTTCAAGTATTTTGCATCCGAGCAGAATCATCTACTGTCAGAGTTGACAGTGCGGGTCTGTTTTCAGACAGGGTCCATCAGCAAGACCCGGCACGGCTTGGCCTGATACGCGTTGATCTGCGGCACCAACCGTTTGAAGTGCTCGGTCTGGCAGTGCGCATCCAGCGCCGCCTGATCAGGCCATTGTTCGATAAAGATAAAATGCCCTGGGTCTTTTTGATCGACAAACAGATCGTAGGCAACGCACAGCGGTTCCTGGCGGGTTTTTTCCACCAGTTCGGCGTACCACGGGCGCACGGTTTCCAGGTGCTCTGGCTTGATAAAGTCTTCAGCGATGACTTTCAACATGGTAAGCGTCCGTCAGGCAGCAGCGGTTTCATGCGGCTCAAAACTGTCTGCTCGCGCCATCTGCCACATGCGCGAATAGAACTCGCCGTTCACGTCTCCCGTGAGCAATTCGCCGGGCTTCAAGAACACATGCAGCTGCGAGAACAGTTTGATCTCTGTTGCCGACATGCGTCGCACCAAGTGCTTGGCCGACAACTGCGACGGATGATCCAGGCCCGCGGCGGCAAGCATTTCGGCCAGGGCGTGCAGCGTGTTGCGGTGGAAGTTGAACACACGCTGGGCCTTGTCCGGCACGACCAAGGCACGTTGGCGCAGTGGGTCTTGCGTGGCCACGCCGGTCGGGCATTTGTTGGTGTGGCATGACTGGGACTGGATGCAGCCAATGGCGAACATGAAGCCACGTGCCGAGTTGGCCCAGTCGGCGCCGATGGCCAGGACGCTGGCGATATCGAACGCACTGACAATCTTGCCGCTTGCGCCGAGTTTGATTTTGTCGCGCAGGTTCAGGCCCACCAGGGTGTTGTGCACAAACAGCAAACCCTCACGCAGCGGCACGCCGATATGGTCGGTGAACTCCACGGGGGCTGCGCCGGTGCCACCTTCCTTGCCATCGACCACTATAAAGTCGGGGAGGATGCCGGTTTCGAGCATGGCCTTGGCGATGCCCATGAATTCCCACGGGTGGCCCAGACAGAACTTGAAACCCACGGGTTTGCCGCCGGACAGTTCACGCAATTGGGCGATGAATTGCATCAGTTCGATGGGCGTGGAAAACGCGCTGTGGCGTGACGGCGAGATGCAGTCTTCGCCCATCATGATGCCGCGGGTGTCGGCGATTTCCTGGGTGACCTTGTGCTTGGGCAGGATCCCGCCATGGCCGGGCTTGGCACCCTGGCTCATCTTGATTTCAATCATGCGCACCTGCGGGTTTTGCGCCTGCGCGGCAAAGCGTTCCGGGTCGAAACGGCCGTCGCTGGTGCGGCAGCCGAAGTAGCCGCTGCCCAGTTCCCAGGTCAGGTCGCCACCGTTTTCACGGTGGTAGGGGCTGATGCTGCCTTCACCGGTGTCGTGGGCAAAGTTGCCGAGCTTGGCGCCTTGGTTGAGGGCGCGAATCGCGTTGGCGCTCAACGAGCCGAAGCTCATGGCCGAGATGTTGAACACCGACGCCGAGTACGGTTGTGTGCACTGCGGGCCGCCGACCATTACGCGAAATGCGCTGGGGTCGCTCAACGGTGCCGGGCGCATGGAGTGGCCGATAAATTCGAAGCCCGACTGGTATACATCGATCAAGGTGCCGAAGGGCTTGTCTGCGGTTTCGTTCTTGGCGCGCGAATACACCAGCGAACGCTGGGCCCGAGAGAAGGGCAGGGCGTCGCTGTCGGATTCGAGCAGGTATTGGCGGATTTCCGGGCGGATGCCTTCTACCAGATAACGGATATTGCCCAGGATCGGGTAGTTGCGGCGCACCGCGTGGGGGCTTTGCAGCAGGTCGAAAATGCCGATCAGGCTGAGGATGCCGGTGACCAGAGTAATGGGCCACAACCATTCGTGTTCGATAAAGGGCAGGCTGGCGAGGGTGAAAATGACGCACACAGCAAAGAAGGCGTAGCGGCTTAACAAGGACAGGCTCATACGGTTTCCTTGGGTTCGGACTCTTCAGGTCGATCACCCATTCTGCACCTCTGGATTAAGCACGGACAAGGATTGATCGCTCAGTCGCGTATTTGTGCGTCTATGCATCAGTCCAGACAAAAAAAGCTATCAGCCTCATAGAGGAACTTATGACCGCCCAATCACCATTCATCGAATGTAAGACTAAGGACGCTGTTACTCAGAAGGAATGTATAACAACAGAGCAAGAGACTTACCTATGTCTATATCGATATCGGCATCGAACAATACTCATCATGCCTCGATTTATATCCCGATCATTCCCAACTGGGATAAGAGCCAATTAACCGGCTCCCAACGAGAGCAAGTCGCCCAAGAACATCAACGAATGGAAGGTATCGAGAAACCTGAGCGGAATGTGAGTCGCAAGCCGGAAATCTCCACTGGCCGTCCACCGGGTGATACCCGCACTGCGGACGAAATCGTCAACGACAATCCGATCCTCAAAAACCTCGGCCATCAAAAAGATATTAATCGTCCATTGGCTTACAAACTTCTGGGTGATTGGACGAGTAACAATAAAGACCCTGAGTCACGAGCGGATGCCGCATTCAACGCTGCGCGGGTGCTTAACTATATCGATACGTCTTTATCGGCTACAGGCGAACACCGAGGCAAAGCCCATGACAATGGCGACCTTGAAGGCATCACCCGTAGCGGCGATGCACGTCACGGCACACCGGCAGGCATGTGGAAGGACTTTACAGAGCAAGGTTATTCAGCCCTGCGGCACCATCATCGCTTGGACAATACCAACGACCGCCATGTCACCCAGGGTGGCACCAACAAAGATAACCTGCAGCATGTTTCCGGTGAGATCGGCAAGAGAACCTGGTTTATCCCGGGGCTGAGCAATATTCTCCTGGGCATCAGCGATTCAAATGCGGGGTTGGCGGAGGCTGTGAAGGGGGCCAAGAAGGGGTTCGATAAAACTCGGGCTGATGGTTTTGACCAGGCACTTTTCAGTGCTGCGAGGGGGAATTTGGTGGGGGTCGTTAAAGGCTATGTCAACGCAGTGAAGCACAACGAAGCCACGCCTGATTTGGTTAAGTCAAAACTCGGGGCGACCGGCAGTTGAGTCGGATTGGTTTGAAACGATGAGCTCAATCATGGATTAGCTCGATTTCCTGGAAAGGGACTTCCAGGAAACGGCTAGAAATTTTCCTGCTGGTATTATTGCAACCGGTTCTCGTTTGCAGGTGTTTTTAGTGTTACTGTATAACACGTCTAATGCACCCAAACGCCCCGGAGGCCTTATGAAAGCTGGTATCCACCCTGACTACCGCACCGTACTGTTCCACGACACCGCCGCCGACGTGTACTTCCTCATCGGCTCCACTGCCGACAGCGACCGCACCCACACACACAGCGACGGCAACACCTATCCCTATATCCCGTTGGATGTTTCAAGTGCTTCGCACCCGGTCTACACCGGCCAACAGCGCAAGACCCAAGCCGAAGGCCGCATTGCCGGCTTCAACAAGCGCTTTGCCTCGTTTGGGTCGACCCCGAAAAAAGCCGACGCGTGAGGATGATTCGGCGGCGTGCCCTACGCCGCCGTCTGGCGAATCGGCAACACCACGCGAAATGTCGTGCCCCTGCCCAGTTCGCTGCTGACGGAGATATCCCCGCCGTGTTTCTTGATGATGCCGTAGGACAGTGACAATCCCAGTCCAGTCCCTTCGCCCACAGGCTTGGTGGTAAAGAACGGGTCGAAAATCTTCTGTAAGCTTTCAGGGGCAATTCCGCAGCCGTTATCGGCCACTTCCAGCCAGATATTCTCGCCTTCCACGCCGTTGCTGATGGTAATGGTGCCACGCTGGGGCCCCATGGCCTGGGCCGCATTGATCACCAGGTTCATCACTACCTGATTGAGCTGCGAGGCCAGGCATTCGATGTCCGGCAGGGGCGTGTAGTGCTTGACCACGTCGGCCTTGTACTTGAGTTCGCTGGCGACGATGTTCAGGGTCGAATCGATGCCTTGCTGCAGGTCAGCCAGTTGCCAGGTCTGGTCGTTATCCACGCGTGAGAAGTTCTTCAGGTCTTTGACGATCTGCACGACACGGCCAATCCCTTCCTTGGATTCGCGGATCAGGATCGGTATGTCTTCCTTGAGGAAATCCAGTTCCAGGTCGGTGCGCAAAACCTTTAGCTGATCCCGCTGTTCTGGCGCCGCGAGGTGTTCCTCACTGCGTTGATAGGCGTCGAGCATCTGTTGCAGCTGCGTGAAGTAGCTGTCGAGCGTGCTGAGGTTGGAGGAAATAAACCCCACCGGGTTGTTGATTTCATGGGCGACGCCGGCGGCGAGCTGCCCAAGGGAGGCGAGCTTTTCCGACTGCACCAGTTGGCTTTCCAGATGCTTGCGCTCGTTGATTTCCAATTGCAGCGCCTGGGTGCGTTCTTCAACCAGTTGTTCCAGCAGAGATGTTTGCAGCGACGCACGCCGGGCCATGTCCCATTTATTGGCCAAGGTATTGGCCATTTGTTGCACTTCAATATTGTCGAACGGTTTTTTCAGGATCAGCAAACGGTCATGGGCCTGCAGGCGCAACAGCAGGTCTTCCCAGGAGTAATCCGAGTACGCGGTGCACACCACCACTTGCAACTCGGGTGCGACCTGCCATAACGCCTCGATCGTCTTCGCGCCGTCCCAGCCTTGGGGCATGCGCATGTCAACGAACGCCAGTGCATAAGGACGCTGCTGCGCCATGGCGCTGGTGAGCAAGCCCAGGCCCTCTTCGCCGCCATAGGCCGAATGCAGTTCGAACGCCTGGGCCTGGGGCTTGGCCGCGTCACCAAACAGTGCCGACTCCATGTCATCCAGCGCCTGGTTGGGCGCAGTATCCGGCATCAGGATCTTGCGAAAATCCTCATGAATGGACGGTGTGTCATCGATCAGCAGGACGCGCCGGTTGGGAGGTTGGTTCATGAGCTGCTTCCGGCAAGGGTCAGGGGAATGGTCAAGGTGAATACCGCGCCGAGGCCCGGCCCGTCGCTGTGAGCACTGAGCTGGCCGTGCATTTGCACCGCGGCCAGGGCGCAGCTGTGCAGGCCGAAGCCATGGCCTTCTTTGCGCGTGGTAAAACCATGGGTGAAGATCCGTGTCATGTTCTCGGGGGGTATGCCTTCGCCATCGTCCTTCACACTGATCTTCAAGGTATCTTCACCCTGGGCCTCGACCTTCAGCGTGATTTGCCGTGGCCTCTCGGAAAGGTTGGACATGGCGTACTTGGCGTTGCTGATCAGGTTGACCATGATCAGCAGCAGGCGATGCTTGTCGCCGAGGATCTGCGGTACCTGTGCGTACTCCTTGACCACAGTGACGTGGTGACGGCTCAGCGCGCCGGCGTTCATGCGCAGGGCATCGTCCATCAAGGCGCCGATATTGATCGGCTCCAGCAATGTGGCGGCGCCGGCATAGGATTGCTGGGTCGAGACGATGTCCTTGATGTGATCGATGCTTTTGCTCAGTTGCGCCAGCTCATCGCTCATGCCCTGTTGCTCCACGGCGATCGCTTCCACCAGTTGGTTGAGGTAGCCGGGCAGCAATTTGCCCTTTGCATCTTCGGTGAAAAAGGTGCCCAGGTCGCCCTGGTGTGCGTTGATCAATTGCATCGCTTTGCCCAGGCCCAGCGCTTTGCTGCCGCGCAGTTTACGGCTGACCAGCTCGGCAGAAATATTCACGCTGTTGAGCACGTTGCCGACGTTGTGCAGCACGTTGGTGGCGATCTCTGCCATGCCTGCCTGGCGGGCGCTGTCCAGCAGTTCGCTCTGGGCATCCTTGAGTTGTTGGGTGCGCCGTTCCACCCGTTGCTCCAGGGTTTCATTGGCCGATTGCAAGGCGCGGTTGACGCGGTTGATCTCGGCGAAACTGCGCAGCAGACGCACCGCCAGGTAGAGCAACAGCACCACCAGCAGCGTCGAGAAGATCAGCAGGTAGCGATGATATTGATGGTCAACGAGGTCCGCGGTCTGCTGGTCCTGATTGAGGTGGGTGGTCAGGTCATCGAGGCGCTCGGCCACCGGCAAGGCGGCAATGCGTTCGAGGAGGCTGTTGACCAGCGGCTGCTCGCGCAGGATCAGCGAAATATGGTTGCTGAGGATCTCCACCGGCGCCTGGAACTCACTGGGCAGGCTCTGTTTGTTGATCGCCAGTTTGCCCAGGCCCACCAGGATATCGGCGGCGCGTTCATCGCTGGTGACCTGGGCAAACTCCAGGCTGCTGAGCAGCAGGTCGTAAGTGTCGGTGGCCACGCCTTGCAGTTGCAGCCGGCCTTGATCGTCAATCTGGTTGAATTGGGCTTGAATGTCGTCTTCGGCGGTCGGCAAAAACGCCAGCGAGTTGCGCAACACGGCGTTGTGGGACTTGAACTGATCCACCAGTCGGGCTTTTTCCTGGATGGCGGCCACATACGCTGCCTGGCTGGCTTGCCAACTCGGCAGGTCGGCAGGGTTGTGGTAGGTGTCGCGGCCTTGTAGTTCAGACCAGATACGGGTCATGTCCGAGAGGGGCGTGACCAGCGGATCGTAGTTGTGGGTAATCGCGATCCGGGCCTTGAGCACTTCACTGTCCCATTGGGCATTGAGTTGCTGAAGCTGGCGGATCAGGTCCCGGGACTGGGTATAAGTGGCTGTTTGGTCGCGGGAAGATTTGAGGTACAAAAACACCAGTGTAGAGGCCAATAACAAGGCTATCAGGCCCAGCAGCATCTGGCTGGCACGACGGCGCGAGAAACGTCTCATAGCGGCTTGCCCGCCCATTCGCCGGTCAAGGTTCTGAGAAACTGGATAATCAGCTCCTTGTCTTCCTGAGAAGGATTGCGCCCCAACTGATACTTGAACATCACGTCAACCGCCTCTTCAAGCGTCTTGGCCGAGGCGTCGTGGAAGTAAGGTGCGGTGACGGCCACATTGCGCAGGCTGGGCACCTTGAACACGTGGCGGTCCTCTTCGTCGCCGGTCAGCAGGTAGCGGCCCAGGTCCGATTCGACCGGGTTGCCTCGTGCCTTGAAGTAATCGTCCATCACGCCGAATTTCTGCAACATATTGCCGCCGATATTCACGCCCTGATGGCAGGCAATACAGCCGTACTCCTTGAAACGCTGGTAGCCGTATTTTTCCTTGATCGTCAGTATCTCGGTGTTGCCCAGCAGGTACTGGTCGAAGCGCGAGTTGGGCGTCAGCAGCGTGCGCTCGTAACTCACCAGCGCATCCTGCACGTTGGCGGCACTGACGCCATCGGCATACACCTGCGCGAAGGCGCGCTGGTAATCAGGGTGGGCGGACAGGTTGTATTCCACGGCTTTCCAGTCGCTGCCCATTTCCACCGGGCTGATGACCGCGTGCTCGATCTGCGCTTGAAGAGTGTCGACCCGACCATCCCAGAATTGCTTGAAGTTCAGGCTGGCATTGAACACGGTGGGCGTATTGAGTGGCACCGGCTTGCCATCCAGGCCAAGGGAGAAAGGTTTGTTGTCGGCGCCGCCGGTTTCCAGGTGATGGCAGCTGGCGCAGGACAAGCTGTTATTGGCCGATAAGCGTGGATCATTGAACAGCCGACGGCCCAGCTCAACCTTGGCCGGATCCTGTAGGGGAACACTCGGCAACGGCTTTAGGGCTTCGTCCAGCGGTGCGGCTGCGAGTGCTGCGCCGGTGCACAGGCAAAACGCGAGCACAAGGCTGAATCGGGTAGTTGAAACGTTGCTCAAGCGAGCACTCCTTGCAGGCCTAGGGCTATGGATGGGGCATCAGTGTCGCGCAACCCGCTTGCAGCAACTGCACGAAATCCTTGGGGGGCAACGCCTTGCTGAAGAGGAAACCCTGGCCCTCTTCACACTTGTGGGCCTTGAGGAAATTGAGTTGCTCGACGGTTTCCACGCCTTCGGCAATGATGTTCAGCTCCAGGCTCTTGCCCATGCCGATGATAGCGCTGATCAGTTGTTCGTCCTGGTTATTTACGCTGAGGCCGCGCACGAAGGACTGGTCGATTTTCAGCACATCGATGGGAAAGCGCCGCAGGTAGCTCAGACTCGAATAGCCGGTGCCGAAATCGTCCAGCGCCAGACGCACGCCCATGGCCTTGATTCTGCGCAGGGTATCTACGGTCTCGTCGACATTCTGCATCAGCACGCTTTCGGTGATTTCCAGCTCCAGCTGGGCGGGCGGCAGGCCGGTTTGCTTGAGGATGGCGGCCAGGTTGTCGACGAAGTCCCGTTGGCGAAAGTCGATCGCCGAGATGTTCACCGACATGCGCAGCGGCGCCAGGCCCAGATCCCGCCAGGCTTGGGCTTGCTCGCAGGCCTGGCGCAACACCCACTGGGTCAGGCGCACGATCAGCCCGCTGTCTTCGGCCACCGGAATGAACTGCGCCGGGCTGATCCAGCCTGACTGCGGTTCAAACCAGCGGGTCAACGCCTCGGCGCCGACGATCCGCCCGGACGCCAGATCCAGCTTGGGCTGGTAATGCAGGACGAACTCATGGCGTTCCAGGGCCTGGCGCATCGCGCTCTCCAGGTTTTGCTGGTGCTGGGCGCGGCGGTTCATGTCTTCGGTGTAAAAGCTGAAGTCGTTGGGGCCACGTTCCTTGCTGGTGCGCATGGCGGTTTCGGCGTGCTTGATCAGTTGCACCGCATTGGTACTGTCATTGGGGTAAATGCTGATACCCAGGCTTGCGGTGACGTTCAGGTCGTGCCCCGCAATATGACGCGTTGCGCTGACGGCGCTGAGCAGTTTTTGCGCAATGTGTTGGGTTTGCTGAGGGTGCTGGATATCGTTGAGCAGGATCACGAACTCATCGGCGCCGTAGCGAAACGTTGAATCCGAAGCGCGTACCGTCGCCACCAGGCTGCGACTGACGTGCTGCAGCACTTCATCGCCCACCGGATAGCCGAGGGCGTTGTTGATGCGTTTGAAGCGGTCCAGCCCGATAAACATCACCGCCAGTTGCGAGTCATGCCGCCGGCCCAGGGCGATGGCCTGGGTCAGCCGGTCGCCGAGTAACGTGCTGTTGGGCAACTCGGTGAGGGCATCGTATTGCAACAGGTGCGAGACCTTGAGCAGTTCCTGCACGCGTTCTTCAATGATGCGTTCCAGGCCGAGCACCTTGTGGGCCACGTCCTGGGCCAGTTGCCATTTCCAGGTCAGTGCGCTGGCCATCTGGCGGATTTCCAAGGGGTCGAAAGGTTTTTTCAGGATCAGCAACTGATCGCTGTATTTCAGTCGCGCTTCGATGGCCTCAAAGGAATAGTCGGAGTAGGCGGTGCACAGGGCGATTTGCAGGTTGGGGTCGACGTTCCATAGCTGTTCGATGGTTTGCAGCCCGTCCCAGCCGGGCGGCATGCGCATGTCGATAAACACCATGGCGTAGGGGGCGTTGTCCGCCAGCGCCTTGTTCACCAGCGCCAGCGCTTCCTGACCCTGGTAGGCGGAATCCAGCTCGAACGCTTGGCGCAACGGTGCAGTGGTACCGAACAGGGTCGACTCCAGGGTGTCGAGGGAGGGCTTGCCGTCTTCATCGGCGCAGAGGATCTTGCGAAAGTCCTGATGGATCGAGGCGGTGTCATCGACGATGAGGATGCGACGGTTGGCCCGTTCACCTTGGGTGTTCATGGCGCGTCTGGCCTAGGCAAAAGATTTGATTGCATAGCGATTCCTTCCCTGGCTGGACTGCGTAGCTCGGTGCCAACTGGCAGTGACAGCATAGTCGAACTCCTTGATATCGACGGCCACTTGGCGTCAAATCAACAGCGCTGTGCGCCGGGAGCCGGTACGGCACGCCCCCGCGTCAATCTAGCTTAACTTCGTTCAATTTGAAGGCAGAGTCACCATGGATGAACAACTCGCTACGAAGTCTGCCGTTTTGCTGGTTGACGATGAAGAATCGATCCTCAATAGCCTGCGCCGCTTGCTGCGCGGCCAGCCTTACGAGGTGTTATTGGCCACCAGCGGCACCCAGGCGCTGGAGATCATGGCCAGTCGGCCCGTGGATTTGGTGATGAGCGATGCGCGTATGCCCGGTATGGACGGGGCCACGCTTCTGGCGCAGGTTCACCGCCTGTATCCCGCCACCGGCCGCATCCTGCTCACCGGTTACGCAGACCATGACACCATCATCAAGGCAATCAATGATGGGCAGATCCACCGCTACATCAGCAAGCCCTGGAATGACGCAGAGCTGATACTGGTGCTGCAGCAGTGCCTCGAACACCAGCGGCTCCAACACCTGACCCGCGAGCAGAACGAGCAGCTCAAAGCGCTCAACGCCACCCTGGAAAAACGCGTGACCGCGCGCACCGCCGAGTTGCAGCAGACCGCCGATATGCTCGACCTGGCCTATGACGAGCTCAAGCGCAGCTACGTGACCGGCACTGAAGTGTTTTCGCTGTTGGCCAACCTGCGCTTGCCCAAGAACAAGCAGACCAACCGCGCGTTGATCGAGCTGATCCGCGTGTGCTGTGCCGCCCAGTCCCTGGACGAAGCCAGCACCCGCGACCTGACCATGGCCGCCGCGCTGTACAACATCGGCAAGCTGAGCTGGAGCGACAGCATGATGGTGTCGCCGGCGGACAAGCTGCACAGCACCGACCGCGCGCAGTATCGCGAGTACCCGACGCAAAGCGAATCACTGTTGATGACCCTGGAGCCGATGAAGGATGCAGCGCGGATCATTCGTCATCATCAGGAACGGTGGGACGGCTCGGGGTTTCCCGACCACCTCAAGGGCGAGGCCATTCCGGCGGGGGCGCGGTTGTTGAAGCTGGCGGTGGATTTCATCGAGCTGCAAAAGGGCTTGATCCTGGAGCGGCACCTGAACAGCGACGAAGCGCTGCTGTATATCCGCAAATACGCCGGGCGTTTGTATGACCCGACGCTGGTGGAAGACTTTGTGCTGGCCTGCGCGACTTTCCTCAGTGACGTGACCCTGGGCGACCCCACGGTCAAAGTCCTCACTACCCGCGAACTTGAAGCCGGGATGGTGCTGGCCCGCAACCTCAATGCCGACAACGGCATGTTGCTGCTCAACGCCGGCAAGGTGTTGAACCTGCCGCTGGTAGACAAGCTGATTGCCTTCGAAGCCATGGAGGGTGCCAAATACAGCATATTCATCAAACAACCGGACGAGACCTCGATTCCTTCATGAGCCATTCAACTATCCGCATCGCCGCCGCCGTCCTGATCGATAAAGACGGCCAAACCCTGCTGGTACGCAAGCGCGGCACCCGGGCCTTCATGCAGCCTGGCGGCAAGATCGACGCTGACGAAACCCCGCTCCAGGCGTTGGCTCGTGAGCTGCACGAAGAGCTGAACCTGCACATCAATCCGCAAGAGGCCGTGTACCTCGGCCAATTCTCGAGCCGGGCCGCAAACGAGCCGGGTTTTATGGTGCAGGCCGATATGTACCAGCTGCATATCGACGTGGCGGTCGAACCGGCGGCTGAAATAGAAGAAATATGCTGGATCGACCCCATGGGCGACGGCGGCCTGGAGTTGGCGCCGCTGACGCGTGAGTTCATCCTGCCGCATTATCGTGCTTCCTTGCTCAGCGCATGATGATTCGCCCGCTGCAGGCTAGCGATGCCCTGGCGTATCGGGCGTTGATGCTTGAGGCTTATGGCGCTTATCCCCAGGCGTTTACCTCCAGTGTTGCCGAGCGCGCCGCGATGCCCCTCAGTTGGTGGGAAAAACGCGTGAGCAGCGCGCTGGATCACCTGCTTGGCGCATTCGAGGGCGACCAATTGGCGGGTATCGTCGGTCTGGCGTTCGAACCGCGGGAGAAGGCGTGGCACAAGGCGACATTATTCGGCATGTATGTGAGCGCGGCTTATCAACAGCGAGGCTTGGGCCGGCAACTGGTAGAGGCCGCGCTGGAGGAGGCCCGTAGGCACCCGCGGCTGGAACTGATCCAACTGACTGTCACTGCCGGGAATGAGGCAGCGTTTGCGCTGTACCAGCGTTGCGGCTTCATTCAGTACGGCTTGGAGCCGTTGGCGGTGCGGGTAGGTGAGGAGTATTTCGACAAGATCCACATGTGGCGTGAGTTAAAAGATCAGTGATATCCAATGTGGGAGGGGCGGTGCGACGGTTCGACTTGCTCCCGATGGCGGCCTCAGGGTTGGTTGGGATGCTGGATCAGACCGAGTACATATCCGTTATTTGGGTAACGGCTGCTATTGGTTCCGCTCTTACAGCGGGTCACTTTGGAAAAGAGCC
>NZ_VXCZ01000013.1:0-188390 GCF_052850795.1 Pseudomonas sp. 910_23 | reverse complement strand
TATCAGCCGTTACCGCAGCAATGGATATGTACTCGGTATAACTGTGTCGGCTGTCAGGCCGTCACGGGAGCAAGCTCCCTCGCCACAGGTCCAGCGTCGCCCCAAAGTTGTGTAGATACCTAAGCTGCAATAGCGGGGGTTCAGGCAGTCAATCAGCGACTGACAGGTTGCTATCGCAGGCAAGCCAGCTCCCACAGGGATAGCGTTTCAACCAAAGCGCCTCAAGGTTTCGCTGGGAAGCTCTTTGAACAGCTGTCGATAGCTATTGGAAAACCGCCCCAAATGCCAGAACGACCAATTCATCGCCACCTCGGCCACGGTGGTATCCGCGCCACTCAATAGCTCCCGACGCGCCCCATTCAACCGACGCAACCGCAACCACTGCGCCGGGCTCATCCCGGTGTAGGTCTTGAACCCTTGTTGCAATTGGCGCAACGGCACACCCGCAATCTGCGCCAGCTCCAGCAGGTTGGCAGTTTCATCCGGTGCATCCGCCGCCCATTCACCGATACGCGCCATCAACCGGCGTTCTTCATTGCGTTTTTGCAAGGAGCTGCCGTCCAGGCACACGCAGGCGTTGTCGAGGATAAACAGGCAATCGTCGAGCAACTGCTGGGTCAGGGCATCACGGCTGATGGGGTCGGTCAGTGCCGACAGGCGCGTAAGGGTACCGCTGAGCCAGCGAGTGAACAGCGCGTTTTGCTGACAGGCCAGTGGCGCCATGAACAACCCTTCCAGTCTGGCCATGTCCAGCCCATGGCGCTGCACGAACTGCGGGCCGAACACCACCGCTACTTCGCGGTAGTTCTGCGGGGTGATCCAGGTATTGCGGCTTTCGCCGTTAAGCAGGTACAGCGCGTTGTCGCTGCCATCGAAGCAGAACGACAGCGAGCCTGGCGGCGCGTTGAAGTGCTGTTCCACGCGGGTGTTCATACATTCTTCGTACACCTGCACGCCTTGCAGGTCGAGGTAGCGCACGCGCCCGGCGAAATGCCCGGGGGACATTTGCTGGTAATGCTGCACCCAACCGGGTGTCGCACTGCATTGGGCGGTCACATCGCCGGTAGCGAAGGCCTGTACGCGCAAAGCGGTTGCCTGTGTCATGGGGGATCCGTGCGCACTCTATTGGTGCGTTGTACTGCGTGCAAAGTGGATAGATGCCGTTTCAAGGCCGGCCCAAGATAGACCTCAATGTGTCGACTGTACAAGCCGGCGCCGCATCCCACCCAAGACGAGGTCCTTATGAATGCCCCCTTCGATCAGCTCTCCACCTGGCTGAAAGAACACAAGATTACCGAAGTCGAATGCGTGATCAGTGACTTGACTGGCATTGCGCGCGGCAAAATTGCACCCACCAACAAGTTCCTGCATGAGCGAGGCATGCGCCTGCCGGAAAGTGTGCTGCTGCAAACGGTAACCGGGGACTTTGTCGACGACGACATCTACTACGACCTGCTGGACCCGGCCGATATCGACATGATCTGCCGCCCGGTGGCCAACGCCACCTACGTGGTGCCCTGGGCCATCGAGCCCACCGCCATCGTGATCCACGACACCTTCGACAAACAGGGCAACCCGATTGAACTGTCGCCGCGCAATGTGCTGAAAAAAGTCCTGCAGATGTACACCGACCAGGGCTGGCAGCCGATTGTCGCGCCGGAAATGGAGTTCTACCTGACCCAGCGCTGCGAAGACCCGGACCTGCCGTTGAAAACCCCCATCGGTCGTTCGGGGCGTGCCGAAACCGGGCGCCAGTCATTTTCCATCGATGCCGCCAACGAATTCGACCCGCTGTTCGAAGACGTCTACGACTGGTGCGAAGCCCAGGGCCTGGACCTCGACACACTGATCCACGAAGACGGCCCGGCGCAGATGGAGATCAACTTCCGTCACGGCGACGCCCTGGACCTGGCCGATCAGATCACTGTGTTCAAGCGCACCCTGCGCGAGGCCGCGCTCAAGCACAACGTGGCCGCCACGTTCATGGCCAAGCCGGTGGCCGACGAACCCGGCAGCGCCATGCACCTGCACCAGAGCGTGGTGGAAATTGCCACCGGAAAACCGGTGTTCGTCGATGCCGACGGCAACATGAGCCCGTTATTCCTGCATCACATCGGCGGCCTGCAGAAGTACATCCCCAAGCTGCTGCCGATGTTTGCACCCAACGTGAACTCGTTCAGGCGCTTTTTGCCGGACACCTCGGCGCCGGTCAACGTCGAATGGGGTGAAGAAAACCGCACCGTCGGCCTGCGCGTGCCGACTTCCAGCCCCGAGGCGATGCGCGTGGAAAACCGCTTGCCGGGTGCCGATGCCAATCCCTACCTGGCGATCGCCGCCAGCTTGTTGTGTGGCTACCTGGGCATGATCGAGCAGATCGAGCCCAGTGCGCCGGTGGAAGGCCGTGCCTATGAGCGCCGCAACCTGCGCCTGCCGTTCACCCTCGAGGATGCCCTGGCACGCATGGAAGACTGCGACACAGTCAAGCAATACCTGGGCGAAAAATTCGTGCGCGGCTACGTCGCGGTCAAGCGCGCCGAGCATGAGAATTTCAAGCGGGTGATCAGTTCCTGGGAACGTGAATTCCTGCTGTTGAGCGTCTAAAACAACGATAAAAGGGGTGACGATATGCGTCTTGTGAACAAGTTTCTGCCGTTGGCACTTGCACTTGTACTACCGGTGGCGTTCAGCGCCCAGGCAGCGTCGACGGTGAGCGTCTACAACTGGACTGACTACATCGGTGAAACCACCTTGGCGGATTTCCAGGCCAACACCGGGATCAAGGTGGTCTATGACGTGTTCGACTCCAACGAAACCCTGGAAGGCAAGTTGCTCGCCGGGCGCACCGGCTATGACGTGGTGGTGCCGTCAAACCACTTCCTGGCGCGGCAAGTGGAGGCCGGCGCGTTCCTCACGCTGGACCGTGCGCAACTGCCAAACTTCAAGAACCTCGATCCCCGGTTGCTCAAGCTGCTGGAGCAGAACGACCCGGATAACGTGCACTCGGTGCCGTACCTTTGGGGCACCAATGGCATCGGTTACAACGTCGACAAGGTCAAGCAGGTGCTGGGTATCGAGCGCATTGATTCATGGGCGGTGCTGTTCGAGCCGGACAATCTCAAGAAGCTCCATGAATGCGGTGTGGCCTTCCTTGATTCGCCGGATGAGCTGTTTCCGGCGATCCTCAACTACATGGGCAAGGACCCAAGCAGCGAGAACGCCGAGGACTACAAGCAGGCCGAAGCCAAGCTGCTGACGCTGCGGCCGTACATCACTTATTTCCATTCCTCCAAGTACATCTCGGACCTGGCCAACGGCAATATCTGCGTGGCCTTCGGTTACTCCGGCGATGTGTTCCAGGCCGCCAACCGCGCCAAGGAAGCCAAAAACGGGGTGAACATTGCGTACTCGATTCCCAAGGAAGGCTCCAACCTGTGGTTCGACCTGCTGGCAATTCCTGCCGACGCCACCAACCCCAAAGAGGCCCACGCGTTCATCAACTACCTGCTCGAACCCGAAGTGATCGCCAAGGTCAGCGCCTCGGTGGGCTACGCCAACGCCAACCCGGCGGCCAAGCCGTTCATGGCCCCGGAACTGGTCAACAATCCTGAGGTTTACCCGCCCCAGGAAGTCCTCGACAAACTCTACATTTCCACCACGCCCACGCCGGCGACCATGCGCGTGATGACCCGCGCCTGGAGCAAAGTGAAGTCCAACCGATGATTCAGTCCAACGAACATGCGCAGTCCTATTACCGCGCGACAGCCAACACCATGCCGCAGCGGCCTGCACTCGACGCTGATCTGAGCGTCGATGTGTGTGTGATCGGCGGCGGGTTCACCGGGGTCAACACGGCCATCGAACTGGCCCAGCGCGGGCTCTCGGTGATTGTGCTGGAGGCCCGACGCATTGGCTGGGGTGCCAGCGGGCGCAACGGTGGGCAGTTGATTCGGGGTATCGGTCATGATGTCTCGGGGTTTGCCAAATACGTGGGCGAGGAGGGCGTGCGCTATCTGGCGCGAGCGGGTGTCGACTCGGTGGCGTTGGTGGGCGAGCGCATCGGCGAGCATGGTATCGATTGCGACTTGCGCTGGGGTTTTTGTGAACTGGCCAACACCCCGGCGCAATTCGCCGCGTTCAAGAATGAACAGGCGCAGTTGGCGGCCATGGGCTATGCCCCTGAAACCCGGTTGGTGGGCGCGCAGGACATGGCCCAGGTGGTGGGCTCGACAGTGTACGCCGGAGGCCTGGTCGACATGGGCTCCGGGCATCTGCACCCGCTCAACCTGGTGCTTGGCGAGGCGCAGGTGGCCGAGGCCCTCGGGGTGCGGATCTTTGAACAGACCGAGGTGCTGGAACTGATCCATGGCAACACTGTGCAAGTGCGTTGCGCCGGCGGCAGTGTGCGCGCCGCCCATCTGGTGCTGGCGTGCAATGCGCACCTGGAGAACCTGGAGCCGCGCCTGGGCGGCAAGGTGCTGCCGGCGGGCAGCTACATCATCGCCACCGAGCCGTTGCCGGAAACGATGGCCGAGCAATTGATTCCGCAGAATCTGGCGCTGTGCGACCAGAAAGTCGGGCTGGATTACTACCGGCTGTCCGCCGACCGGCGCCTGCTGTTTGGCGGTGCCTGCCATTACTCGGGGCGCGATCCCCAGGACATCGCCGCCTACATGCGCCCGAAAATGCTCAAGGTCTTCCCGCAGTTGGCCGACACCGCTATCGAGTTCCAGTGGGGCGGCAAGATTGGCATCACCGCCAACCGCTTTCCCCAGGTCGGGCGGTTGAAGCAGTACCCCAATGTCTTCTATGCCCAGGGCTATTCCGGCCATGGCCTCAACGTGACCCACTGGTGCGCACGGCTGCTGGCCGAAGCGATTCACGCGGGTGCAAGTCGCGGCCTGGATATTTTCAGCCAGGTGCCGCACATGACCTTCCCGGGCGGCAAGGCGCTGCGCTCGCCTCTGTTGGCGTTGGGGATGTTGTGGTATCGGTTGCGCGAGGTGCTTTGATCACACAAAGGGCGCAGGCAATTGCTGTACTGGGCGCCTTATTCACTAGCCTCAGGTTCAGTCAGCACCTTGCGAAACGTCTCCACCAGCGGTCGCAAATTAACGCGGTGCCAGGCCGCCCACAGCGGTGTGGTGTAGGTCAGCCACGGCAACTCTCGCAACACCACGCCGGGCGGGGCATTGCGGCTCAGGCCCTTCTGCACCATCGCTACCCCAAGCCCTGACGCCACCAGGCCCAGTGCGGTAAAGGGTTCGCTGGCTTCCATGGGAATCTGTGGGGTGAAACCGGCACGAATGCAGGCGGCGACGAAATCATCGGCGGGGTTGGCGCCGGTTTTGCGCTGCACGCCGATCCATTGTTGGTCCGCCAGGTGTTCGGGCAGCAGTTCGCGTTGCCGGGCCAGCGGATGCTGCTCGGGCAGGGCCAGCAGCATCGGGTCGTCGAGCACCTGCAAGGCGCTCAGGTCTGGATCGTCGTCGGCGGGGGGCTCGCTTACCAGGGCGATGTCCAGACTGCGTTGGCGCAGGCCCTCCAACTGTTCGAGGGAGGGCAGGTTATACAGCTTGATATGCACGGTGGGGCGATCGTCGCGCAGTATGCGCAAGGCATTGGGCAGAACACCGGCGTGCATGGCATTTTCGATATAGCCGATGCACAGGCCGCCTTCCTCCCCACGACCCAGGCGCTTGCCCAGTGATTCCAGACGGTTGGCATGGGTCAGCAGCGCCTTGGTTTCGGCCAGGAAGGTCTGGCCGTCGCGGGTCAGGCGGATGCGCTGCTGGCTGCGCTCGAACAGGGTCAGGCCCAGGCGTTCTTCCAACTGGGCGATCTGCCGGCTCAGGGGCGATTGGGAGATGTGCAAGCGCTCGGCGGCGCGGCCGACGTGTTCCTCTTCGGCGACCACTTCGAAGTAGCGCAGTTGGCGTAGATCGATCATATAAGACCTGTAAGGACTCAAGTTGGTCGCAGTATGTCTTGGACGGTCTAACCAACGCAATCTAACATCTGCTCAACGGTCACAACCAACCGATTGAGGATCTCACCATGAGCTTGAAAGACAAACTCCCCGGCGTACTGGGCTTTGGCACCGCACCCTTGGGAAATATGTTCCGCGCCATCCCTGAAGACGAAGCCCAGGCCACCGTCGAAGCCGCCTGGAACCACGGCGTCCGTTACTTCGATACCGCACCGTTCTACGGCTCGGGCCTGTCGGAAATCCGCTTGGGCCAAGCCCTGTCCCACTACAACCGTGATGACTACGTGCTCAGCACCAAGGTCGGCCGGGTGATTCTGGATGAAGTCGAAACCGGCGCCCGCGACCTTGGCGAAAAAAGCGGCGTGTTCGAACACGGCCGCCCGAATAAAATCCTCAATGACTACAGCGCCGATGCCACCCTGCGCTCCATTGAAGACAGCCTCAAGCGCCTGCAAACCGATCGCCTCGACATCGTGTGGATTCACGATATCGCCCAGGATTTTTACGGCGACCAGTGGCTGGACTACTTCAACCAGGCCCGCACCGGCGCCTTCAAAGTGCTGACCCGCTTGCGCGAGGAGGGTGTGATCAAGGCCTGGGGGCTGGGCGTCAATCGCGTCGAGCCGTGTGAACTGACCCTGGACCTGACTGAGGCGCAGCCCGACGGGTTCCTCCTCGCCGGCCGCTATACGCTGCTGGACCACGAGCGCGCACTGCAACGCCTGATGGACGCCGCCTTGGCCCAGCAGGTTGAAATTGTGGTCGGCGGCCCGTACAGCTCTGGCATCCTCGCCGGCGGCGCACACTTTGAATACCAACCCGCTAAGCCTGCGATCATCAGCAAGGTCGAGCAGATCAAGGCGATTGCCCAGGCATTTGGCGTGAGTGTGAAAGCCGCGGCGCTGCAGTTTTCCCTGGCACACCCGGCCGTGGCGGCGGTGATTCCCGGTGCCAGTCGTCCGGGGCGCATTGCCGAAGACGTTGCGGCGTTGTCAGAGAGGATTCCAGCAGCCTTCTGGCAAGCGCTACGCGAGGCCCGACTGATTTCGGACCGTGCGCCTTTGCCTCTCTAATCTTAAGGAAGCTAACCATGAAAATTGATGTGAGCGGCAAAGTAGCCATCGTCAGCGGCAGCACCGCCGGTATCGGCCTGGGCATCAGCCAGGCCCTGGCGCAATCCGGCGCAACGGTGGTAGTGATCGGGCGGGACGCGGGCAAGGTCGACGACGCTTTGGCCAGCATTCGCCAAGGGGTGCCCGGCGCTGACCTGCGTGGGCTGGTGGCCGACCTTGGCACCCTGGAGGGCGCCGAGACACTGTTCGCCGCCGAACCTCGCGCCGATATCCTGGTCAACAACCTCGGCATCTTCAACGATGTGGATTTCTTCGACGCGCCAGACAGTGAGTGGACGCGCTTCTATGAGGTCAATGTGATTTCCGGCGTGCGCCTGTCGCGCCATTATGCGCCGGGCATGGTCGAGCAGGGCTGGGGGCGGGTGATCTTTGTGTCGTCGGAATCCGGGGTGGCGACGCCGGCCGACATGATCAACTACGGCGTGACCAAAAGCGCCAACCTGGCGGTCTCCCACGGCCTGGCCAAGCGCCTGGCAGGCACCGGGGTGACGGTGAATGCGATTTTGCCGGGGCCGACCTTTACCGACGGCCTGGAACAGATGCTCAAGGACGCCACGGCCCAGTCCGGACGCAGTGCGCGGGAAGAAGCCGATGTGTTCGTGCGTAATGCGCGGCCCACCTCGATCATCCAGCGTGCAGCCAATGTGGATGAAGTGGCGAACCTGGTGGCGTACATTGCTTCACCGCTGTCGTCTGCCACTACCGGTGCCGCTTTGCGCGTAGACGGTGGCGTTGTCGACAGCATGGCGATCTGATTTTTCCCCTGATTGGAGTATTTATCGTGGCAACAGCGTCTTCAGTAATTGAAATCCCGGCATCAGCCGACCAGGTCTGGCAACTGATTGGCGGCTTCAACAGCCTGCCCGACTGGCTGCCCTTTATCGCCAAGAGCGAGCCGAGCGAAGGTGGCCGTGTGCGTCACCTGACCACCGCTGACGGCGGCCAGATCGTCGAGCGTTTGCAGACCTTTGACAACGTGGCGCGCATTTACAGCTACACGATTGAAGAATCGCCGTTTCCGGTGAGCGCGTATCTGGCGACCGTGCAGGTTGAAGCGCTGACCGAGTCGTCGGCGAAAGTCACCTGGTCCGGCGTGTTCACTCCGGCAGCGGGCACCACGGATGCGGCGGTGGAGGAGTTATTTGCCGGCGTCTACAGCGGTGGCTTGGAGGCGTTGCGCGGCAACTTCCCCAACTGAACCGGTGTTATCGGGAAAAAACTGGTGATGGGCGAGGATCGCTGCAACTGACTCAGCAGGCGTCCTCTGCGCCGTATCGAGCCTGAACGGCGGCTCATCCCAGCATTCATACTCATGCACCAGCACCGACTGCCAGGTCGGCGGCGCCAGACCGGGAACATCGCCCACGCGGCTTTCCACGCGGCGCCGATGCTCGTGCTGATCAGCACACACCACCTGGATATTGATCAGTTCAACCTGCGCCGCCGTCGCCACGGCTTGCCAGGCTTGGCGGCTCTCCCTGACCGGGTTCACGCAATCGGCGATGACCCGATGCCCCAGGCGCAAATTGCTCAGCGCCAATGCATTGGCCACGCTGTAGCCGCTGGCGCCCACATCCCCCGCCAATACGGCAGCATCGCGCAGCGCCTGTTCGATCACATCAATACGCAGGTAAACCGCGCCGGTCTGTCGCGCCAGTTCCCTGGCAACCGTGGTCTTGCCGCTGCCGGGCAGACCGCTGAATACGATAAGCATGGTCATCAACTCTTTGCAGGAGCGAGCTTGCTCGCGAAAAACGTCAACGATAACGCGTACTTCCAGGTAAAACGTTTGGTCTTCACTATTTTCGCGAGCAAGCTCGCTCCTACAGTGTTATTAGAACTGCTTCACTTCGACAACAGGACCTGCGCCCCATGACCCTGCCATTTGTGAAGATGCACGCCCATGGCGACGACTTCATCATCATCGACCGCCGTGGCCAGGACAACCCCATCACTGCACAGGTCGCCGCCCGCCTGGGCAACCGCCGCTCGGGTATCGGTTTCAATCAGTTGGCGGTGATACTCGACTGTGGAGACGCCGCCGCACATGTCCAGTTCTGGAACCCCGACGGCACGCGGCTGCCAACCTGCGGCAGCGCGACTCGCGGGGTGGCTGACCGCCTGATGCACGAGACCGGCATCGACACCGTCGTATTACGCACCGACCGCGGTTTGCTGACGTGCACACGCGTCGACGGGCAGCGGGTGTCGGTGGACATGGGCGCGCCGTCGCTGGACTGGGCGGCGGTGCCGCTGGCCGAGGCGATGGACACCCGCGTGCTGCCCATGGACGGTAACCCGGCGGCCTGCAGCATGGGCAACCCGCATTGCACGTTTTTTGTGCAAGACATCGCTGCCATCGATGTCGCGGCGGTGGGCCCGGCGCTTGAAGCCCACCCGCTGTTCCCGGCCAAGACCAATGTGCATTTTGTGCAGGTGTTGAGCCGTGGCCGTATCCGGCTGCGCATCTGGGAGCGTGGCGGCGCGGTGCCGTTGGGCTCCGGTTCGTGCTGCTGCGGCGCGGTGGTCAATGGGATTCGGCGCGGGTTGCTCGATGACAGCGTGGAGGTCGAATGCGACGGTGGCACGGTCACGGTGCAGTGGGACGGGCAGGGCGGGGTGATCTTGACCGGCCGTGTCGAGCCGATCATGCAGGGCGCCGCATACCTGGGCTAGAACGTCACGGTAAACGTAGTACCGGCCGTGGCGCAGGACGTCACCGCCACATCGCCACCATGCACCTTGGCCAGTTCGCGCACGATATACAGGCCGAGGCCGACGCTGCGCACATCGCTGCCCTGGTCGGTGCCACGGGTCATGGGCTCGAACAACCCGGCCAGCAGTGTTTCGGGAATCGCCAGGCCATGGTTGTGCACCGCGACCGCGCAGGCGTTGTCGCCCAGGCGCGAGGTGATGGTGATCGGTTGCAGCAGGTCGCCATAGGCCACGCTGTTGGCAACCAGGTTACCGATCATCTGTTGCACTCGGTCGGCATCCAGGCACGCCTGGCCGTTGCCTTCGGCCTGATGCACCAGCGTGGCTCTGGGAAAGGCCACCCGCAATTCATCCACCGCATGTTGAATAACGCCGTGCAAATCCAGCGGCACCGCCTTGATGGTGATGCCCTGGCCGACCCGTGCCTGGGTGAAGTCCAGCAGGTCGGCGATCATGCGATGGGCGCGTTCGGCTGACTGGCCGATATGCCCCAGCAGTTGGCGCTCCTTGGCCGTGCGCTCGCCGCGCTGCAGAAAGTCCGAAGCCATGCGGATGGCGGTAAGGGGGTTTTTCAAGTCATGACTGACAATCGCCACCATCTGTTCGGCAAACAACGCCCGGCGCTGGGCAACCGCATAGGCCGCGCTGAGTTCGGCCTGGGCCTGTTGCAGGGCGACCTCGGTGGCGGTTTTTTCCTGGAGCAGCGCTTCGGCCAACTTGCGTGCATTGAGCAGCTCGCGCTCGTATTTGTCGCGGTCGGTGGTGCCGAACAGTGCCAGGTCATGCACCACGCCGTCGGCCTGCCGGCGCTGGTTGGCATTGAGTAATACGGTCACTTTGTGCCCGGCGCAATGGCGGATGTCGAGCTTCACTTCGGTGACGCTGCGGTGCATGCGTAGCATCGGTGCCAGGTGGGTCTGGTAGAAAATCCGCCCGCCCATGGTCAGCAGGTCCTGGAAGCGCTGCCCTTGCAGCTCGGCGGCGCTGAACCCGAGCCAGTCGCTCAAGCGCGGGTTGACGTGCAGGATCGTGCCGTCTTCGTGGGTTACGGCCAGGGCGCAGGCGGCGCTGTCGAACAACGCGTCAGCGGGCATCGGCAGGCGCCCAAGGGGTCAGGAACCGGTCCATTGCCGCTGCGCACGCCTGGGGTGCACTCATATGCGGGCAATGGCCGACATTCTCCACCAGGCAATAAGTGCTGTTGGGCAGCACGCGGTGCAGGTATTCCCCCACGGCTACGGGGGCGATCAGGTCGTCAGTCGATTGCAGGATCAACACCGCAGTGGTCAGGCCCTCTACATCCTGGCGGTTATCCGAGAGGAAGGTCACCCGGGCAAATTGCTTGGCGATGTCCGGCTCGGTGCGGCAAAAGCTCTCGATCAACGCCTCACCCAGTGCCGGTTGGTCCGGCGCGCCCATGATCACCGGGGTCATCGCGCTCGACCAGCCCAAGTAGTTGCTGTCGAGGGTGTCGAGCAGGTCGTCGATATCCTCGCGCTTGAAGCCGCCAACATAATCGTCAGTGTCGATATAGCGCGGCGATGGGCCGATCATCACGTGCGCAGCAATACGCCCGGGGACAAAACGGTCGGCGAGGGTGCCGATCATCGCGCTGACGGAGTGGCCCACCAGGATCACCGGGCCTTGGGCGTAGGCGTCGATAATCTCGTTGAGGTCGTGGGCGTAGCCGTCCAGGGCCAGGTATTTGGCTTTGTCGAAGGCGCTGAGGTCCGACCGGCCCGCACCGACCAGGTCGTAGAGAACCACGCGAAAGCGCTGGCTAAAGTGCGGCGCCAACTGGTTCCACATCGCTTGATTGCAGCCAAAGCCGTGGGAAAACACCAGCGTCGAAGGACCGTCGCCCATCACATTCACATTGTTGCGGTAGCGCAGGTCCATGGCGTTCTCGTAGCTGGCAATTTGCTATGCGGGGTAAGGCCGCAGTTTAGATAGTCGCGCACCTGGGGTCACGCGTTATACGTCGATAAGGTAAAGTCGGCAGCTTAAGGAAGAAACCTCAGGTAACAAAACATGATAGGGAATTGGCGTCAAACGGTCTCGGGTTTGCTGGCCCTGGTGCTCCTCGGCGTGCTGAGCATAGCCCAGGCGGACACTTCACCGATTGGAGTCGCCCTCGACCAGCGGGTGATTGACCTCACCAACACCCTCGATGCAACCACCACCCAGCGCCTTAAAAGCCAGCTTGGCGACCTTGAAGCGCGCAAAGGCGCGCAAGTCGCGGTGTTGCTGGTGCCGACCACGGGCGGCGCCGCTATCGAAGACTATGCCAACCAACTGTTTCGCGCCTGGAAGCTGGGGCGCAAGGACGTCAACGATGGCATCCTGCTGGTAGTGGCCAAGGCTGACCGCGCAGTGCGCATTGAAGTGGGCTACGGCCTGGAAGGCATCGTCACCGACTTGCTGGCCCATCGCATTATTGAAGAACAGATCACCCCGGCGTTTCGCCAAGGTGATTTTGCCGGCGGTGTGCAACAGGGCGTGGACGCCCTGACCGTACTGGTGGACGGCGGTGACTTACCGCCATTGGCGGGCGCCGGGATCAACCCTCAATTTATCGCGTTGCTGGTGGCGTTTATCCTGGGCGGCTTGGGCGGCGTGGCGATCGCTGCCGGCAAGCTGCATTGGCGCCGGGCGTTGATCGTCACCGTGGCGGCCACGCTGTTGCTGACGCTGCTGGCGGGCGGTCGCGAGTGGCCGATGTTCCTGTTTGTAATGCCGCTGACGCTGTTGATAGGCGGCGCGATATTCGGCGCGCTGTGGCAGGTGCGTACGCTGTTTTACTGCGTAATCGGGCTGCTGGCTTATATCCTCGGGTTGGTGGTGGCAAACCAGTACGTGGACGTCAGTTTCATCCATTGGCTGCTGTGGCCACTGGGCGTCTTGGTGGTGCTGGGGTTGTACCTGGTGCTACTGCTGATCATGAGAGAGACCTGGCGCACCAGCCGTGCAGGTTTTAGTGTGCGACTGCTGGCGGCGGTAGTCGTGTACGTGGTGGCAGGGTGGGTGATTGACGGCGGCCGCGACGGCTGGCTATTGGCGTTTCCCATCGCATCGTTTGTCGCGCTGATCATCTTCGGCAAGGTCGGCGAAGGGACGGGATCGGGTAGCGGCTCCAGTTCGAGTTCCAGCAGTTCCAGCTCCAGTGACAGTTCGTCCGGTGGCGGTGGTTCCAGTGGTGGCGGTGGGGCTTCCGGCAGTTGGTGACGCGGTAGCCGATACCCACACTTTCGAACCCCATCCATGGCAAGCGGGTGTTTGGCAATGCCATGGGGGGGCACAACGGTTTGGACAGCAAACAGCCGGTTGCAGTATTACGCCTTGACCCAATCGCCCTTGCCATCGGATTTGATTTCGAAATCAATGGGGTCACGGTTGGCGTTGCCTGGAGCGTTTTCAACGGCCTTTTCGTCCGACGGCAGGAAGTTGCGATCTAACTGGCTGCGGGCAGTGTTGACCTGAGAGTTGTCGACGGCCTTTTCGTCCGCAGGCAGGAAGTTTTTATCCAGCCGACTACGGTTGGCGTGGGCCCTGTATTCGTCGCCGATGTTCTTCCAGCCGCCCTTGCCATCGGACACTTCTGCATCGTCCCCAATCTGGTTTTCTTCCTTGGGGTTGTATCTGGCTTTGTCGTTGTCGATCCTGCTGTTGTCAACGGGTTGGTATGCAGGGAAAGATGGGCTGGAACCATTGATTGAAGACACGATTGCACCTCTCTGATAGCTGGGATATTGACCCGCCAGGACGTGGTCCCGGCTCGGCGTTTCGCAGGCTACAGCGCCATGAGCAGTCGCTCAATGCGGCCCATTTCGGGTGAATGTAACCGAGTGAAACCGCTGTGGTCGCGGGTTTCCAAATAGTGAGAGTGGCGATAGGTGCAATCCGGCAAAAGGGGCAGCAGAGTCAGGCTGGATGTAAGAAAGCGTCGTTGGTTCTCAGGTTTTCATTTGTAGAAATACATTTGACGGCTCAGTGGTGTGCGCTTGTTTCACGATTGGAAACAGTTATGGAATGACCTTTCTTAGACAGTTCTCACCATTTCATGCCACGCCATCCCACCGTGATCCGACGGCGAAGGACGCACATAGGTGTAGCCCATGCGGGTGTACAACGGCACGTGCTGGTGCTTGCACATCAGGTGAATCGTCTGCTTGCCCATTGCTGCCATGCGCTGCACGAACGCGGTCATCAGTTTTTTTGCATAGCCTTTGCCTTGATGTGCCGGGTGGACCACCACCGACATGATCACCACATTCGGCGCCTCGGCCACATGGCCTACCAACTCCTTGAATGCCTCATCCGACATCACCACATTGTGGGCACAGCCGGAATTGATGAAACCTGCGATTTCGCCATCCGCCTCCAGGATCAAAAAGCCCTGGGGATACTGGGCGATGCGCGTGGTGATTTTTTCCAGGGTGGCGGCTTCGTCGCCTTCGTATGCGCTGGTTTCGATTTCAAAGCAGCGGTGGGCGTCGGTGGGCAGAGCGGTACGCAGGGTAAGGGTGGGCATGGGTGGTTCCAGGGCGTTGAGCGAAAGGCAACATCATAAAGAAACGTCGAGCTTATGGCACAGCAAGGCCATTTGCTTGGAGGGGAAGGTGTGAGGTTCAACTGAAATATCGGATGCAGAGCGCAGGCCTGACTGATGCGACTCAGTCCAATGTGGGAGGGGGCTTGCTCCCGATGAGGGAGTGTCAGTAAACGCGTCTTGGACTGACCCACTGCCATCGGGAGCAAGCCCCCTCCCACATTTGGACGACCTAGAATTCCCCGGAATACTTTACTGCCGCCGCCGCCCGCGACGGCACATTCAAACTGCGCAGCAATGACGACACATGAATGCGCACGGTAAACGGCGAAATATCCAGGGCCTTGGCGATTTCCTTGTTGGTCTTGCCCTGGGCAATCAGGCGCAGCACTTCCTGCTGGCGGGTGGTGAGGGTGTGGGTGTCCAGCGGCAGCAGGCCCGAAGGCGCGAACTTGACCAGCACTTCGCCGGCGCGAATCGCCAGCAACGCCTGGCCGATGTCGTCGGGGGCGATGTTCTTGCCGATGAAACCGTCGGCGCCCAGGGCCATCACCTGTTCGATCAGCGCCGGGTCGTCGACCATCGACACCACGATCAACGTTGTGCGCCGCAGTTGCTGGCGCAGTTCGGCCAGTTGGTTGATGCAAGTCAGGCCGGGGAAGCGCAGGTCGAGGATCAGAGTGTCGACTTCGCTCGGCTCGCACAGCAGCGCATTCACCGTGGCCAGGTCGCCGGCCTCTTGCACCTGGGCGTCGGGTAGCAGGCGCCGCACGGTGCGCGCCATGCCTTCGCGAAACATCGGGTGGTCGTCGGCGATGATGATCCGGCCGGTCATGGTGAGCTCCTTCCTGGGGCAAGGTGGTGTCGAGGCATGCTACTTTACCAGCGGGCCGAGGGCCCCTTTTCCAAAGATGATCTGTCAAGGATATGACTATGAGTCCCGAGACCAACTCCGAACTCGATCAGGCTAACCTGCGCATCGTGGTGGCCACCATCGCCATTGTGTATATCAGCGTACTGGGTTTTTTGCCCGGGCAGTCGCTGGACACCTACCTGCCGGTGATCCTGTATATCTTCGGGTTCCTGCTGGCGTCCATCGTGTTGCGCCAGGTGATCGCACGTTGGCCCGGGCATTACCCGGCGCGGCGCATCTTCGGCATGATCCACGACTACACCGGCACGTCGTTCGGCCTGGTGGTGGGTGGTGAGGCGGCGTTGCCGCTGTATGCGGTGATGGTCTGGGTGAACCTGGGCAACGGGATGCGCTACGGGTCGCGCTACCTGGCGATTGCCACGGGGCTGGCGTTGCTGGCGCTGCTGATCGTGTACCAGCTTACGCCGCTGTGGCAGGCGCAACCGTTCATGGTGTTGATGCTGATGATCACCAGCACGGTGATCCCGGTGTACGCCCATATCCTTCTGGAGCGCACGCGCAAGGCTTCGGAACAAGCCATTGCCGCCAACCTGGAAAAATCCCGCTTTCTCGCCCAAGCCAGCCATGACCTGCGCCAGCCGATCCACTCCATTGGCCTGTTCACCGCCTGCCTGCGCGAAGCACGGTTGGGGGATGACGAGCGGCGGCTGGTGGACAATATCGATCGCTCGCTGCTCAACGTGTCGCAACTGTTCCGTTCGATCCTCGACCTCTACACCCTCGACAACGGTCGCCTGTTGCCCAAATACCAGGTGATCCACCTGGGCGACTTTCTCGCCGACCTGGTGCGTCAGAACGCCGAGGCCGCACGCTGGGCCGGCGTGGAGTTGCGCTTGCGCCCCTGCACTCACTGGGTACGGGTGGACCCGGGCATGTTGGCAACCATGGTGCAAAACCTGCTCTCCAATTGCTTCAAGTACGGCGCGCAGCGGCCAGTGCTGATCGGCGTGCGTAGTCGTGAAAACGGCTTGGTCATAGAGGTGCATGATCAGGGGCGAGGGATTGCACGGGAGCATCTGTCAAAGGTCTTCGAAGAGTTCTATCGCGTGCGCCAATTGCGTGACAAGGATGTCGAAGGCGTGGGCCTCGGGCTGTCCATCGTCAAGCGCCTGGGGCAATTGATGGGGATGCAGGTGAGCCTGCGTTCGCGGTTGGGCCAGGGCACCTCGGTGAGCCTGCACGGCCTGGCCCTGGCCACCGCGCCGCGTCAACTGGCGCTGCGCGACGATGTGCGCCAGGCCGGTCTGCTCACCGGTCTGAAAGTATGCCTGGTGGAGGATGACCACAACGTGCTGCTTGCCACCCAGGCGCTGCTGGAGCGATGGGGGTGCCAGGTGCAGGCTGAGTCGAGTGGGAAGGGGCTGGTCAGCGACTGCGATATCATCGTCGCCGACTACGACCTGGGTAATCACGCCACTGGCATTGAATGCATCGACGAGCTACGCCAGCAACGCGGTTGGGCGGTGCCGGCGTTGATCCTCACCGGTCACGACGTGGAGAGAATCCAGGCCGCGTTGCACGACCGTCAGATCGCCATCTTGTCCAAACCGGTGCGCCCTGCGGAACTGCGCGGCAGGTTGCGTGACCTCAGCCAGGAAAAAGTTACTGCATGAACGGTGTCAGCCCGTTGCCACGTGCGCCTTTTGGCTGGCAGTAGGCGGCAGGTTTCATCAGGCCAAAACTGGCGATCGCAAATGCACCGCCGCTGGCCCCGCTTGGTACGGAGCAGTTGTATTCGCCGGACGCAGTGTTGGCTACATAGTAAGTAGTCATGGAATCGCTGCGCACATTGGAAATACGTTTTACCGGTTCGCCCAGGTTGGTTTCCGACAGCTTCTTGAGGTGATCTTCAGTGGGCTTGATATTGCTGCAACCGGCGACGCCGATGATCAAGGCGCCCAGCAGGGCAAGGCGAGTAACAGGGGAGTGGAGTTTCATGGTGCGTCTTCCTTGGGATTGTTTTGGTTTTTCCAGCGCGCAACAAACCCGCACGCAATGAATGCGCGGTGCTGAGGAAGCGTTGGAAGTGCCGAGGAATATAGCGCCGCAGGCGGGCAGGGTCGATTAGCACAAATGGGCTAATGGCAATTTGAAGTCATGGAAGGAACAGGCAGTGTTGGAGATAAAACGAGCTACGCCAGACGACGCCGACAGAGCGTTCGAGATTCGCCGTGACGCCATTCGCGGTCAGTGCATTGGCGCCTACAGCGCGGAGCAAATGGCGCTCTGGACCCGAGGTTGCGCAAGTGATGGCTACAGCGTGTTGATGGACAAACCGTTCTACCTGGGCTGGGTGAACGGTGAAGCTGTCGCTACCGGTATGCTCGATCCTGACCACCATGAGGTGGGAGCGTTGTTCGTGCGGCCTGCGTTCACTGGGCGCGGCTATGGCAAGGCGATGCTTGCGCATGTGGAGGGTATTGCACGGCAGATGGAGATTGAAAAGGTAATGCTGGACGCCACCTTGAATGCGGTGAGTTTCTACCGCTCGTGTGGTTATGTGGGGGATGAGCAGGCGGTGTATCGCTCACCCTCGGGGTTGGTGCTGGCGTGTGTGCCGATGGTGAAGCGGCTGCCTGGCTGATGCAGCTTGGTTTAATGCGGTGCTCAAGATCAGGATATTCAAATGTGGGAGGGGCGGTGCGACGATTCGACTTGCTCCCGATGGCGGCCTTCGGGCCGACCAGGATGCTGGGCTAGACCGAGTACATATCCATTCCTGCGGTAACGGCTACTTAGGGTTCCGCTCTTACAGCGGCTCACTTTTGGAAGGACCCAAAAGTAAGCAAAAGGTCCTCGCCCCACCACTCGGCACCTCGCCTAGGCTCGGTGTGCCCGTAATCCGCCATGGATTTGGGGGGCCGCCGCCACGCGCCATCCATGGCGCGGGGCGGCTAAACCGGCATCCCTGCCGGTTTACCCCCCAAATCCCTGTCGAATTCCGGCCAGCGTGGTTTGACGGGGCGCCTGAGATCAAAAGCAGAGCAAGAGCAAGAGCGGCTCGCTTCGCATCGTGGTTACGGGAGGCTGCGACAGAGTTGAGTCGATACCCATGTCCATCGGGAGCAAGCCCCTCCCACAGGGCAATCAATGCATCTTGCTATGGTCCATCTGGCTGTGATCCATGCCGTCCAGGCCACGGGCATTGGCCTTCACCTCAACGGTCTGCTTTTCACCCTTGGCATCCTTCACCGTAAGGGTCAGCGGCACCTGGTCGCCTTCCTTGATCTGGCCGGTCAGGCCCATCAGCATGACGTGATAGCCGTTGGGGTCGAGCTTGACGGCTTTACCCGCCGGCAGGGCCACCGAATCCACCGGGCCCATGTGCATCACGTCGTCCTTCATGCTCATCTCATGGATCTGCACGTCCTTGGCCACCGGCGAGGCCACGCTGAGCAATTGGCTGTCGCTGTCGGCGGTGAGGGTCATGAAGGCACCGCTGGACGGCTGGCCCGGTACGGAGGCGCGCACCCAGGCGTCGGTCACTTGCACTTGCACCTGGGCGCTGGCGTGGGCGGCGAGGCCGAGCAGGGTAAGGCCGAAGGCAAAGCGTTTCAGGGATTGAGCGGTAGTCATTAGCAGACCTCCATGACGGTGAGCAGGTCTTCTGCGCACTCTTGAGCGGTAAGGGATGCCTGCAAGCCAAGGCGCAGGTTGCCACGGGTGTCGAACACGAAGCTGGTGGCGGTGTGGGACAGGGTGTAGGTGTCGCCGGCGGGGATCTTTTCATAAAAGATCCCGAACTCCTTGGCGGCCACGGCGATTTCTTCCGGGCTGCCGTAGAGGGCTTCGAAGCTGGGGTCGAAGGCCTTGACGTACTTGTCGAGAATCTCGGGGGTGTCGCGTTCCGGGTCCAGGGTGATGAACGCCACCTGCATGATCTTGCCGTCGCGGCCCATCAGCTTCTTGGCCTGGGCGGCGCGTGCCAGGGCGGTCGGGCAGACCGCTGGGCATTGGGTGAAACCGAAGAACACCACGGGCATCAGGCCACGGTACGAGCTCAGGGTGACGGTTTCGCCGTCGGTGTTCTTGAGCTTGAAGGTACGGCCCATGATCTTGTCACTGAGGTCCTTGCCGTACTTGAAGTTCAGCTTGGGGCTGTAGTCACAGCCGCCCAGCAGGCTGCCCAGGCCCAACAGGCCCATGCCGGTCAGCACTTTGCGGCGGGTGAATAACGTACTCATCAACTGTGCATCCTGTGAAACGCCTGCAGGGCTGTGAAGCGGCCGATCAGGCTTGGAAAAGGAGTAACGAGAAGGGTGCAGAGTCTATCAACCCTGGCCACCCTGCGTAATCTGCGACGTTCTGCCACAGGGGCGCACCGTACTTCATCCTTTTGCGGCTTCAGTGGTAGAGTCGCCGCCATGAAATTGCGCCACTCTGACCGTTCGCTGATCGCCTGGGCCCTGTACTTCTGCGTGCTGATGAACCTGTTCGCCTGCGGTTTGGGGCACGGTCAGATGATGGGCCAGCAGCTCAATGGCATCGGTGGGCTGTTCTGTTCGGTGGAAGGTGGCCAGTTGCCAATTTCCGATAAAGGGTTGGCTGACCCGAGTTCCAGCAACATCTCGAACTACTTTGCCTGCCCGGTCTGCAACGCCATTACCGTCGCTATCGTATTCCTGATCGGCCTGGCCTGGCTTCTTGGCCTCGGGCAAACCCCGCGCCCGGGCCATGAGCGGCGCAACAAGGCGCCACCGCGTTACTCCTGGCCCTCGGCCAACCCCCGCGCCTCCCCTGCATTCTGACGTATGCCTTGGGCCTCCTGAGACCAGGGGGCATTCTGCCGTCACGATTATGGGTGCGATCCATGAATCAACTATTGCCTGCAGGCGCCAGCCGCCTGGTCAGCAAGGCGTCCCGTCGCCTGCGCGCGGAGCCCGCGCTGCCCGATTACCCGAGTAATGCCCGTTGCTTTGTGCACCTGGATGCACGCCTGTTGCCCCATTGGCACACCTTGTTCGATATCTGCCCGGCATTGCTCAAGCTTGACCCGCCGGAGGGGCTGAACCTGTTCCGCAGCTTTATGACCTGGGCCTATCGCAATCAGCCGCCGTTGGATTGGACCTACCATCTGAACGTCTGCCGCTGGCTGCTGGGCTCGATGTACCGTGCGCAAATAGATAACGAGCCGATAGAAACCTTTATGGCTGCCGCGGCGGCGTGCTGGGTGACGACCGATCAAAGCCCGGCCCAGGGCGTGGTTCTGGCCTGGCAAGACGCACGGATTGTCGATTGGAAGGGCAGGCCGCTGGCTGATATCGAACGCCAGGTGTTGCCTGCCCCGGCAGGGGATTTTGCCTGGTGCCCGTTGACCCGCCAGGCCGGCTTCAGCGGCTGGCAACCGGTGCCTTGAAGTGCTGGTCGAACTATGACGTGAGGCGACGTAAGAAACGCGAACTTTTTGTAGGATGAAACTGTTTTTTCATACTGCTGATGGGAACGGTATTTTTTTACCCGCAAGAGTGCGATGTTCACGTTCGACGCCAAAAACACAAGAGGCTGCGATGAAGAAGATGTTCGAGACAACCCCTTTGCCCAGTGATCACTACGATGTTGTCAGTCGGGCGCTGCACTGGTTGATGGCCCTGGTTTTCACCTGGATCTATTGCACGGCGGTGGCCCACTACCTGGCTTCCGACTCTACGGTGGACAAACTGCTGTGGCCCTATCACAAGCCCACAGGGTTGTTATTGCTGGTGCTGCTGATACTGCGGACCAGTTGGAACCTGTTGCACCGGCACCGTCGTCCTCCAAGCGTGAACCGCTGGTCATCGATCGGGCATGGCGCGCTGTATGCGCTGATGTTGCTGATCCCCGTGATCGGGCTGCTGCGCCAGTACGGCTCCGGTCGCGAATTTTCGGCGTTTGGCCTGACGATCATGGAGGGCCTGGAAGGCGAAAAGGTGCAGTGGATGATTGATCTGGGCCGCGACTTCCACAGCGAACTGGGGTGGACGATGCTGGTATTGATTGTCGGGCATATCGGCGCGGTGCTTGTGCATTCGCTGCGAGGCGAGCCTCAGGTATTGCGACGCATGTTCAGTCGTCGGGCTTGAAGCGCTGACGAGAGATTCGGAAGGCCCGCACGCTTCACAGCGTGGTGCGCTGCCATGCGACCTTCGAGCGGATGACTAGGCTTTGTGAACCATTGGTTTTCAGGTTTATCCGCTTATGCCTTCCTTGCACCAAAACACCCCGTCACTGACGGTTTTCGACCCGCGAGGGTTGACCGTGCGTAGCGTGGCTTACCACCGCAACACGCTACAACAGCAACCTCTGGAGTATGTCACACGCCAGGTATTCGGCGCCCGGGGCTTCCTGCAACAACAATGGGACCCCAGGCTATCTGACCTGCATGGCCTTGACGACGCTGTGCCGCCCAATCTGTCCCATCGCCATAGCCTCACCGGGCTACCCCTGAGTACCGATAGCGTGGATGCCGGTAGCCAGGTCATGCTGCCTGGCAGCGCTGGTCAGGTCGTGCAGCAATGGGACAGCCGTGGCGCCCGGCAGCGGTTTGAGTACGATCAGTTGCTACGCCCCGTGGCGGTGTTTGAGCGTGCCGCAGACGAAGCTGCAGAGCGCTGCGTGGAGCGCATGACCTACGCCGGCATGACGTCTCGGGAGGCGGCACGTAATCGCTGTGGCCGCTTGATCCGCCACGATGATCCAGCCGGTACGCTGTTCTTCGATCATTACAACGTACAGGGCAGCGTCACGGTGCAAACCCGGCGTTTGCGCGCACAATACACTGCGTCCGACTGGCCGCTGGCGGAGAGTGAACGCGACGCACACTTGCAGGCTGAGGCATTCACGACCACCTGGCGGTACGGCGCGCTGGGCCAGGTGCTGGAACAGGTCGATGCCCTCGGCAATCGTCAGCAATCGCGTTACGGCGTAGACGGCTTGTTGACCCACAGCGAAATAGTCTTCAAGAGCGGAGCGCGCAAGACCTTGGTGGATCAGCGCACCTTCAACGCCGCGGCGCAGGTGTTGGCCGAACGCACGGGCAATGGCGTCGTCAGCGTGGCCGAGTACGCCGATGCCGATGGCCGTCTGATGCGCTTGAGCGCCCACCTCAAAAACACGCCGGGTAGGCTCCTGCAAGACCTTTCATACCGCTACGACCGGGTCGGCAACGTGCTGCGCATCCACGACGCGGCGCAGCCGACGCGGTGGGCGACTAACGTTCAGGTGGCGGCGGTCAGTACGTTCGAGTATGACAGCCTGTCACGATTGATCAAGGCCACTGGCCGGGAAAACTCCCGTAGCGCCGGCACATCCGCGCTGCCGGGCAGGGTCACGTTCGGGGCCACGGACGACAATCTCTGGCGCAACTACACCCGACACTACGCCTACGACCCGGCCGGCAACCTGACGCAGATGCGCCATGTTCCTTCCTCCGGCAGCGGCTTTACCCAGCACATGCGCGCAGGTGAACACAGTAACCACAGCGTGATCGAGCGGGAAGGGGCGACGACGCCCGGCCTGGGCAATCGCTTTGATCAGGCCGGCAACCTCAAGGAACTGGCGCGTGGGCAGGCGCTGACCTGGAATGTGCGCAACCAATTGGTTCGTGTTGAGCAAGTGCTGCGTGACAGCGGCGAACATGACGATGAGGTCTATGTGTACGACGGCACCGGCCAGCGGGTCAGCAAACGCCGAGTGGCACACGCCGGCTCACAGACCCATACCCATGAAGTGCTGTATCTACCGGGCCTGGAGCTGCATCGCCAGGGCACCTCGGGTGAATGGCGCAATGTGCTGCTTGCTCAGGCCGGGCGCACTGCGGTCAGAGGGTTGCAATGGCAACAGGGGCGCCCCGAGGGCATGGTGGACGAGCAACTGCGCTTCAGCCTCTGCGATCACCTGGGCAGCAGTACCTTGGAGCTTGACGAAAAGGCAGCCTTGCTGAGCCAGGAAAGTTATTACCCGTTCGGTGCGACCGCCTGGTGGGCCGCGAAGAATGCGCTTGAAGCAAGCTATAAAAACCGGCGTTACTCGGGCAAGGAGCGAGACGCCAGCGGCCTGTATTACTACGGGTTCAGGTATTACGCACCCTGGTTGATGCGGTGGATAAGTGCAGATCCGGCGGGGGATGTGGATGGGTTGAACCTGTACGCCATGGTCGGGAACAACCCTGTCGGCTACGTGGATGACAATGGCTTGCAGCGCAATCCCCTGGTTGAAGTGGTCATCATCATTATCATGGCGGTGTTGGCTGGGCCAGCCATTGGCCTGGACGCAAGCCAAGCCGCGCAGATAGCTATCGCGGGATTCATGATGGCAGTTGTGGGCGCAACGTTGTGGGTTCGCCAGCAGGTAAGAACTGACAGGAGCTGGGAAAACGAGCGCAGTGCAGTTTATCGAGAACTGGCCATGGAAAATGCCCGGAATATATTGCAAGGGGACAACCCCACCGAGGAGGAGATCACTGCGCTTGCGGATTTTCTTCATCAGTTCCGAGTGAACAAATCCGACAGTGGGAGCTACGCCTACGGATTGATACCTGATGATTACGGTGGCATTTATGTCTACACCGGACCCGGTCAGGGCAAGCACGCGGCTTTGAAAGCTGCCAAATCACACAAAAACCCGGATCGGGAGTTAAAAAGACTGGGATTTGAAGCGATGACGCTGCGCCCTCCGCGACATGAAAGGGTTGGCCCACTGCCGGCAGCCGGGCTGACAGCTACCGAAGTACGCCCGCTGACAAAGGCCGCAAGTGCGGGGCGACGAGGTTCTGGCGCAGTTGAAGAGGTGACGGCAGCTGAACGCCCAGGGCCTTCTTCCGGTCGAGCGCCGGAACGCCTTGTGATCGACGAATCAAATATTCTGAACGAGTTGCGTGGGCGTGATGGGGGAATTATCAGGGACGTCCTCAACAGGCTGGCATCCAGAGAATGGGCCATGGAAAGAGGGCACCCTTACGGAAATAACATCCGAGGCTTTGATTTGCCGGGGTATCGTGGCCAGCGCGGTCGCGGTGCGTATCGGCTATTGATTCAGCATGTCAGTGGCTTTCACTATCGGGCTGTCAGGGTGATGAATCCACACCGAGGGTGACGTGTTCTTTTGTCTTGAAGGCCGCTGCCTCGGCAACGGCCTTCAGTGCTGCTAATCGGCAGGGTTGTCCTCCTCGGTGTCGTTTTCGTCCTCGCTTACGGTGTACCAGGCCCAATACGTTTGGCGCCGCAGGCCGCCATTGGCGTTGAGCACACTCACAGGGCGCCCCAGAGCATCATGCACCTGTCGCTCGCTGGGGCGTGAGGCGTTGAATGCCTCGTCATCGATGTACCCGGCACGGTCGGCGAAGTAAGGCCGCCAGGTCCGCGCCACGCCTCCTCGGTTGTCGTATTCGACGCGCCCACTGATGCGCCAACGGCGACTGGCTTCGACTTGATCGGCGCCCTCGCTTAATGTCCCGGCGTGGTCGACCTCAAACGCGGGGCCTGATTGTGCCTGCTCCTGGGTTTGCCGCACGCGACCAAAACCATCACTGAAGGCGAGGGCTACGTGGATCTGCCGATCGGCCTCACCTGGCGTTCCCTGCCAGTGGTCGTCATGCAGCACCACGGCGTGCACCGGTACTCGACGGGCGGTCTTGATCAGGCTTATGAGCGTTTGATGATGGGGCTGCTGGCTGGGCAGGTGGTTGATGCGCGACAGCGCTGAGGCCCGAATGTGCCCGCTGGGCAGGAGGTAACCGCTGCTCACCCAGTGCGCCAGCACACTGGCAGGCGGGATGCGGCCCATCCAACTGAACACGTCATAAAAGCAGGCGCTCTGGGCATTGTTAAGGGCCGTGGCAGGATCGGCCAGCGCTTGTGTCGGGCCGCTGTCGAGGGCGCGGGTGACGGATTGCCAGTTGTCATAGCCGACAGGCGCGCCCTGTTCCTCACCCCCAAGGCCAGTGGCAATCAGATGTCCGCGGGCATCGTATTGCGCGTACTGCCGGGTGCGCTGTGCGTCGGTGACTGTCACCGGCAGGCCGATCCGGTAGTCGTAGTCGGCCTGGGTCGAGCAGCCGTCCGCTGACTGAACCTTGATCACGTGTAGCCAGTAGGCATCGTATTCGGTCTGCGTCGCGGCGTGGCTCATGCTGGCCTGGTGGCGACGAGGCCGGTAGAATCCTTCAGGTTGCGCGTAACGGTTATAGCCGCGACCGACCGACCAAAGTGTCATTGCATCGTCCTGCCCTGCAATCGCCGAGAGAAACGCGGACATCGGGCGATAATGCTGTTCGGTCAAGGTGGCGGTGATCTGTGGGTCCTGATAGACACTCAATGCCGGCGCATCGAGTTCGGCCACTTCGACGTAAGCGGGCAAAGCCTGGAAACTCGCGGTTCCGGGCGGTAACGGCGTGGTGTGCTCCGCCAGGCAATAGTGCTGCACCGACAGCCCGCCGAGTTGGCGCTGGTCACCCGGCCTCAAGGGGTTGGACGCGTCCTCGGCGACGAATTGTTCATAGCCGATCTGCCCGTGCGGCCATGCTTGCCTGGGTAGCGTCAGTACGTTGCTGCGCTGCTGGTAAGGCAGTTGCAGGCGCCAGCGTTGCGGTGCGTCCAGGTGAATGAAGCGGGCGAGGGTTTCGTTGAGGTAGTAAGCCTGTTGTGCCGGGTCGTGCGCTGCACGCCACCACTGCTGCTCATGGGGTTGGCCGGACGGCGCGGCGTCAGTGGCGCTCTTGCGGCGGGCATAATCGACCACCACGCTGTGCACAAGGCTGGCGTAGGTGTCCCAGCGCAGATTCAACAGGTGCCGACAGCGCGGATCATCCTGTTGGCGCTCGTAGTGACAGGTGATCGATTCCAGCAGCAAAGGCAGCAGTGTCGCAGGTTCGCCAGCCTTTCGCGACGGGCTTATAAGGCGTACCAGATAACGTTGCTGCTGCACCGAGTAGGGCACGCCGTTCGGCGATTTATCGGCGGCGGCGTAGACCTCCTCGCGCAACAGGCTACCGGCCAGCGCACGCCGCACTTGATGCAAGGTCGATGCCTGCGGGTTGGCAATCAGGGTGTCCAGAGTGCGCCCGGTCTCCAACTGGCTCAGCAGGGTCGGCCCCACCACAGGCGCATGCCGATCCCCTGCATAAAACCCCTCTCGCGAAAGCTCAAGTGTATTGAACCAGCGTTTGGTCAGTACCCCCGATGCGGTATTGGCGGACGGCGGCATATCGGTTTCCAGCACCAGGCCGAAGCCGATGAACCGGCGCTCAACGCTGTCGTGACAGGCTTCACGGTAGCGAAAATACTGGGTCAGCCGATTGCCGCTGACCTGGTCTGTTTGCCGCTGAAGCCGAACCACCGGCACGGGGAAGGGCAGGCTGCTGACTGAGGCTTTCCCCGAGGACTGGCGCTGGTGTTTTTCGTCGAGCCATTCCTGGGCACTGCTGCGGTAACTCAGTTGGGTGGCCGCTCCCATGTTGTTGAGGGTTGCCGTCAACAAATAAGGTTTTCGGCGGACAAAGTCGAAGCGCCAATGCCGGGGTTTGATGTGCGGCACGCTCAGGATCAGGCTGGAACAGCCCAGGCCTTGAAGGTCGGCGAAACTGACCTGACACGTTGCGTCGTGGAGCACGCCGTCTGGCCAGGGCAACGTCACGGGCGGCATCAGCCCGCTGCCGGCGCGGTTCATGAGAATCAGCAGTTGTTCAGGCTGCAGGTAAATCAGGTCCACCGCGCCTGAACCGTCGAGGTCAGCCAGGCGGATATTGGCGGCGTCGAAGCTGGCGTAGTCGAACGGCAATGCCGCAAACACGAACCCCTTGCCGAAGCGTCCGCGGCCCAGGTTTGGCCAGCATCTGATTTCATTATGGCGAATACGCACCAAGTGCTGTTGACCGCTGCCCAACGGGTCGCAGAAGGCGACCAGTTCGGTCGATGTATGGCTGATCGTGGGCAGACCCTCGTCGGCGTGCTCGTAGGGCACTTGGAGGCCGGCGCCATACCCCTCGCCCTGATGATGGGCATACAAACGCACGCTGTGATTGCCGATCAACGCAAGGTCCAGGCGGCCGCTGCCCATCAGGTCAGCGAATTGCCCGTGGGGATGGAAAAACTCCTGGGGTATCGCCGCGAACGGCGTAAAACTTGACCATTGTTGCTGCGTATCGAGGGTGAAAAAACCGCTCAGGCCCGGTTGGGCCACCACCCATTCGAGGTGCCCGTCACCATTAAGGTCTGCCAGGGCCTGACGGGTGGCCTGGGCAGTGTCGGCGACGGGAATGCGTGGCAATGCCTGCCATGGCCCATAGGTCACCGCATCGAGGCCGGTCGCACGCGCAGCCCTGAGCGGTTCGCGGTAATACCAACTTTTGTCGGTACGGTGCAGGATGCCCGGCAGACCGTCGTTGCGCAGGTCCACCAGTTGATAGTGTTGCCCATCGTTGACACCCGCCATGCCGTCGAACGGCTGGTAGCGGGCGGGTTCCAGTACCGGCTTGAAGGCGCTATAGGCCAGTTCCAGGGGCGGCCAGGCGCTGGCCGCTCCCTGAGCGTCATATGCCTGGTTGTGCAAGGCATTCAAGCAACTGCCTGCGGCGTGACGGTCGGTGTGTTCCAGCAGCAGTCGCCGGGTCAGCACCGGGTTGGCACCCATGCTCGGCTCATCCGGGAAGTAATGAAACATCAGGACTTGCCGGCAAAGCCGCTGGGTGCCGAGTTCAAAACCGTAGGCGTAATTGCAGAACGGGTCGCTGCGCGAGAGCCACGGCTGTTGCTCGGCGTAGGTCGGCACCTGGCTCAGCTCGATGTGGCGTTCGCCATAGTCGAGCAGCAGCTCGAAGTGCCATTGTTTCTCGGCGAGCACATCGGTATTCCAAAGCGCCAAGTGTTCGCAGTGTCGCAGGTTGCCGTAGCACACCCTGGCCAGGTAACGCTGCGCACGGTAATCCCTGGTGATTGGAGCGCGCTGGTCTTCTGGCTTGTAGTGGTAATAAATCTGCTCTCCCAGGGGATTGAGACTTTCCTGCAACAACCATTGGGCCACATGGTGGCTGTCCTCCGGGTCTGTGCAGCGAGCCATCAGGGTTTTACCGAACAGATGTACGCAGCCGTCCGCACCCTGTACCAGCCAGAACCCGGCAGTATCACTTGAGGATGACCAATGTTCGATCCGATCGAACCTGCCCTCGACGATGGGTACATAGCGTACTACCCGATGCGCTTCACCCAGGGAAAGGCCGTTGTACTGGTCGCAAGCGGTGGCGTGAATCTCGCCCTGGGCGTCACGCTCCGGGATCAGCTCGACACCTTGGGGGCTGACGAAACGGTCATCTTCGCCGTAGGCCGGGATACCCTTGCGTGTATCACGGCTGATCGCGCCCGCCGACAGTGTCCAGCCGAGTCCGAACGGGCCATTGCCTTGTGAGCTGCGATACCCGAGGCTCAACGCAGGGGCGAAACCGCGTCCGGGCGAAATCGGCAAAGGCACGTCCAGGCACGCCTCGCCCCGTGAGCCGACAGGCCCCCAACTGACGCCAGGGCCCTGGATGGCACCGCCGCCCTTGGGCAGGGCAGGGATTGCCGGCTGCAAAAAATCGGATGACTGCATGCTCATCGCAGGCCTCCGCTGTTCCTGGCGGTGTAACGCAGGTGCACGATGATATCGGTCAAGGATTTGAGCAGGTCCCGTTGCCGCGTATGGTTGGGGAAGCTCAGTTGCCAGGTGGAAATGGCGCCGGTGTATTCGAACGGCAGATAACGTTCGTCACCGTCGAAGTTCAAAGTAAACAGGCCGCTGTCGTTGAGCCCGTTGGACAGGGCGATTTCCTGCCTGGCGCGCCAGTCTTTCTTTACTGCAACCTCGGGTTTATCAGAGGTGGGCGCAAGCTGCGTGGTATTGCCGGTCTGGGTCAGGAGGGCCTTGATGTCTTCGTAGGGCCCCAGGGTGGCAGGCAGCGAGACACTGACGCTTTTGATCCGTCGCAGGTAGTGGCCAGGGTAATCGTCGTCGAACAGCTTGCGGGTCAGTTCGAAGCTCAGCGTACCGTTAGTCAGCAGTTCGGCTTTAAGCGTTGCCCAGGGTTTATCGCCTGTGGCTGAAGCGTCTTGGTCGTGAAGCTGACGCAACGACACGGTTTTGGTGATCTCCAGCAGGCGTTCGTTCTGGGTGGCGTAGGCACTGCTCATGCTCAGCAAATTCTGTTTAAGGGCTTCGCCGGCGCTGAGGCCACGGTATTGGCGAACCCAGAGCCCGGTTTGAATGAAGTGTTTGTCCCACTCCGCGCGCTCCTCTTGCCAGCACGCCTCGGCGGCCAGGCACAGGGACAGGGTGGCGTCATACGCCTGGTAGTAGAACGTCGAAAGCTGGCCGTTGAGCCATTGATAGAGCTGAGCGTTGGTAAAGCGTTTACCCAGTAGGTCATACAAGGTTCGCGCCTGGGTGAACGAGGTTTGGGCCAGGCGCAATTGCAGGCGGGTATGTTGCTCTTGTTCGGTGTAGGCCAGCAGTTGTGCATCGACCTGGGCCAGTTCCAGGCGCGCCTGCTCCAGGGCATTGCCCCATTCGGCGGCGCGGCGGGCGAACAGGTCGGAGCGGTCGAGGTGGGCGGCGTTGGCGCGCTGTTCGTTGGCCATGCCTTGGGACATGGCTTGCAGCGCGTGAAAGGCACCTTCGTAACGCACGCCGCCATTGGAGGTGCCGAAAATATTCGGTATCAGCATCGCCAGGCCCGCGCCGGCTTGAGCAACCGCGGCTGCCGTTTCCCAGTGTGCGCTGTCCTGATACGCCTGGGTGGCCTGGGCTTCGGCCGGGCTGATGCCGACCTTGAGTTGCTGCTCGAAGAAGGCCACCCGGGCCTCGACGATGCGACGCCCGGCCAGCAGGGCATCCTTGTTTCTGGTATCGACCTGCACGGCCTGGGCTTGTTGCTCGACGGCTAACCTTGCCAGTTCCCAGGCCTGTTGTTGCTGGGATTCTACAGAGTGGGCCTGCTCCTTGCGCTCCCACAGTGACAGCAAGGTCACTCCCAACTGGATCAGGTTATCGACGGCCTGCAACGCGTGCCCCAGTACCACCTGGAAGCGATAGTGCCCGGCGTGCGCAGTGCGCAGGGTTGTCTGCACGCCGGCGCCGCCGGTGCCTTGCTGGTAGGCGGCCAGCAACGTTTGGGGTGTCAGCGTGGCGGCGTAGAGCGGCAGGCTCATGGGCTTGCCGGTCAGGTCAAGGTGATGGCGAAGGTTGTACAGTCGCGCATCAACCTTGTCCCAGCGCATCAGCAGGTCCGGGCTCAGGGATCGGCACAGCCGTGCTGTGCCGGCAGGCACCGGCGTCATGCCAAGTGACGAGGGACTTTGCAGTTTGTCCAGGGTCGTGGTCACCCAGGGATCAACAGCGTTGAGCGGTGGGCGCAGCCCCAGCAATCCTTTAGCGCGGATGTACCACAGCTTGGCCTCGGCCAGACTGTCGCGGCTCATTTCCCGGTAGGCCGCGTCACCGCGATTAAGCAGGATATCGACATACAACAGGTACAGCGCCTGGCGAAAATGCACGGGGCTGCTTTTGGCCAGTCGATGAGCGCAGAGCAAGGTCTGGCTGGGTTGTGGCGTAGTGTCGGCCAACAGCATCGGCTGACGCCAATGGGCAGACTGGTGAGCAGGATCGAAAAGAAAACGTATCCAGACTTCGGCGTCGGCATATTGCTGTTCCAGGTTCAAACGGTGCGCCAACAACCAGGGCAAGTAAAGAAACAGCTCCCAGTAATACGCGCCATGGGCACCCTGGAAGTCCAGCAGGCTGTAATTCTTTTCGCCCGCCAGCGGTGGCTCACGCCAGGCGTCCGTTGGCAAGGAGAACAGGTGATGCACATCAGCCCCTGCGGTTTTTGTCAGCAGGCTCGCGACGCAGGTATTGGTACGAATGGGCGCGCGTTTGTGCTTAGGCGTAACGCCGTACTCGATGGCGCTGCCGTCGAAATCGATGAACTCCGCCGTGCCATAAGGCGCCGATGTGAGACGACGAATGCGCGGGGCCAGCGGGATGACAGGAGGATTGCTATGGGTGCCGAGCGTGAATGTGGCAGTTTTCAGCGCATAGCCCAGAATGGTAGGCGAGGGATAGCGCACATCGCTTTCCAGTATCAACACGCCGTGGATAAGGGTCAATGAGGTCGGGGGAGGATTGCCGGGGTCCTCGCCATAAGGTCTCATCGTCTGCGGCGCGAACTCGATCGGCACGTCAAAAAAATGCTTTATGGACAGTTCCGGGAAGGCATCGCGCAGGTTGCGGCGCGAGTGTTCGGCCTGCCCGACCAGCACGGTATTGTTCCTGTTCAGGGTTTCCGGCAAAGCAGCATCGGCTTGTTTCATATACATCAGTACGGGTCTGTACAGACGTTGTTTTTGGTAGAGCGTGACAGTGCCGATGAACAAGTCGTGCTTATGGTCCGGTGGCGAGCCGTGATCTTCATGGAATGTCAGCGAAACGAGGTAAGCAGAATCCGGGGCGTTGGAAAAATACTCGAAGGCTTCGCGTGAAATGTATGCCCCGTCCAGGTCCAGGGTGACGGAATCTGTGGGGGGGCTGGCATTTTTTTTCGGTGGTAGGGCAAGACTGAACGGTTCATTACTTTGATTGCGAATAAAGTCAGCCTGCTCGACTCCGGTTTTCTGGCATTTGAGGCTCAGCCCTATTTGCACGGAGGACACTTCAATGAGCACGGCGCTCTTGAGATGGATCTGTGAGGTGGCGCTCAACTTCAGTGTTTCATTTGCCCGGGGCACGCCGTTTGTACTCAAGGTCAGGGTAAACGTGACCAGGTCGTTGTCGTAGTTGAAGATCAGGGTGCGATGCGGCTCGAAGCCTTCTGCGAGCCTGGTCGTCACCTCCAGTATCGAGGTCGTGGTATTGAACTTGATATCGGCGCTCGTCAGCGCACGGATCTTGTTCTGGTGGCCTGCATAATTCCAGCCGTTGACAGCGCCATGAGGCGCGTCATGGGTTAAAGCCTCCACGTTTACCTGCGCGGTTTTCGTAGCCCTGAACTGAAACCTGGCATGGTTGTGGTGTGCAAACATGGCCAGGTAGCGCCCCGCCAGTTCCAGGTGAGACTCATCGAGCCACAGGCGCGTCTTGCGGGTGCTACCGATGCTCTCAAGCCAATGGGTGTTGAAGTGTTCGTCCACGCGAATGGCTTGGTAAAAGTTTCTATGGGTACCGTTGTTCTGCGCGGGTGCTGGAGCGTCCGGATGGGCGATGAGGCCCAGAAACAGCGACGGTGCGTGGGTGTTCGCGTCTACAACGGCAATCGTATGGGTGGCACTCATCAAGTCCTCTGAACTCAACTCGTCGAGGTCTTTGGCGATGTTGTATTCCTGGATGCACAGTTGCGGCGTGCTCCAGCTGTCATCGAGCTTTTTGAACGAGAAGTACAGCCGGAACTGCAGGTAGGTACTTTGTATCCGGGTATCCAGGCGTTGCTGGTAGTCCTTGTCGGATTCAACGTCGCCGCGTCCAAACGGGGTGATGTCTTTGGTGGAGGACATCGGATTGATACATTGGGCCCACACCAGGAAAAGACGGCCATTGAACACCACTGGGCGGATCGTCTGTTCGGGAACATTGTCGTCGATGGACAGATGGATTTTTTTCCATCCCGACCAGGCCGTTGGGTTGGGAGCGGTGCCCTCGGCTGGGCGCTCAGACATAGCCAGCGTGCGCCAGTAATAGGTGTTTTCAGAGCTGGATTTGCCAATGAAGTAATAGGCGCTGCTGGCGAAGCTGTCCTTGTCGCCATCGATATAGCCATTGAGGGTTCTGATATTGGCGAGTTCTTCGAAGCGATTGAGGTAACCGTGGACAGCCTTCAATAGCGATGCCGGCTCGGTCCGGAACTGGTTCAACTCGTCTTCCAGTTGTCTGAAACTGTCGCTCTTGTCGTGGCGCAGGGTGGGGCTCAGGTAACTGGCCGGGTACTGGCGAAGTTGTTGGTTGGCACGCCACAGCGAGTAGGTCAGCAAGGTGTCTCGCCATTCGGTCTGCTGGGCATGGCTCATGCCTGTTTCTTCGTAGCCGGGTTCCAGGCCCAGGTAGATGGCGTTGATGTACTGCTGAAGGCTGGCAATCGCGCTGGCAATACGAGTAGTGGGCACCGCGTGGCTGACCTGGGGGTCGAGCAGCCAGTAGGTGTAGACATCGTCGACGCGCTTGAAGGTGTCGGCCAGTTGCAGTGCCTGCACGGTGGGATCTTCGGGCAGTACGGTGTTCATGTAGAACGCCAGCATCGCGTCGCGCAGCTGTTCGTTGAGGCATTGGGTGATGGGGGCAGACATGGTCGTTCCTTGATCCGGTCGCAACAAAGCGGTGTTATGGGGCGGTAGTGATCAATGCCGAACCGACGTGTTTCCAGTCCTCATTCATCAATGTGGCGTGCAGGTCGGTCGCCTTGAGCAGGGTTTTGGCACAGAGCCCGGTGACTCTGACGGTTTGGTGGCAACGCAGGATCCAGTCCAGGTCGGCCAGGGTTTTTACCTGTTTGTTCGGGAGATGGTCGACCAGATGCTCGATCTCGCCGGCGTCCCACTTGAGCAGGGCGGCCAGTCGTGGGCTGGCCGAGGTGTCGACGTCTGCCGCAGAGGGTGTGTTGGCGCGTTGCAGGTAATCGAGAACGCTGTGTTGGGCAAGCCCATAGGTGTCGAGGCAGTGGGCAAAGCGCTGCAGCAGGTACAGCGTGTTCAGTGTCAGCTTGAGCAGCGAGCCTTGCGTCTGCTCCTGGCTCAACCAGTGCGGGTGGAGCAAAAAGGTGTGCAGGGTCTGGCGGCTCACCGCCAGCTCCAATATCACTTCGGCGTCCGGCAACAGCAGCAGCAGATGTTTGACCAGGTCAAGGGGCGATTGGGCGGTGGCCGCACGGGCAATCTGTCGGGCGGCGAGCTTGCGCGATTGCAGGTACAGTGCCGGATCGCCAGGCAAATGCGAGGGGGCGCGGAACAGCGCATCGATTTTTTCCTTCAATGGCTGCAGCTGCCGATAGAACTCGCCGAGCTTCTTGGTCACTGCGTGTTTGGCATCAGCGTGCAGGGTAGCGTTGCGGGTCGGGTCCAGGCTCAGGGTTCGAGCTTCAATGAGTTGCACAAGTGCCTTGGGCAGTTCGCTGGGAGCTGGCGGCTTGAGCTGGGGGTGGCTGTGCAGCAGGCCCTGGACGATGAGGGCATGCCAGGGAATAGGCGCGGCCCTGGTGTCAGGTTCGGGCTGGGGCAGCGTAAGGTCAGCGATGTCTTCTTGCGCCAGCAGCCCCTGTCGGGTCAATTGCACCAAGTCATCAAGCTGGGTGAGGTACGCCTGGACCTGGGCCGGCTGTGCGTCTTCCTCCAGGACTAAACGACGGCGAAGTTGATCAACCGATTGGCGCGCGTCCTTGAGCCAACCGAGCAGCCAATCCATTTGCATCAGCATATCGAGCATGTCTGGCGGTGCATTGACGCCGGAGCTGCGTAGGGAGGGGTTGACCAGTTGGACTGTGTAATCCGTACCGCCGAGCAGTGCCGCCACGTGATGACTGTCGAGCACCGATAACCCGAACAACCGTGCGATCCGGGCCTGGCGGTACAGGGCGCTATAGAACGTCAGCGTCGGGCAAGGCGAAGGCAGGTATTGGCGCGCCTGTCCGATCAGCCAATGCAAGGCGTCGGGGGTGTCCCCAAGGTTCAGACCGGCACACAGCCGATGTCGCAGGTTGTCCGGCAGCGCTTCATGCAGCGCCAGATTTGGCACATCCACCCGCAGTGTCTCGCCGGGCATTGAAGCGTGGTTGAACACCTGGTCATACAGCGACAGGCGATTGCCCGACGCCCACACAGGAAGCTCATCCAGCATCGCCGCAAACTCTTCAAGTGGCAGGCCATGACGCCGCTCCAGGTAGCGGTAGACACCCAGCGCCCGCAGGGTATTGTCGTTGCAGGGCTGATGCGGATCAGCATCCTGCTCACGTCGCACAACGCTGATCAACAGCGCGTCCAGATCCTCAAACGGCAGTTGCGTCCAGCGTTGCAGGCGAATCATTCGGTGCAGGCGCTGGTAGCGGTTCCATGAGGTGTTTTGCAGTCCTGTGTGCTCTATGGACAGCGGTTGCCGCGTCTCGGCATTGCTGGTTATTGGGCCGTTCACGTAGGCTGCCCGTTCATGTATCTGCAGCTCGGGCGTCGGCCTTGGCAGTGCGGCGGCAGATACATTGCCCGAGAGCACCGGCAGGTACCTGCCACATGCCAGTAATGCCTGGGCCTGGTCGCGAGTCAGAGCGGTTTGGTGCAGCCAATGGGGCGTTTTTCTGAGCGACTCCTCCTGGAGGCCATAGTGCCGCGCGAAAAACTCAGTGGCGTGCACATTCCCCGAGCTTTCCAGAAACGGTTCCGTCAACAAGTTTTGCTGTGCAGGGCTCAAGCCGCACAGCAATCGCTGTGCTTCATAGGCCGCGTGCCTGACGACGCCGTAGGCGTTCTGAGCGCGTTGGGTAATGGGCAGCTTCAGACTGATGCGATAGCTGAGTTCACCCAGTTGCGGCTTGCCTGCGGACAAGCTGAGCCAGCATTGCCGATGGGCTCGTTCAAACGGCAGTGCGAACGGAAAACGTTGAAGACCAAGCACCGTATCCAGCGAGCGTCCACGGTTTTCACCGGTGGTCTTTCCAAGGTATGTGTCGATCTGGTGAGTGAGGGTTTCATTAATGATCGACAGTTGGGGGATCACAGCCGTCAGGCTGTGTTCGTCGATGGGCAATGCCTTGAGCTCAGGTCGCCGCTGGTCCAGGGTGACTTTGCCGGCTCGGCCTTTTCCGCTGTCCTCAAGCACCTGGGCAAATAAATACAGCGCCTTTAGATAGGCTGCCGGTGAATCGACGGCAGCCATGGAGGAAGCTGAGCAAAGCAGCTCCCAGTCTTCCTTGAAGAGCCTGGTGTAGGTGGGCGAATGCGTGTCCATTTTGGTGAATCTCCTGAAAGCCCAGTGCCAATGCCATGGGCAACGGCACGCTAGCATGGGCGTCCAGGCCGGCTCGGTCGGCCGGGTCGCCGAGTAGGCGAGGAGAAATCACTGGTGAAGCTCGATAGCGCGACAGACCCCGTGGGGCCGTCGCTTGAGCTTTCATTTGCGGGTCAATCAGGCCGCGAGGGGTTTGTTGGTCGAGGCCTTTTTGTAGGCCGCTTTCATCGCCTCCATTTCGGCCCCCAGCTCTTCAAGTATTGCCTTGCCCAGCAGTTTTTTTGCCTGGGGAAACATCTCCGTTTCTTCCTCTTCGATGTGGTGCTCAAGCAGTTCCTTGACCACTTTCACACGGCCTGAAAATTCGGTGGAGGAGGGTTCGGTCTGCTTCAGGTCGGGCAGCACCAGCGAGTCGACGGTACGGTGCTCTTCCTTGGCCTCGTGGTACATGATGTCTTGCTCCTTGCCACCGGCTTTTCTAAAAGCGGGATAAAGGATTTCTTCTTCGAGCTTGGTGTGCAGGGTGATTTCCATCTCGAGCTTGGCTAGCAACTCGGTGCGCTTTTTAACCCCGCGCTCGGTGGACTCGCTTAGTTGGGTCAGCAGGGTCTTGACGCGTTCATGGTCGGCTTTAAGCAGGTCGATGGCATTCATGTGCAACCTCACGGGTAGTTGTCGGGCATGTCGAAACGCACGCCTCGTAGTGAGGGAATTGCATCAGCCGTACCAACTTTCATCGGGGTTAAATAACTATTTAAATCAAATAGATAGGGATTTATATGGGCGGGTTCGTCGTGCAGCTTGCATGGTCTGGCCCTTTCGAGATTGCACAACGCACTCCTGCCGGTCACGTGCCGGGCGCGTGAGCGTTCCTGAAAATTCTAATGGAACCCTTGAGCGATCTGCTTGACCTAACCTTTAGACCTCAGGAGGTGAATCATGCAAATAGAATATATCTGGATCATATTGGCAGTGATTCTGCTGCTCTTGGAACTGTGGGCGATCAATATCGTCTTGCGCAGTACCGGTGGCTGGGAGACCAAGGGACTGTGGGTGGTGGTACTGGTTTTCGTGCCGCTGTTGGGGTTGATCGCATGGGCGATGTTCGGCCCCAAGCGCGAGATGGCCGAGCATCGCAAGAGCTGAGTCGGTGAACAATGAGGTCAATGTGGGAGGGGGCTTGCTCCCGATGGCAGTGGGTCAGTCAATGCATATGCAAGCTGATACACCGCCATCGGGAGCAAGTCGAATCGTCGCACCGCCCCTCCCACATTTGCTACTGCATTGATCAGCCGGCCACAGCTCTGGCAATCGCCTCATTGAACGCCGGCAAATCGTCCGGCGTCCGTGAGGTGATCAAGGTCCAGCCATTGGCTTTGCATTCCTTGACCTCAGCATCCACTACGCCCGCAGCGCCAGCGTTTTCCAAGTCGATGCGTACGCTTTTGTACGAGGTCAGGGTTTTGCCCTTGACCACGCCTGCGTCGATCAGCGCCCACGGGCCGTGGCAGATCGCTGCGATGGTCTTGCCGGCCTTAGCGAACTCGTTGATCAAGCGCAGCGCCGCGGCATCCTGACGCAAAGTGTCGGCATTCACCGTCCCGCCCGGGATGACCAATGCATCGAAGTTGCTGCCGACCACATCAGACAATTGCACATCGGACTCAACTGTCCCGTCCTTTTCGGTATCGCCGACAAAGGTCTGGGTGGTGCCGCCCTTGCTGGAGGCGTGCGTCACCGTCGCGCCATAGCCACGCAGGGTTTCCAGGGGTTTGAGCAGCTCGTCGCGCTCGATCCCGGTGTTGGACGTGATGACGAGGATTTTCTTACCCGTGAGTTGCGAACTCATACTCAGATGCCTCCGGTGTCAGGTTGATTATTTGGCGTATTTGTTTTGCAGTTCCTTGGCCATTTTCAAGTGAGCTTCAAGGGTTGGCAGCGTCTTGGTGGCGAAAGCCTTCAGCTCGGCATTGTCCGAAGAGGCCGCTTCTTTCTTGAACAGTTCTACGGTTTTTTCATGGGCGGCCACCTGGTTGTTGGCGTAGGCCTTGTCGAACGATTCGTCGCGCATTTCCAGAATCGCTTTCTTCGCCTTGTCGGTCAGGGCGGCGTCATCCGGAACCTCGATATCGAGTTTCTTTGCCAAGGCCATCAGCTCGTTATTGGCTTTGGTATGGTCGGTCACCATATGCTGCGCAAAGGTTTTTACGTCTGCCGAGCTGCTTTTTTCCAGCGCCAGCTTGCCGGCTTCCACCTCGGTAATACCTCTCTCCGCAGCGTTGTCGACAAAGTCGTTGGACGTGGCCGCCATAGCGGTCGAAATCAAGCCGGCAACGAGTGCGAACGTCAGGCCCATTTGTTTCATCAGTCGAGTTGTCATGGTGTCTCTCCTCAGGAAATGGCGCGATGCCGTACCCAAGTGTTGAGCGGGGGGGGAGCAAAAGGTTTAATTTTTTTTGCGCGTGTTTGCCCAACGGTCAGGTGTGGCAATTTCCTTGAACCAATTCAAATTCAGCGTGTTCTGCTGCATAAGGCCGCCACTGTTTGGAAGGCCGTTATAGGCAGGAGATTGCACTGTGAACGAACACAAGAGCGCCGATAAAACCCCCGACCCCGTCAGCTCTGAAGACGCGCAGAAGGGTAAGGCTGAAGGTCTGAAAGGGCAGACGCTGGAGCGTGCGAACCCGAAAACCGAAACAATCGACAAAGTGGTGACACCCACCTCGATCAAGGACATTGAACGCCAGACGGATGCGATCAACGAGAAGCTCGACAAAGGGCATTGAGCATGGCCCGCTCCATCAGCGCTGCCCAGTTGGGCATCGAGCTAAAACCCGATGATGACGCCAGTCTGTTCAAGTGGTTCATCGCCAGCTTCCTGATGGGCAAACGCATCCAGGCGCCCATCGCTGCCCAGGCTTACAAGGTGATCGTTGAGGAGGAGGGGCGTGATACGCCGCGCAAATTGCAGCACTGTACATCGCGGGAGCTAGTAGCGATGTTGGGGCGGGCGCATTACGTGCGGTATGACGAAACCACGGCGCAGCGCCTGTTGGACCTGAGTGCCCGGCTCAATGCCGATTACGGCGGCAAGATTACCGGGATTCGGCAGGCCAGCGAAGATCGCCAGGCGTTTGAACAACGCTTGGGTGAATTCGATGGCGTAGGTCCCAAGACCATCGAGATTTTCATGCGCGACGCGGCGGATATGTTGTTTTGATGCCAACGCTGTATGTGGGCTGCACGGGTTGGAGCCTGGGCGAGGTGCCAAGTGGTGGCACTGTCGGGCTTTTTTTATAAGTGACCCGCCGTCAGGGCTGAACCCTTTACTAGGTCTAAAACGGCAGGTTTTTAAGCATCGAACGATATCTGTGGATACACAGTCATTGCTTATTGCGAACCGATATAGCCGACTGTCAATTCTGACAGTAGAAGCTTTTTTACCTGTGCGTATCTTTAAAGGCGTTTACACGCCTGCTTCAAACGGCTTGGTTTCGATAACGTTAAGCAAGGGTATGCAAAAATGACTGATATAGAGCAACGTGTTAGAAAAATAGTGTCTGATCATTTAGGGATTTCTGAGGCTGAGTTTAGTAATGAGGCATCTTTCATTGATGACCTGGGTGCCGACTCTATGACCCTTGTTGAACTCGTCATGTTTTTGGAGGATGAGTTTGGCTTCGAAATTCCGGACGAAGACAGCAATAAAATTACCACGGTCCAAGATGCGATCAATCTCATGACGAATATGGCTAATCGCTAATGCTGCAATCAGATCTCCACCCGCAGCACTTCCACGCCTGATTGCTCATATGCCTCCACCCCCGGCGCATCCCACTCGGTAATCAGCGTATGAATACGGCTGCACGGCGCCACCACAAACGGTTCCACTGCACCGAGCTTGTCTGAGGTTGTCACAGCCACCACTTGGGACGCGCTGTCTATCAAGGCTTGCTTGACTGCCACTTCGGCAAAATGCAGCGAGGTAATGCCCACTTGCGGATGCAGTGCGCACACGCCGGTAAACAGCAGGTCGGCCTTGATGCTCTGGATCAGGCGCAGCGCTTCATGGCCGCCGGTTGAAAGGGTGGCGGGGTTGAGTTGGCCTCCGGCCAGGATCAGCGTTACATGCGGATGGTCCGCCAGGGCGATGGCGATCATCGGTGATGGGGTGACCACCGTCAGGTGAATTTCGTGCGGCAATGACTGAGCGATCTGCAGGGTGGTGGAGCCGGAATCGAACAGCACGATCTGGCCGTCTTCAACTCGCTCGGCCGCCAGGCGCGCGAGGTGGCGTTTGACTTCGGTGGTTTCGCCGACACGAGTGAAGAAATCCTTGCCGGTGTCCTTGGGACGAGGCAGGGCGCCGCCGTGTACGCGCTGCAATAAACCGGCGGCGGCGAGTTCGCCGAGGTCGCGGCGGATGGTGTCCTGGGACACGGCGAAATGCTCGACCAGCTCGGAAGCCGTGACCTTGCCGTCGCGTTCGAGCAACAACAGGATCTTTTGTTTACGCAGGGAAGGCAGGTCAATGGCTTGATGAACGTTATGCATGTTTATGCGCTTTGTTGCGGGTTTATGCGAGATTAGACATCAGCTTCGAGAAACGCAACGGCTGGTTGCGTGGGCGATGGCCGGTTACTCTCTGTGTTCAGTTCAGGGAGAGGTGACCCGATGTCGTTGATCACAACCATCGAAGACTTACGCAAGCTGGCGCAAAAACGTGTACCCCGGATGTTCTACGACTACGCCGATTCCGGCTCCTGGACTGAGAGCACCTACCGCGCCAATGAAAGCGATTTCGCGCGCATCAAGTTCCGCCAGCGCGTGGCACGCAATATTGATGAGCGTTCGATCCGCGCCAGCATGATTGGCCAGGACATGGCCATGCCCGTGGCCCTGGCACCTACCGGCCTGGCAGGTATGCAACATGCCGATGGCGAGATCCTGACCGCACGAGCCGCTGCGGCGTTCGGCCTGCGCTACACCTTGTCGACCATGAGTATTTGCTCGCTGGAAGACATTGCCGAGCATGTCGGCCAGCCATTCTGGTTCCAGCTTTATGTGATGCGCGACCGTGGGTTTATCGAGCAACTGATCGAACGCGCCAAGGCTGCCGGGGTGGATGCGCTGGTGCTGACGCTGGATTTGCAGATCCTGGGGCAACGCCACAAGGACTTGATCAACGGCTTGTCGGCGCCGCCCAAACTGACCCTGCCCAATATCCTCAACATGATGACCAAACCGCGCTGGGTCATGGGTATGCTCGGCACCCAGCGGCGTGGCTTCGGCAATATCGTCGGGCATGTGAAGGGCGTGGCCGACATGAGTTCGCTGTCGTCCTGGACTGCCCAGCAATTTGACCCGCGCCTGAGTTGGGACGATGTGGAGTGGATCAAGCGGTGCTGGGGCGGCAAGTTGATCATCAAGGGCATCCTTGACGTGGAGGATGCGCGCCTGGCGGCCGACTCCGGCGCGGATGCGTTGGTGGTGAGCAACCACGGTGGTCGGCAACTCGATGGCGCGCCGTCGAGTATCAGCCAGTTGCCCGCCATTGTTGAGGCCGTAGGCAACCGTATTGAAGTGTGGCTCGACGGTGGTATTCGTTCCGGCCAGGACGTGCTCAAGGCCATGGCGCTGGGCGCCAGGGGCACCATGATCGGTCGCCCGCACTTGTATGGCCTGGGGGCGATGGGTGAGGCGGGCGTGACCAAGGCGCTCGATATCATCGCCCGTGAGTTGGACGTGTCGATGGCGCTGTGTGGCTATAACGATATACGCGATGTGAACCGCGAAATTTTGCTGCCTGGCACCTTTCCTGAAAGTGCTGCCTGAGCAAAAAAACGTAAAAATATAAAAAGAGTTGTCCACGAAAACCGTGGGTATCTCTGTGGATAACTTTGCGAAGGCCCGGCTGCGTTGGCGATTTGCGTGAAGATCATTATTTGATCAACTTGTGTTTCGGGCCAGTATGGGCAGGGTTTGCGCTTGACAGCCAAACGCGAACCCAGTGTCGAAAAGTGTATTTATGACGCGTTGTCGCGCCCTGTGGAGTGTGTCACTTCCCGGGCGGGTATCTGCGTGCGCATCAGGTTTTCCAGCGCCTTGCCATAGTTGCGAGCGGCCAGGCTCATGCTGTTGTTATGGCTGGCACCGGGCACCCATAACAATTGCTTGGGTTGCTGGGCGGCTTCAAATAATTGCTGGCTGAAGCGCGTGGTTACGTGCGGTAGCTACAAAGTTGTGTAGATATTTATGCGGTGATGACCAGGCAGTTGATCGCCGACTGACGGTTGTTGTCAGAAATTTCCTACAGGAGTACAAATGTACTCCATGACCAACCTGACTCCCCGCCGTACCGCCATCCTGACCTTCATTCGCGAGCGCATCGCGCACCAAGGCCAGCCCCCCAGCCTCGCTGAGATCGCCGAGGCGTTCGGCTTCGCCTCGCGCAGCGTCGCCCGCAAGCATGTGGTGGCCTTGACCGAAGCCGGCTTCATTGAGGTCAACCCCAACCAGGCCCGTGGCATTCGTTTGCTCAATCAACTCGCGCGTCCCGAGTGGCTGGATGTCCCGGTACTTGGCCGCGTGGCGGCTGGCCGGCCCATCGGTGCCGATGCGGACGTGCACAGCCACTTGCAACTGGATCCGGCCACTTTCGCCAAGACCCCTGACTACCTGCTGCGAGTACAGGGCGATTCGATGATCGAAGATGGCATTCTCGACGGCGACCTGGTGGGCGTACGTCGCAGTGCCGAAGCCTTGAACGGGCAGATTGTGGTGGCGCGTCTGGATGGTGAGGTCACCATCAAGCGTTTTGAGCGCAACGGCGAGCGGGTGCGTTTATTGCCGCGCAACCCGGCATATCAACCCATTGTGGTCGGCCCCGACCAGGACCTGGCCATCGAAGGGGTGTTCTGTGGCCTGGTGAGGCAAGGCTGATGGGCGCCGTGGTTGCCCTGGACTCGCTGTTCAATGGCGGGCGAGTCTGGAAGGGCCGTCCCGCCGCACCACCGGCCAGCGTGCACCCCACGGGGCTGGCGGCGCTGGATGCGGTGCTGCCCACTGGCGGCTGGCCGGAAGCGGCCTTGAGTGAAATCCTCATGGCCAAGGACGGGGTGGGCGAATTGCAACTGGTGCTGCCAACCCTGGCACGCTTGTCGGCCCTGGGTGAGCGCATTGTGCTGGTGGCGCCGCCCTATACGCCGTATCCCCATGCCTGGCAGAACGCCGGGGTAGATGTGCGTCAGCTTTCCATTATCCAGGCCCAGGAGCGCGATGCGCTGTGGGCGGTGGAACAATGCCTGCGCTCCGGCAGTTGCGGTGCGGTGTTGTGCTGGCCGCGCAAGGCCGATGATCGGGCCTTGCGGCGCTTGCAGGTGGCGGCGGAAACCGGACAGACCCTGGCATTTGCCTGGCGCTCCTTGAATGAGGCGGTCAATGCCTCGCCCGCGGCCTTGCGCCTGGCGGTCGAGGCAAAGCCTGCACAAGTGCGCGTGCTCAAGTGCCGGGGCGGGTTGGCCCATCCGGCACCGATTGCCCTGGCGGGGCATTGAGGTTGCCATGCGTTGGGTCTGTATCGTATTCCCGCAATTGGCGCTGGACGGGGCGCAGCGTGTGCATCCCGAACCTGACCAGCCTCTGGCACTGCTGGCCGGCACGCCGCAGCGGCGTGTGCTGCAAACCGTCAACGCCGCCGCCCGTGCCCTGGGCTTGCGCCCTGGTCAATCGTTGACGGCAGCCCATGCCCTGGCCAAGGGCTTTGCCTGTGTGGAATACGACCCTCTGGAAATCGAGCGCTTGCAGCAGTTGCTTGCCGCCTGGGCCTACCGTTTCAGTTCCCAGGTCAGCCTGTATTACCCGCGCGCCTTGTTGTTCGAGATCGAATCGAGCCTGGGCCTGTTTGGGCCCTGGTCGCAGTTCGAGGCGCGCTTGCGCAAGGAGTTGACCGACCTTGGCTTTCGTCACCGCATCGTCGCAGCGCCCAATCCGGCGGCGGCGCGGGTGTTGGCAAACCTTTACGATGGCCTGGCCGTGGCCGATGACAACGCCTTGATGCAGGCCCTGGCGCCACTGCCTGTCGACCGCGCCGGTCTTGACCCGCAGGCCGCCACCGCCTTGTCACGCATGGGCCTGCGCACCCTGGCCCAGGTGCAGGCATTGCCGCGGCATACCCTGGCGCGACGCTTTGACGCCAGCCTGCTCAAGCACCTCGACGCCTTGAGCGGGCAACGCCCCTTGGCCCTGGCGTTCTATCAGCCGCCGGACCAGTTCGAGGCGCGCATCGAGTTGAACTTCGATGTGCAATCCCACCAGGCCTTGCTGTTTCCATTGCGGCGCTTGACCGGCGACTTGTCGGCCTTCCTTTGCGGGCGCGACAGTGGCGTGCAGCGCTTTGACCTGCACCTGGAACATGCCCAGGCGCCCGACAGCGTGATCAAGGTGGGCTTGCTCAGTGCCGAGCGTGAGCCTTTGATGCTGTTCGAACTGGCCCGTGGCCGCCTGGAACAGGTCCAGGTCACCTCGCCGGTGCGCGGTTTGCGCCTGGTGGCCGAGGACTTGCCGGTGTTCGTGCCCCAGCGCCAGGACCTGTTCGACGACCGCCCGCAGCAAACCCTGCCGTGGGAACAATTGCGCGAACGCCTGCGTGCGCGCCTGGGGGATGAGGCGGTGCAGGGCCTGCGCTTTCACGCGGACCATCGTCCCGAATGCGCCTGGCAAGCCGCGACCGACAGCCGTCCATGCCCGAGCTTGAGCAAGGTGCGGCGCCCCGGCTGGTTGCTGTCCGAACCGACGCTGCTGGCCGAGCAGGGCGTGCATATTCTGATGGGCCCGGAGCGCATCGAATCCGGCTGGTGGGATGGCGCCGATATCCGCCGCGACTATTACCTGATCCAGACCCGCGCCGGCCAGCAAGGCTGGGCCTACCGCAATGTGGGGTGCAGCGATGGACTGTGGCTGCAAGGCTGGTTTGCATGAGCTCGGTAGGAGCGAGTAGCGCATGAGTTACGCCGAACTGCATTGCCTGTCCAACTTCAGCTTCCAGCGCGGTGCCTCCAGTGCACTGGAGCTGTTCCAGCGGGCCAAACACCAGGGCTACAGCGCCCTGGCAATCACTGATGAATGCACCTTGTCGGGCATCGTACGGGCCTGGCAAGCAGCGAAAGCGGTGGATTTGCCGCTGATTATCGGCAGTGAAGTGCGCATCGAAAACGGCCCCAAACTGGTGCTGCTGGTGCAAGACCTCAACGGCTACCAGCATCTGTGCCGTCTGATCACCCTGGCCCGTCGCCGTGCTGAAAAAGGCCGTTACCGCCTGCTGCAGGAAGACTTCGAGCAACCATTGCCCGGCCTGTTGGCGCTGTGGGTGGCGCAGGACCATGACACCCAGGCCTCGATCCAATGGCTGTGCCGCACTTTCAACAGGCGCCTGTGGCTGGCAGTGCAGTTGCATTGTGGCCAGGACGATGGGCGTCACCTGGAGCAGCGTCTGGACCTGGCCGCCCGGTTGCAGATCCCGGCGGTGGCTTGCGGCGATGTGCACATGCATGCTCGTGGCCGCCGTGCCCTGCAAGACACCATGACCGCCATCCGCCATCACGTCGCGGTGGCCGACGCCGGTACCTTGTTGCATCCCAATGGCGAGCGGCACTTGCGCAGCTTCGATGCCCTGACCGCGCTGTACCCGCAAGCGCTGCTTGACGAAACCCTGGCGATTGCGCGGCGTTGTACCTTCGACCTCAGCCAGTTGCGCTATCACTACCCACGCGAACTGGTGCCGACAGGTCATGACGCCGCCTCCTGGTTGCGTGCGGTGACCGAAGAAGGCATTGCCCGGCGCTGGCCCGAGGGCGTCGATGCCAAGACCTTGCAGCAGATCGACAAGGAGCTGCTGCTGATCAGCGAGTTGGGCTACGAAAGTTATTTCCTCACGGTGCACGACATCGTGCGCTTCGCCCGCAGCCGCTCGATCCTGTGTCAGGGCCGTGGCTCGGCGGCCAATTCGGCGGTGTGTTTTGCCTTGGGTATCACCGAAATCAACCCGAGCTTGAGCGACTTGCTGTTCGAGCGCTTCCTTTCCAAAGAGCGCAATGAACCGCCGGACATCGACGTAGACTTCGAGCACGAGCGCCGCGAAGAAGTGCTGCAATACGTATTCCAGCGCTACGGCCGCAATCGTGCAGCGTTGACGGCGGTGGTCAGCAGCTACCACGCCGCCGGCGCAGTGCGCGATGTAGCCAAGGCCCTCGGGCTGCCACCAGACCAGATCAACGCGTTGGCCGACTGCTGCGGGCGCTGGAGTGATGACGCGCCACCTCTTGAACGCCTGCGTGAAAGCGGTTTCGATCCGGACAGCCCACTGCTGCGCCGCGTGTTGACGCTCACCCGGCAACTGATCGGCTTTCCCCGGCACCTGTCCCAGCACCCCGGCGGTTTCGTGATTTCCGAATACCCGCTGGACACCCTGGTGCCAGTGGAAAATGCGGCCATGGCCGAGCGCACCATCATCCAGTGGGACAAGGATGACCTCGACGCCGTCGGCCTGCTCAAGGTGGATATCCTCGCCCTCGGTATGCTCAGCGCAATCCGCCGCTGTTTCGATTTGTTGCGTCGGCATCGCAACCTGGATTTGAGCCTGGCAGGCATCCCAAAGGAGGATCCGGCGACCTACGCCATGATCAGCAAGGCTGACACCATCGGCGTGTTCCAGATCGAATCGCGGGCGCAGATGTCGATGTTGCCCAGGCTCAAGCCGCAAACGTTCTATGACCTGGTGATCGAAGTCGCCATCGTGCGCCCTGGGCCGATTCAGGGCGGCATGGTGCATCCGTATTTGCGCCGCAGAAACAAAGAGGAAGCAGAGACCTATCCTTCACCCGAATTGGAGGCCGTGCTTAAACGCACCCTGGGTATCCCTTTGTTCCAGGAACAAGTGATGCAGATCGCGATGGTCGCCGCCGACTACAGCCCTGGCGAGGCCGACCAGTTGCGCCGCTCCATGGCCGCCTGGAAACGTCACGGCGGCCTGGAGCCGCACCAGAAGCGCCTGCGCGACGGTATGCTGGGCAACGGCTACACCGAAGCCTTTGCCGCGCAGATTTTCGAGCAGATCAAAGGCTTTGGCAGCTATGGTTTCCCCGAGTCCCACGCGGCCAGTTTTGCCCTGTTGACCTACGCCAGTTGCTGGCTCAAATGCCATGAACCGGCGGCCTTTGCCTGCGCCCTGATCAACAGCTGGCCCATGGGTTTCTATAGCCCGGACCAGATCCTGCAGGACGCCCGGCGCCATCGCTTGCAGATTCGCCCGGTGGATGTGCAGGCCAGTGACTGGGATTGCAGCCTGGAGCCCATCGATGGCCAGCAACCGGCGATTCGTATGGGCTTGCGCATGATCTCGGGGTTTCGCGAGGACGACGGGCGGCGTATCGAAGCCGCACGCCACCGGCAACCGTTCAGCGACATCGCCGACCTGGACGCACGCGCCGGCCTGGATACCCGGGCCCAGGCGCTGCTGGCGGATGCCGGTGCGTTGCGCGCCCTGGCCGGCAACCGACACCAGGCGCGCTGGGACGTGGCCGGTGTGCACAAGCAGCTCGGCTTGTTTGCCGGCCAGCCAGGTCAGGATGAAACCGTGGTGGCATTACCCGCGCCCAGCGTAGGCGAGGACCTGCAAGCCGATTACGCCACGCTGGGCACCACCCTTGGGCCGCACCCCTTGGCCTTGTTGCGCGCCGAGCTGCGCAAGCGACGCTGCCGTAGTTCCCAAGAGTTGCTGGCGGTGGAGCATGGGCGCAATGTGAGCATCGCCGGGTTGGTGACCGGTCGCCAGCGCCCTGGTACGGCCAGTGGCGTGACCTTTGTCACCCTCGAAGATGAATTCGGCAACCTCAATGTAGTGGTCTGGCGCGACCTGGCCGAGCGCCAGCGCCGGGCGCTGGTGGGGTCGCGCCTGCTCAAGGTGGATGGGCGCTGGGAGGCGGTGGGCGAGGTGCGGCATTTGATCGCAGGGCGCCTGACCGATTTGACGCCGCTGTTGGATGGCATGGTGGTGCGCAGCCGGGATTTTCATTGAGTTCAGTGGTTTCTGCATTCCAGCGTACACAAGATGAAACCATCCACCGTCGGCGCGCTCCAAAACTTGCGATCGTCTTCTCCTGCGCACAGAGCCCAATGATGCAATTTTTATCCAACCCCCACGGCTGTGAAGGCTGGGCCGGCGAAATGGCTCAGCGGATACGCACCTTTGACTGGTCAACTACCGACCTTGGCCCTTTGGATCAGTGGTCCACAAGCCTGGCTTGCACCGTGCAAATGATGCTGGCCTCACCCGTGCCGATGGTGATGCTGTGGGGGCAGGCGGGGTACATGATCTACAACGACAGCTATTCGGCATTTGCCGGCGGACGCCATCCTTACCTGTTGGGCACGCCGGTGGAACTGGGCTGGCCGGAAGTGGCCGAGTTCAATCGGCATGTGGTGGATACGTGCCTGGCGGGCGGTACCTTGTTGTTCAATAACAAGGAACTGGTGTTGTCGCGTCACGGCCGACCGGAAAGCGTGTGGCTGGATCTCTACTACAGCCCGGTGGCGGGTGACAACCAGCAGCCGGCCGGCGTGCTGGCGATTGTGGTGGAAACCACCGAGCTGGTGAAGTCCGAGCGGGTACGCCAGGAGCTTACCCATAATCTGGAGCAACGCGTGGCCGCCGAGGTGCAGGCGCGCTCTGCCGCCGAAGACCAGTTGCGCCAGTCACAAAAGCTGGAAGCGATTGGCGGCCTGACCGGGGGCGTGGCCCATGACTTCAATAACCTGCTGCAAGTGATCGCCGGCAATCTGCATTTGCTTGCCCGGCATGAGCCGGACAATTGCCAGGTGCAACGTCGCGTGACCGCGGCCATCGCGGCAGTCGAGCGTGGGGCCAAGTTGTCATCGCAATTGCTGGCGTTTGCCCGTCGCCAACCGTTATCACCCGCGGTGTACAACCCGCAGCGCATCTATGCCGGCCTGGGCGAGTTGCTGCAACGGGCGCTGGGGGAAACCATCCATATCGACGTGCAATTACCCCAGGACTCCTGGTGCATCAATGTCGACCGCAACCAGCTGGAGAACGCGTTGCTCAACCTGGCAATCAACGCCCGGGATGCCATGCAGGGCGAAGGGGTGATTCGAATCACCGGGGAAAACGTCATCCTCAACCCTGACGATTGCATCGGCAAAAGTATCAAGCCCGGCGAGTACGTGCGCCTGGCGGTGGCCGACACCGGTGTGGGCATGTCCCAGGCCACCCTCAAGCGCGCCTTCGAACCCTTCTTTACTACCAAACGCGAAGGCCACGGCACCGGTCTGGGGCTGAGCATGGTGTTTGGTTTTGTGCGCCAAAGCGGCGGGCATGTGGATATGTGGAGCGAGGAGGGCAAGGGCTCACTGGTGCAGATGTACTTCCCCCACAGCCTGGAGCCCGAGTGCCTCGACGACTACAGTGACGTGGACCCGCAAGGTGGCGGCCAGGAAACCATCCTGGTGGTCGAGGACAACGAAGGCGTGCGCCTGACGGTGGTCGAGTTGCTGCAGCAGTCGGGTTATACCGTATTGACCGCCGAAGATGGCGACCGCGCGATGCAGGTGTTGCAGCGCGGCGCAGCGCCGGACCTGATCTTCACCGACGTGGTGATGCCAGGCCGGGTCAAGAGCACTGACTTGGCCACTTGGGCGCGTACGCAGAACCCGCCGGTGGCGGTGCTGTTCACCTCTGGCCACACCCGCGACATCCTGTCCTCCAATCATTTGCTCGGCGCCGACATCCACTTGCTGAGCAAACCCTACAGCCCTGATGCCCTGACTCAACGCGTGCGCAGGGTGCTCAGTGCAAGACAAGGTTGCCCATGACATCACAGCGCAACATCCCTGCGGTTACCGCCCAGCAACCGGGCTTTGTCAGGGTGCGTGGCGCCCGTGAACATAATCTGCGTAACGTCGATGTGGATATTCCACGCGATGCCCTGGTGGTGTTTACCGGGGTATCCGGCTCCGGCAAATCGTCCCTGGCGTTTTCCACCGTGTATGCCGAGGCGCAGCGTCGCTATTTCGAATCGGTGGCGCCCTATGCGCGACGCTTGATCGACCAGGTGGGCGTGCCGGATGTGGACAGCATCGAGGGCTTGCCGCCGGCGGTGGCCCTGCAACAGCAACGCGGCACGCCGAGTGCGCGCTCTTCGGTGGGCAGCGTCACCACGCTGTCGAGCTTGATCCGTATGCTGTATTCACGCGCCGGCAGCTACCCGCCGGGGCAGGCCATGCTGTATGCCGAGGACTTTTCCCCGAACCTGCCCCAGGGCGCGTGCCCGCAATGCCATGGCTTGGGCCGCGTGTATGAAGTGACCGAAGCGCTGATGGTGCCCGATCCGTCCTTGACCATCCGCCAGCGTGCGGTGGCGTCCTGGCCGCTGGCCTGGCAGGGCCAGAACCTGCGCGACATCCTTGTGACCCTGGGCTATGACGTCGACATCCCCTGGCGTGACCTGCCGAAAAAACAGCGCGACTGGATCCTGTTCACCGAAGAAACCCCCACCGTGCCGGTATACGCCGGCTTTACCCCGCAGCAGACCCGCGATGCGTTGAAACGCAAGCTCGAACCCAGCTACCAGGGCACTTTCAGCGGCGCACGGCGCTACATCCTGCACACCTTCGCCCATACCCAAAGCGCACTCATGAAAAAGCGTGTGTCGCAGTTCATGCAAGGCAGTGCCTGCCCGTTATGCCACGGCAAGCGCCTGACCCAGGCGGCACTGTCGGTGAAGTTTGCCGGGGTGGATATCGGAGAGTTGTCGCAACTGTCCCTGGCGCAATTGGCCCAATTGCTGCGGCCGGTGGCGGCGGGGCAGGACAAGATGAAATTGTCGGTGGAAAAGCGCCTGGCAGCCCAACGCATCGCCCAGGACTTGCTCGAGCGGGTGAACACCCTGATCGAGTTGGGCCTGGGCTATCTGTCGCTGGAACGCAGCACGCCGACCTTGTCCTCCGGAGAGTTGCAGCGTTTGCGCCTGGCCACCCAGTTGGGCTCACAGCTGTTCGGCGTCATCTATGTGCTGGACGAGCCCTCGGCGGGCTTGCATCCGGCGGATGGCGAAGCGTTGTTCAGTGCGCTTGAGCGCTTGAAGGCCGCGGGCAATTCATTGTTTGTAGTGGAGCACGACCTGGAAACCATGCGCCGCGCCGACTGGTTGATCGACGTGGGCCCGGCAGCCGGTGAACATGGCGGGCAGGTGCTGTACAGCGGGCCGCCTGCGGGGTTGGAGGCTATCGAGGCGTCGCAGACCCGTGAATACCTGTTTGCTCCACAGCGCCCGGCCAACTCGGTGCGTCGTGAGCCCACTGCCTGGCTGAAGCTCGAAGGCGTGACGCGCAATAACCTCGATGACCTGAAGGTGGACTTCCCGCTGGGCTGCTTTACCGCGGTAACCGGTATTTCCGGCTCGGGCAAATCCAGCCTGGTCAGCCAGGCGTTGCTGGAACTGGTGGCCACGGGCCTTGGGCGCGTGCTGGAAAATGACGACGAGCCAAGCCTGGAAGACGCCGCACCGCAAGCCAGTGGCGGGCGCATCAGTGCCGGGCTGGAACACATTCGCCGCCTGGTGCAGGTGGACCAGAAACCTATCGGCCGCACGCCGCGCTCTAACCTGGCGACCTACACCGGGCTGTTCGACAACGTGCGCAAGCTGTTCGCCGCTACGCCGGCAGCAAAAAAGCGCGCTTACGACGCCGGGCAGTTCTCCTTCAATGTCGCCAAGGGCCGGTGCCCTAACTGCGAGGGTGAAGGCTTTGTCAGCGTTGAGCTGCTGTTTATGCCCAGCGTGTACGCGCCATGCCCCACTTGCCACGGTGCGCGTTACAACCCCGAAACCCTGGCGATCAAATGGCAGGGTTTGAACATCGCCCAGGTACTGGGCTTGACGGTCGAGCAGGCAGTGGAAGTCTTTGCCGAGCAGCCTGGCGTACTGCGCTCGTTGCAGGTGCTGCGCGATATCGGCCTGGGCTATCTGCGCCTTGGCCAGCCGGCCACCGAACTGTCCGGCGGTGAAGCCCAGCGCATCAAGCTCGCCAGCGAACTGCAACGCAACGCCCGCGGCGCTACGTTGTATGTGCTCGACGAGCCGACCACCGGCTTGCACCCCAAGGATGTGGACCGCTTGCTCAGCCAGTTGAATCAACTGGTCGATGCGGGGCATACCGTGGTTGTGGTCGAGCATGAGATGCGCGTGGTGGCCCAGAGTGACTGGGTCATTGACATCGGGCCGGGGGCAGGGGACCTGGGCGGGAAGGTGGTGGCGTGTGGTACGCCGCACAAGGTTGCCAAAAGCAAGCAAAGCCGAACCGCGCCTTATCTAACCCAGGCGCTGATCTAGCAGTTGTTGATGACCAAATGTGGGAGGGAGCAAGCCCCCTCCCACATTAAGCCAAGCGCTAGTCAGTGAGGTTATGCTGGATCTGCTCCTTGGCCAGCTTCACCACATTCTCCACGGTAAACCCGAACTTCTCCTGCAACTTGGCCAATGGCGCCGACGCGCCAAAGCTGTTCATCACCACCTTGGCACCGGTTTGCCCGACATAGCGATCCCAACCCAGGGGCCCCGCCTGTTCCACCACCACCCGCGCTTTTATCGCAAGCGGCAAGACGCCGTCGCGGTAGGCTTGATCCTGGTCTTCAAACAACTCCCAACTCGGCATCGATACCACTTGCGCGTCCACGCCTTCGCCCTTGAGTTGCTCGTAGGCAGCCACCGCCAGGCTGACCTCACTGCCTGTCGCGATCAGAATGACTTCAGGCTTATCCGCAGCGGCCAGCACATAGGCACCTTTGGCCGCACCGGAGGCGCACGCATACTGGGTGCGGTCCAGGGTCGGCAGCGCCTGACGCGACAGCACCACGCAGCTCGGCCGATCGGTCTGCGCCAGGGCCACCTTCCACAACTCCAGGGTTTCATTGGCGTCGCCCGGGCGTAGGGTCAGCAGCCCCGGCGTGGCGCGCAGTTGGGTCAGGTGTTCGATTGGTTGGTGCGTCGGCCCGTCTTCACCCACGCCGATGGAGTCATGGGTAAACACGAAAATCACCGGCAATTCCATGATCGCCGCCAGGCGGATCGGTGGTTTCATATAGTCGCTGAACACCAGGAAGGTCGAGGTGTACGGGCGCAGGTAGGACAGTGCCATGCCATTGGCAATTGCGCCCATGGCGTGCTCGCGGATGCCGAAGTGCAGGTTTCGCCCGCTGTAGTCATCGGCGCTGAAGCGCCCGGCGCCGTCGAACGTCAGATTGGTTTTGGTCGACGGCGACAGATCCGCCGAGCCGCCCAGCAACCAGGGGATCTGTTGGGCGAAGGCATTCAATACCTCGCCGCCGGAGGCCCGGCTGGCGACGCCCTTGGCATCGGCGGCGAAGCTGGGCAGGTGCGCCTGCCATTGCTCGGGCATTTCACCGGCGCGCATCCGGTGCAGTTCATCGGCCCGTTGCGGGTCGAGGGATGCCAGGGTCTGGTTCCATTCGGCGAACAGCGGTTCGGCGCGTTCGTAGAGGGCATCGCGCAGTACCGTGCGGGCTTCGTCGGGCACCAGGAAGTTCGAATCCTGCGGCCAGCCATAGGCAGCCTTGGTCAGGCGAATCTCGTCTTCGCCCAGAGGCTCGCCGTGGGCGGCGGCGGTGTTGTGCTTGTGCGGCGAGCCATAGCCGATCACGCTGTCGACCACGATCAGGGTCGGCGCGCCGGTGTTGGCCTTGAAGGTTTCCAGCGCCACGCTCAACGCCTGCAAGTCATTGGCGTCGGTGACATGCTGGGTGTGCCAGCCGTAGGCCTGGAAGCGCTTGATCACGTCTTCGCTGAAGGCCAGTTCAGTGTGGCCCTCGATGCTGATGGTGTTGTTGTCGTAGATCCAGCACAGGTTATCCAGCTTCAAGTGGCCGGCCATGGAGGCCGCTTCGCTGCTGATGCCTTCCATCATGTCGCCGTCACCGCACAGGGTGTAGACGTCGTAGTCGAACAGCACCTGGCCGTCGCGGTTGAAGCGTTCGGCCAGCCAACGCTGGGCCATGGCCATGCCCACGCTGTTGGCGCAGCCCTGGCCGAGCGGGCCGGTGGTGGTTTCCACGCCGGTGGTCATGCGGTATTCGGGGTGGCCTGGGGTCTTGGAACCCATCTGCCGGAACTGCTTGATATCGTCGAGGCTGATGGCCGGCTGGCCGGAGCGCTGGCCGTGGGCGTCAATCTCCACCACACCGGCCAGATGCAACAGCGAATACAGCAGCATCGACGCATGCCCCACTGACAACACAAAACGGTCACGGTTAGGCCAATCGGGATGTTCGGGGTGATAACGCAGGAAGCGACTCCACAACGTATAACCCACCGGCGCCAGGCCCATGGGCGTGCCCGGATGCCCCGAATTGGCCTTCTGTACAGCGTCCATGGCCAGGGTGCGAAGCGTGTTGATGCATTGAGTGTCGGCAGCAGTGGCAGCGTGATTCATGAAACCTGTCTCCCTCGGGTGGCGATCTACAGTGGAGGGCAGGGCACGGCAAAGGTTTGATCCCATCGCATGCTGCACGACGAACGGGACTGTATTGACCTCAAACATGACAAGACCCATTGGAATGGGCTAGCTTCAAGGGCGTAGACCATTGATCAATTTGTGGAGGTACGCCATGCCAGTGAAACACGACCTGTATGAGGACTTGGGTGTCAGCAAGGAAGACGTTCACAAGCGCAGGGCGGACGACAAACGGCTGGATTCGCTGCTCACTCAATATGACGATGCCGACGCGAATGTGCTGGAGGCGGAAAAAGCCAGTGCCAGCGATGAGAAAGTGGAAAACCTGAAGAAGAAACGGCTGCTGATCAAGGACGAAATCGCCGGGCGATTAGGCTAGGCGCAAAACGGCAATATTTGTTCAGATTTGTATGCGGGACATCGCAGGACTGTGTCTTTATGATGCGCCCCGTCCACCCGGCTCTGGGGACTGTTGCGGCGCAAGGATTGTGCCGCTGAGCCGGGGAGGACACCCTATTTCAGGCCAGCAGTGTGCCCAGACATTCATCAATGGAACGCTGCTGCGTCTCGCCGTAAAGCTGCAACTCATCAATCGTCTTGCGCCCCAGCGCCTGTTCGAATTGCGCCTGGTTGGCGTTGGCCGCGTAATGACTCTGCGCCGCATCCCCCAGGTTTGACTGGAAAATCCCCGCCGCACTGACCGGCAGAAAATCCTCATACACCAATGGCTCCACCGCCACGTGATCGGCGTTGACCAGCGCTTGCAACGTTCGCGGCTGCTCGGGCTGGCCGCGTGCCGCCAGGCCTTTTGCGGTAACGAAGTAACGAAAGTACGCCAGGCCCTGCTCGCGCATCTGTGCGGGGGTATCCGGGAACGCCGTAAAGTGCCGTTCCATCAATTGCACATAACGCTCGGCGTTGGCCTCGTTGGGGAATGCGCCGAGTTCATCGCGGGCGGCGTTCAGCAGTTGGTCGTACAGGGCGCGGCCTTTAGGCGTGAGCGCTACACCGCGTTGTTCGATTTCGCCAAAGCGTGCGCTGTGGCTGCCGTGGGCGTCGGTGAACGCGATCGGTTCGTCGAGCGCCTTGAAGCTGGTCTGGCGCAGCAGGATCGGGCAATGGCGCCGGGGTGGGCCTTCGATCACGGCTTTGGGCGTAATGCCTTTGCCGGGCATGGCGGCCTGTACCTGGTCGATGTCCAGGGTGCGTGGCGTGAGATGGTTGATATGCGGGCCCCTGAAGGCGACCACGTCGGCGATCAGGCGGTGCTGGTTGCTCAGTTGCTCGTATTGCGCGCCTGTCACGGTAGCGGTGTTATGCCAGCGGAACGTCTCCAGCGCCTCGTCGATGAAAGCCTGGGCGTCGCTGGCATTCAAGCCGCCCTGTGTTTCGGCCTGTTCGATCAGCGCCAGGGCGCCGGGGGTGAAGATCGAGCGCTTGGCCAGGGCACTTTCGGCGAAGGTGCGCAGCTCCAGGTTTTCGATCAGCTCCAGGCGCAGCAGCGAGGTGAACACCCGGAACGGGCTGGTTTGCAGCGCGTGCTCATGCACGGCGCGAAAGGCCGTGGAATGCACCGGCACACCGGCGGGGGTGAGGTCGTAGTAGCCCACCGGTTGCATGCCCATCACCGCGAACAGGCGGCTGATGGTCGCCAGTTCTGCGGCAGTGCCCAGGCGGATGGCGCCATGGCGCTCCATGTCCAGGCGCTGGATTTCTCCGGTACGCTGCAACTGCTGCACCAGCTCAGGTTGGCTGTCGAGTACGCGTGCATTGGTTTGGGCCACCAGTTCCAGCAGCGCGCCGTACAGAGGTACTTCATCGCGGTACATGTCGGACATGGCCTTGGAAAAGCCCTTGCGGATCTCATCGGGGCTGACATGTGCAGTGGCGTGCATAGAAAAATTCCTGATGGCTGTGGCGAGCAAAATGACCTTTGCCCGATTTTGTTGAGGCGCAGGCCGGCTTGCAAACGAAGATTCTTCTGGACTTCATTCTGCAAATGAATGAGATGCCATGAACAGGAGCAAACCCAGCCCCAGCGGCTTGTCAACGCCAGGTGCTTTGAGTCTTCATGTGCAACCGCGCACCATTGGGTTCTACACTGCGCCTCACTGTGTAGGTGATGGAGGACTCAATGACGGCCGTACCCGCAAACCGCCTGCTTGACACGATTGAAGGCCAGCGCCTGGCGACGCAAGATGCCGAGCGTTGGCGTGAGTGGGGCCCGTACTTGAGCGAACGCCAGTGGGGCACCGTGCGCGAAGACTACAGCGCCGATGGCGACGCCTGGGCCTACTTCCCCCATGAACAGGCGCGCAGCCGCGCTTATCGCTGGGGCGAGGACGGCCTGGCCGGTTTCAGCGACAAGGCACAACGCTGGTGCCTGGGCCTGGCGCTGTGGAACGAACGGGATGCGATCCTCAAGGAGCGCCTGTTCGGCCTCAATAACGCTGAAGGCAACCACGGTGAAGACGTCAAGGAACTGTACTTTTTCGTCGATGGCGTACCGAGCCATGCCTACATGCGCATGCTCTACAAATACCCCCATGCCGCCTTTCCCTATGCCGACCTGATCGCTGAAAACGCTCGCCGTGGGCTGGGCGATACCGAGTATGAAATCCTTGATACCGGCGTGTTTGAAGACAACCGTTACTGCGACATCAGCGTCGAATACGCCAAGCACCAGCCCGACGATATTTTCATGCGTGTCACCGTGCACAACCGCTCGGAGCAGCCGACACGTCTGCAGGTGCTGCCCCAGTTGTGGGCGCGCAATGACTGGAGCTGGACCTTTGATGCGCCCAAACCCAGGTTGACGCTGGACGGCGACCGCGTGCTCGCCCGTCATCATGAGATGGACGATCGCCAGCTCACCGCCTGGGGCCAGGATGGGTGGCAATGGTTGTTCTGCGAAAACGAGAGCAACTTCGCCAAACTGGGCGGGCAGCCGACGTCCGGGCCGTTCAAGGATGGCATCAACGATTACGTGGTGGAGGGTGATCAAGGGGCCATTCGCGGTGACGCGGGCACCAAGGTGGCGGCGCGATTCAGTCTTGAATTAGCGGGCCTGGAAAGCAAAAGCCTCTATCTGCGCTTTGCCCCTCTGGACGCCCCCGAGGTCAACGCACGCAAGTTGTTCGAACAGCGCCGCCGCGAGGCCGATGACTTCTACGCAGCCCTGCAACAGGGTATCGCCGATGACGATGCGCGCAATGTGCAGCGCCAGGCCCTGGCCGGCTTGCTGTGGTCCAAGCAGTTGTACTATTTCGACGTCAACCAGTGGCTCGACGGCGATCCGGCCCAACCTGCGCCGCCGCCCGAGCGCCTGCATATCCGTAATACCCATTGGCGGCACCTGTCCAACTTCGACATCCTGTCCATGCCCGATACCTGGGAATACCCGTGGTACGCCTCCTGGGACCAAGGCTTCCAGGCGGTGGCCATGGCGCTGATCGATCCCGGCTACGCCAAGCAACAGCTGCTGTTGCTGGTTAAAGATCGTTTCATGCACCCCAACGGCCAATTGCCCGCCTACGAATGGCGCTTCGACGATGCCAACCCGCCAGTGCATGCCTGGGCCAGCTGGCGCGTGTATCAGCAAGACAAGGCGCTGACCGGCGTGGGCGATATGGACTTTCTGGAGCGGATCTTCCACAAGCTGCTGCTGAATTTTTCCTGGTGGGTCAACCGCAAGGACGCTGAAGGCCGCAACCTGTTCCAGGGTGGTTTTCTGGGCCTGGACAATATCGCCTTGTTCGACCGCTCGGCCACGCTGCCGCCGGGTTACCAGTTGGACCAGGCCGATGGCACTGCCTGGGTCGCGGCCTATGCCCTGGACCTGATGCGCATCGGGCTGGAGCTGGCCAAGCGCAACGCCGTGTATGTGGATATTGCGGTAAAATTTTTCGAGCACTTCCTGTATATCGCCGGCGCCATCAACCGCGTCGATGACAGTGCCGAAGGCTTGTGGGATGAGCAGGACCTGTTCTTTTATGACGTACTGCACCGTCCCGACGGCCAGAGCGAACCGGTGCGCTTGCGGTCTATCGTCGGCCTGATGCCGCTGTTCGCCGTGCTGGTGCTGGAACAGCGCGAACATGAAGGCTTGGAAGGCCTGCGCGAGCGTCTGCTGGGGTTTATGCATCACCGGCCCGACCTGGCCAAACTGGTCTCGCGCTGGAACGAACCGGGGCAGGGCAATCGCCTGTTGCTGGCGTTGCTGCGTGGCGAGCGTACCAAGGATTTGCTGCGCCGCATGTTGGATGACCAGGAGTTCTTGTCGACCTTCGGTGTGCGCGCCTTGTCCAAGACCTTTGCAGAGCAGCCCCTGGCGCTGAAGATGAATGGCGACACCCTGTGCGCCAGTTACCAGCCCGGCGAATCCGACTCTCGCCTGTACGGCGGCAACTCCAATTGGCGCGGGCCGCTGTGGATGCCGGTGAACTACATGCTGATCGAATCGCTGCGCGAATTTCACCGCTACTACGCGGATAACTTCTCAGTGGAATACCCCACAGGCAGCGGCTATCTGGCGTCGCTGGAAGACGTGGCCGACAGCCTCAGCCAGCGCCTGACCGGATTATTCCTGCGCGATGAAAATGGCCTGCGGCCATCCATGGCAGGGTATGCGCAGCTGGAGGCGGACCTGGCCAGCCGCGATCTGGTGTTGTTTCATGAATACTTTCATGGCGAGACAGGGCGAGGGTTGGGGGCGTCGCACCAGACGGGGTGGAGCGCCCTGGTCGCCTTGCTGCTGCAGCCAAAGGTCTAGCACCCATGGCGCGCATAGGCATCGGTAGCTACACCCCTTTGGCGCCGCGCCGCGTGCGCTCGATCTCTTCAAGCAAGCCATCTATGCCCGCCAGGCGTGCGCGGTTGTCATGTTCCCAGGGGTGAAACCCCGGTTTGAAATAATGCAGCCACGGCCTGAGCATCCGCGGGAACACGCCCTTGGGACCGTACAAGTACTTGACCATGCGCCACAGCCCCTTCAACGTGCCGCCCGAGGTGCGGTCGGCAATCAGCAGCCGCACGTGGAAGTCCAGCACCACCAGCCAGAACATGACGGTGGTGGTCAGCATGGTGCCGGTGCGCAGCAGGTAGCGTGCGGGGCCAGGTTTGATCACCTGGTTCCATACATCGAAGGCTACGGCTTTATGTTCGGTTTCTTCCAAGGCGTGCCAATACCACATCTGCTGGTAACCCTTGAGTGAATCACCAAAGCGCGAGGGGTCGCTCAACAGGATTTCCGCCAGCATCGCAGTGTAGTGCTCAAGGGCGATGGTCACCGCCAGGTTGAACGACGGCGGCAGGTGTTTCTTCTGCAAGTCGAGGAAGAACTTCAGGCGTCGGTCGAGGGTGTGCGCCGGCAAGCCCGCCGCTTGCAGCAGGTCGTTATAGGCCACATGTTCGCGGCTGTGCATGGCCTCCTGGCCTATGAAACCCTGGATTTCCTTTTTCAGTTCGGGATCGTCGATCTGCCCGCGGTAGTGGCGCACGCTGTCCATGAAAAACAGCTCGCCCTGGGGAAACAGCAACGACAGGGCGTTGAAGAAGTGGCTGATCACCGGCCCTTGTTCATGCCAGTCCTTGATGCGCTCGGCAGGCAAGGCAAAACGGATATCGCGACGGATCGGCAACATGCTGCGTCCTCCTGTTCAGAGATGGGACTGGTCGTTGGTTTCAAAGACCTGTGTGCGCGGCTTGGGCGCCATGCGTTTGCTGGCAAACACCACCAGTGCCTGATAGGCCGAAGGCAGGCAACGGGCGAGCAGGTCGAGAAAATAGGCGTCGCGGCCGATCAGCACACGGCGCTTGTTTTTGCGTACACCTAGCAGGATCACTTTGGCGGCCTGGTCGGCGCCGGTAATGAACAGCTTTTCGAAATCGGCGCGGGCCTGTTGTTCGCTGTGGATGAGAAAACCGGTCATGTTCGCGTCGATGCGGCTGCTGCGGCAGATATCAGTACGAATACCACCGGGGTGCACACAGGTGGCCGATACGCCGCAGCGTTGCAGGTCAAGTTCCTGGCGCAGGGCCTCGGTGAAGCCGCGCACAGCAAACTTGGTGGCGTTGTAACCGCTCATGCCGGGTTGGGCGAACAGGCCGAACACGCTGGAAGTATTGACTATATGGCCTTCGCCGCTGGCCTTGAGATACGGCAGGAACGCCTTGGTGCCATGCACCACGCCCCAGAAGTTGATGCCGACGATCCACTCCAGGTCGGCGTAGTCCACGCCTTCGACGGTACTCGACAGCGCCACCCCGGCATTGTTGAACACCAGGTTGACCTGGCCATGTTCCGCGGCACAGCGTGCAGCCCAATCCTGCATGGCTTGGCGGTCAGAGACGTCCAGCACCTGCGTGGTAACGGTCACGGGCGACAAGGTCGATGTGCGGATCAGCTCCAAGGTCTGTTCCAACCCTTGGCTGTTCTTGTCGGCCAAGGCCAGGTGGCAGCCTTCGCGTGCCAAGGCTAAAGCCAATGCGCGGCCCATGCCGGAGGCTGCACCGGTGATCGCCGCAACGCGGCCATTGAATGACTTCATGACAGGCTGCCTTCTGTGGCGGAGTGAGGGGCTGGTACGGGACGTGGCAGAGCGGACGCCGGCAACGGGCTGGCGACGTAGTCCTTGAGCGCAAAGTGACGGGTGAGCTGTTTGAAACGCCAGGTAGAACCGGGCCACAGCGTGGTGTTCTTGCCGGTGCGTGGGTCCAGGTACCAGCTCTGGCAGCCGCCGGTGTTCCAGATGGTGCGCTTGAGCTTGTCCTGCAACTGGTGGTTGTAGGCGTGCTCTACGGCGGGTTTGACCTCGACCGTGGCAATGCGCTGGCGCTGCATGTGTTTCAAGGCATCGAGGATGTAGGTGACCTGAGCTTCGATCATCAGGATCATCGAGTTATGCCCCAGGCCGGTGTTGGGCCCGACGATCAGAAACAGGTTGGGATAGCCCGGCACGGTGGTGCCTTTGAAGGCATGGGCGCCGTCGCTCCAGGCGTCCATCAGGTCGATGCCGTCGCGGCCGATGATGCAGTCTCGCGGCAAGGGGTCGCTGGCCTGGAAGCCGGTACCGAAGATCAGGCAGTCAGCGGGATGCTTGATCCCGTCGGCGGTGATCACACCGTCAGCTTCGATGCGCAGCACCCTGTCGGTGACCACCTCGACATTACTGCGCGACAGCGCCGGGTAGTAGTCATTGGAGATCAGCACGCGCTTGCAGCCGATGGTGTAGTCCGGCGTCAGCGTCTTGCGCAGGGAAGGGCGGGCCACTTGTTTGCGCAGATGCCGCAGGGCGATTTTCTGCACCATCTTCATCAGGCGTGGGTGCAAGGCAAAACCCACCACCCGGCCTTCCAGTGCCCAATAGAACGCGCCGCGCACCAGCTTTTGGGTGAACGGCAAGTGTTTGAACAGCCAGCGTTCAAGCGTTGAAATCGGCCGATCCGGTTTGGGCATGATCCAGGGCGGCGTGCGCTGGAACAGGTCCAGGTGCGCCACTTGTGGCGCGATCTGCGGCACGAACTGGATGGCACTGGCGCCGGTGCCGATCACGGCCACGCGCTTGCCTTTCAACGAGTAGTCATGGTCCCACTGCTGGGAGTGAAAACGCTTGCCCTTGAAGCTGTCCAGCCCCGGGATATCCGGCAGCGCCGGGCGAGACAGCCCGCCCATGGCCGAGACCAGCACCCGTGCGCTGACTTGGCGGCCATTGCTGAAGCTCAGGTGCCAGCGCTGCTGTTGCTCATCAAACACCGCACGTTGCAGGGCCATGCCAAAACGCAGATAGGGCGCCAGCTCAAAACGTGTGGCGCAGTGTTCCAGATAGGCGCGGATCTCAGGTTGTGTCGCGAACTGTCGCGACCAGTCCGGGTTGGGCGCGAAGGAAAATGAATACACATGGGACTGCACGTCACAGGCGCAACCCGGGTAGTGGTTATCGCGCCAGGTACCGCCGAGGGTCTCGGCCTGTTCGGCGATGAAGAAGTCGGTGAGCCCGGCCTCCTTGAGCTTGATCGCCATACACAGGCCAGCGAATCCCGAGCCAATGATGGCAATGTCAATTGAATCACTGTGGGCAGTCATGGGCGTGCCTCATAGATAGAAAGCGGGTGGGCATCGGATGTGCTCCTCTTTTTGTTTTGTCTTTTAGATAGAACACCATTGCAAAGGAAAATTGAATTAATTATTTTAAAAAAGATTTTAAATAATCTACCTGAAAATTTCGCCTACGCTAGGACCTTGTTCCGCATGTGCGATTTGTCCGACGGACGAGCGTGGTATGCAGGGCGCCCAGGTCCAAGGGGTGGACGATGGCTGAGGCCTTGATCAATTCCGGTCGGGTCGCCAGCAGCAGGGAAGCAGAGGACCGAGCTATGGCTGTGGAATGGGTTGTCGCTGCGGGTGTGCTGGCCGGCGCCAGCGCGGCGTTATGGGGCTTGAGTGCCTGGATGACGCGGCGCATTGAAGCGCGGGTTCCGATCAACGGGCGTTTCGTCGAGGTGGATGGCGAGCGCTTTCATTATGTCGAAGAGGGCAAGGGCCCGCCGCTGGTGATGATCCACGGGCTGATGGGCAGCAGCCGTAACCTCACGTATGCCTTGTCCGGTCAGTTGCGAGAGCATTTTCGCGTGATCACCCTTGACCGGCCGGGGTCCGGCTATTCCAGCCGACACAGTGGCACGGCCGCAGACTTACCGGGTCAGGCCCGACAAATCGCGGCCTTTATCGACACGCTCGACCTGGGCAAGCCGTTGGTGCTGGGCCATTCCCTGGGTGGCGCGGTTGCTCTGGCGCTGGCCCTCGACCATCCCCATACGGTATCCGGGTTGGTACTGGTAGCGCCTTTGACTCACCCGCAACGCATGTTGCCGCTGGTGTTCCTGTCATTATCGGTGCGCCCGGCCTGGCTGCGACGCTGGATTGCCCACACCCTGACGATGCCCGTTGGCCTGCTGAGTAAAAATGCGGTGGTCAAAGGCGTCTTCGGCCCCGATGCCGCACCGCCGGACTTCGCCACCCGGGGCGGCGGGCTGCTGGGCATGCGTCCGGACAACTTCTATGCCGCGTCCACCGAAATCAACCGGGTCAACGACCACCTGCCCGACATGGTCAAGCGCTACCCGCAACTGACCTTGCCCATCGGGCTGATCTATGGCACCCGCGACAAGGTGCTCGACTTTCAGAAACACGGCCAGGCCCTGGCGAGCAAGGTGCCAGGGCTGAAAATGCAAGTGGTCGAAGGCTGTGGGCATATGTTGCCGATCACCGCGACAGAGCGAGTGGTGGCGCTGGTGGAGCAGGTCGCCAAGCGCGTCAGGCCCGGGGCAGGCATCCGGCTGTTGCACCCTCCCAAGGCTCTGGCGAGTAGATAAGGGTGCACCCGACTCGCGGTTCAAAGGCGTTGATGCCTGTCCTAGACACCTGACCAGACGGCTGAAAAAGAGACTGCCCGGTCACGGTAAAAAGGGCGGGAGAAACTAGTTGACGACCTAACGATTCCGCGCTATTTATTTAAAAAAATTATTTCAATGTGTAATTTGAAATTATTTTTGAAATGCCTAAGAGCGAATAAAATAATGAAAAAAACGCCTTTTATCGCATGGTTGATTTCTCGGGGCAGTCAGCGCTCCGTAAACCTGTTTGCTGCCCCAATGCACACCGAATGTGTACGGAGGTTGCCATGAATCAGACCCTGGCCGCCCCGCACGTCTGGACCGACGCAAAGCGCCACCTGTGGTGGCTCGGCATCATGCCACTGGCAACCCCCTTGCTCTCCGGCGCCCTGGCGATCGGCACCGGCGTACAGCAATTGTGGTGGGTGGGTGTGCTGGTGATCTTCGGCTTGATCCCCCTGATCGACGGCCTGCTCGGAGAAGATGTCAGCAACCCGCCTGAATCTGCCGTCAGCAACCTTGAATCCCAACGTTACTATCGCTGGATCGTCTACACCGGCGTGCTGTTTGTGATCTCTTCAGTGATTATCACCGGCTGGCTGGCCGCCGGTGGCATCGACTGGATCATCAACGGCGGCCTGCTGAACGCCACGGCCACACTTGAGCCGTCGAGCTGGCTGGCCAAGGCTGCTGCATTCGTCACCGCACGCACTGAACTGCATGGCCACATCAGCGTGTTCACTTACCTGGGTATGGCAATGTCCACCGGCGCTGCCACGGGCATCGCGATCAACACCGCTCATGAACTGGGGCACAAACCCAAGCCCCTGGAAGTGTTCCTGGCCAAGGTCACCCTGGCGCCGACGTTCTACGGGCACTTCTACACCGAACATAACCGCGGCCATCACGTTCGGGTCGCCACCCCGGAAGATCCCGCCAGTTCGCGGCTGGGGGAAAGTTTTTGGGCATTCCTGCCGCGTTCGGTGTGGTTCAGCGCCGTGTCGGCCTGGAACCTGGAGCGCGAACGCCTGCGCAAACTCGGTTTGCCGGCCTTGCACTGGAAGAACGCCGTGCTCAGTGCCTGGATGTACAGCGTGGTGTTGTGGGGCGCGATGATTGCCTGGTTGGGCGCGGCGGTGATTCCGTTCCTGATCATCCAGGGCATCTACGGGTTCTCGTTGCTGGAAGTGGTGAACTACGTCGAGCATTACGGCCTCAAGCGCCAGAAGTTGCCCAATGGCCGTTACGAACGCTGCTCGCCGCGCCATTCATGGAACAGTAACCGGATTGTCACCAATATCTTCCTGTTCCAACTTCAGCGGCATTCCGATCACCATGCCAACCCCACGCGCAGTTATCAGTCGTTGCGCCACTTCGATGAGTCACCGCAACTTCCGTATGGTTACGCGAGCATGATTGTCTGGGCCTATGTGCCTTACTTGTGGCGACGTCGTATGGACCATCGGGTGCTCAATCATTATGCCGGGGATATCACCCTGACCAATCTTCAACCGTCACAGCGTTTGAAGTATCTGGAGAAGTACAGCAACAGCGCCAAGCCGTTCTGAGATGAAGTAAGCAGTACGGGCGTACTGGGGATCTGTGTATCGCGCAGGTCCTTGTCGCCCCCAGTATCAGGTGCAAGAACGTGGTTTGACCCTACAAAAATAATTTCAAGGGAAGGACGTACACCATGCAAAGTTCTGCCAAGTTCACCGCCCACATCCTGCTGGCAGCGATGGGCCTGATTGTTTATCACCAGGCCCAGGCGGCCCGTATCGAACCTGCCGGCAGTGCCTTCACGGCCCAAGGGCCCATCAGCTTTTCCAAAGGCAAGCTGATCAGCGCCGACTGCACTATCAAGGTGGCCGGCAAGGTCGCGGCCGATGGCTCATCGGTGAATGTCGATAAAGTTCAATTTGACGGGGGCCTCAAATGCAGCCGTGTCGAAGCGATCAACTTGCCCTGGGTGCTGGTCGCCAAAGATACAAAAAGCGGCTCGATGTCCAGGATCAGCGTCGATGTGCACGCCTTTGGCCTGGGCGGCAAGTGCGGCCCTTCAACCGCCGACGGTACTTGGGATAACGCCACCGGCAAGTTGGAAGCCGCCAATGTTGCTATTGGCGAAGACTGCAAGATCAACACGGTATCCATCAAGATGCCGCCCAACTTCAAAGTGGTCGAATAAACCGTTCCAACTGTTGCAGCGGTAAATGCATTGAAATTTGGCTGGAAAGGGAAGTTCTGCAGTTTCACCGTGACCTCTCGATCATGGCCATTACCCCTGGCGAAATGAATCGCCATAACATGTGAGGAAAAACAATGAAAAGCTTGAAAACTCTCGTGTCGCTCTCTGCCTTGGCTGTTTGCATGGGTGCTGCCTCCATGGCCAATGCCTATAGCATCACGCCGGTTAATTCTAACTTCACTGCGCCTGGCACCATTTCGGTGAAATCACCGTCGTCCTATCAGGCCACCGTTAACTGCACCGCGAACTTTACCGGCAACGTAGATGCCACTGGGGTAGCAAAAATCACCGGAGTAACGGTCAGCGGCAGCGGCCTTTGCGCATTGCCGAAAATCACTGGATTGCCATGGACATTGACCGCCACCGGCCCAACCGCAGGTTCGGTCGCCAATGTTGGCTATACCATTGCCTCATCGGTTCTGTACCCGGCATCCAACTGTGGCCCATCGACCATTACCGTGGGCTACAGCGGTGGGGTGCTGACGGCGGCCAACCAAGGGCTTAGCGGCAGCTGCACCGTGGTGAGCTTGAGCGTGACCCCAAGCCCAACCTTCACCATCGTGCCTTGATGGCAGGTTGAAATGCGGGGTTGATCACCTGCTCAAAAACTGGCGCCTGAACCAGGCGCCAGTTCACCAATGGCCTGGCAGCAAGACGAACCGGCAGGGCCGGCTCAGAGAGATAACAATAAGGAGTGCCGCATGAATAATAAGAAACAACAGGTGTTGCTGGGGCTGGCACTGATAGGAGGTGCGATAGTCACCGCGCCTGTGCAGGCTGGCGGTTTTTCTACCCCTACTTACGGCGCGCCTGGTTGGGGCAGGGCATTTGCCGGTGGCTCGTTATTCAAGAACGACCCTAGCTCGGCCTATAACAACCCGGCCGCCATGGCGTTTGTCGAACACAACGTCGCGCAATTCACGGTCGACTATGCGCGGATCAAGATCAAGTACAAGGGCAATGCCTCTGACTATGCCGGCAACCCGATTTCCAGTACGCCGTTGGACGAGAATGGTTTTCCCGACGGTGCAGCGACCGCGGTCAATAACAATGATGGGGGCCAGGGTGGCTTCACTGCCTGGCTGCCGACTGGCTTCATGGTGATGCCACTGGGCGATCGGTTCGCCTTCGGCTTGAGCCAGGTCGTGCCCCAGGGCATGCGCTCCACCTGGGATGAAGACTCCAAAGTGCGCGATTTTGCCGTGGATACCAAAATCGAAACCGTCGGGTTGACGGGCTCGTTGTCTTTCAAAGTCAACGACCAGTTTTCTATCGGTGGCGGCATGATCGTGCAACACAGCAAGGGGTTCGTCAGCCAGAACGTCGACCTGTTGTCTGCGGCGGCGGTGTCCGACTCCGAGCTGGGCGGCATCAATTTCCCGTCCGATGTGGGGCACGCGTTGATGCGCGTCAAGGTCGACAATATCTCGACTGGCTGGTTTGCCGGCGTGGTGTGGAAACCCACTGAACGCGACACCTTGGGCTTGAATTACCACGCCAAGATCAAAAACAAGATGACCGGCAAATACAACCTGTATGCCGATCAGTTTTCCTACAACCTCATGACGCAACCCAGCCCATTCGGGGGCACCGGCACGTTGGTCAACACCGCGTATCCAGGCCTGGAACTGGCCCCAAATGGCGCCCATGCCAGTGTCCAGCTGGACATTCCTGCCACCGCCGGCCTGGACTGGGTGCATCAGTTCAATGATCGCTTGACCCTGGGCGCAAGCGTGACGTGGACCGAATGGTCATCGTTCAAGGACCTGACGCTCGACTCCGGAGACATGCGGATTGTCTCCATTCCCTACAACTACAAGAACACCTGGATGTACTCCCTCGGCGGTGATTATCGTGCGACCGATGAGCTGACCTTGCGAGCCGGTGTGGCGATTGATCAGACACCGACACGTAACTCCACCCGCGACCCACGGATTCCGGACGGCGACCGCACGTTCCTTTCCCTGGGTGCGGGTTACGACGTCAAAGCCGTCAAGGGGCTGAGCCTGGACGTGGCCTATTCCCACCAGTTCGTGCAGAAGGTCAACCTCAAGACCAAGAACATCGATCGCCTTGGCGGTGCGAGCCTGGATGGCAAGGCCGAGTCTTCCGGGGATGTAGTGAGTTTGTCGGCAACCTACGCGTTCTAGTGATACATGCGCAGAATGGAGGAGGGCGGCAAGCGCATCTTGCTGCCTTCCCCCAGGGCTTTTTTCTGACGGGCTGTGATGTTTCTCGGTAATCCTTGAGCAGGCTGATTCGGTCAGCCGTTTTTTTGCCCAAGGATTAAATAAAAATTTCAAAACAAAATTTGAATTTAGTCTTTCAAGTTTGTAGTGTGGTTTTACGCCGCCGCGCAGCTCGACCTGCCTGTGCTTTGGCCACATCTCGAATCAAGTAGAGGTATCCCTATGCTTATCTGGTTATTGGTGGGTTTCGCAGCAGCGATTGCCCTGGCGTATCGACAAGCCGCCGCTACCCTGTGGCTGGTCACTGGCCTGGTTTGGCTGGCAGCGGGTTACCTGTTCAACGTCGTGGCCGGCCTGGGCACCGCCGTCGCGGCGGTACTGGTGGTGTTGCCGGCCCTGGTGCTGGCGCTCAAACCCCTGCGCCGCACGCTGTTGACCAGCAAGGCCCTAGGCCTGTTTCGCACGATCATGCCGGCGATGTCCGACACCGAGCGTGCGGCCATCGAGTCCGGCACTGTGTGGTGGGATGCCGAGCTGTTCAGCGGCAAGCCCAACTGGCAGCGCCTGTTGCAAGCCGCGCCGGCCAGCCTGAGTGCGGAGGAGCAAGCCTTTCTCGACAATGAGGTCGAAACCCTGTGCGACATTGCCAACGACTGGGAAACCACCCAAGTCTGGCAGGACATGTCCCCCGAAGGCTGGCAATACACCAAGGACGCCGGGTTCCTCGGCATGATTATTCCCAAGCAGTACGGAGGCAAAGGCTTCTCCCACTACGCCCACTCCCAGGTGGTGATGAAGCTGTCGACTCGCTGCTCGGCGGCGGCGATTTCGGTGATGGTGCCCAACTCCCTGGGCCCGGCCGAATTGCTGCTGCATTACGGCACCGACGCCCAGCGCAATTACTACCTGCCGCGCCTGGCGCGGGGCGAAGACATCCCGTGTTTTGCCTTGACCAGCCCGTATGCCGGCTCTGACGCGGGTGCGATCCCGGACCTGGGCATTGTCTGCAAAGGTCTGCACGAAGGCGAAGAAGTGCTGGGTTTCAAAGTGACCTGGGACAAGCGTTACATCACCCTTGGCCCGATTGCCACGGTATTGGGCCTGGCATTTCGCGCCGAAGACCCGGACGGCCTGCTTGGCGCGGCCGGTTCCCTGGGTATTACCTGTGCGCTGATCCCGACTTCTCATCCAGGGGTGAACAGCGGTCGTCGTCACTGGCCGCTGAATGCGGTGTTCCAGAACGGTCCTACCACCGGCAAGGACGTATTCATTCCACTGGAGTGGGTGATTGGCGGCCGTGAACAAGTCGGTAACGGCTGGCGCATGTTGATGGAGTGCCTGGCCGCGGGCCGGGCTATTTCCCTGCCTTCGGCTAACGTTGGCCTGGGTAAAGTCGCCGTGCGCGGCACTACAGCCTATGCGGCGATGCGCAAGCAGTTCGGCTTGCCCATCGGCAAGTTCGAAGGGGTGCAGGCTCCGTTGGCGCGCATGGCCGGGCACCTGTATGCCTGCGATGCGGTGCGCAAGGTATCGGTAGCGTCCCTGGATGCCGGCGAGAAACCTTCAGTGATCTCAGCCATTGCCAAATACCACGTCACTGAGCGCGCGCGCCTCATCGTCAACGACGGCATGGACATTGTCGCCGGCAAGGGTATCTGCATGGGGCCCAATAACTTCCTCGCCCGTGCCTATCAGCAAAGCCCCATCGCCATTACGGTGGAAGGCGCCAACATCATGACCCGCTGCCTGATCATCTTTGGTCAGGGCCTGATTCGTTGCCACCCCTATGTGTTGCGCGAAATGGAAGCGGCGCGCAACCCGGACCGGCGCAAGGCGCTGGAAGACTTCGACAGCGCGATGTTCGGCCATGTGAGTTTTGTACTGGCCAACACCGTCCGCGCAGCGGTGCATTCCCTGACTGGCGGGCGCCTGCTTGCCGCGCCTGCCAAGACCGACCCGGCGCTGGCGTCCTACTACCGTCAGGCCGATCGGCTGTCGGTGGTGCTGGCGTTGATCTCGGACATTTCCATGGGCGTGCTCGGGGGTGCCCTCAAGCGCAAGGAAAGTATCACCGGGCGTTTGGGGGATATTCTGTCGCAGCTGTACATCCTGTCGTGCGTGCTCAAGCGTTTCGAGGACGACGGCCGGCCCCAGGCAGATCTGCCGCTGGTGCATTGGGCGGCGCAGGACGCGTTGCTGCGCGCCCATGAAGCCTTGGCCGAAGTGCTCGACAACTACCCGTCGAAACCAGCGGCGACGGTGGTGCGCGCGTTGAGTTTTCCGTTTGGCATTCCCCTGCACAAACCGTCGGATCGTCTGTTGGCGCAAGTGGCCGATGTGGTGCAAACCCCTGGGGAAACCCGCGACCGCTTGCTGGCCAATTCCTACATACCGCGCCCGGAAATCGACAAGCTGGCCTACGGCGAATTGGGCTTTCGTTTACTGCCACAGGTGGAGTCGATCGAGGCTCGGCTTAAACCCGCCATCAAGCAAGGTTTGCTTGGCCCGCTGCCGATTTCGGCCACGGCCTTTACCGAATGGCGCGTCAAGGCGCGGGCGCTGGACTTGATCAGCGACGACGAGGACGCCTTGCTGGGCCGCTACGTGGAATACGCCGATCACGGTATCCAGGTGGATGACTTCCCCCAGGATTTTGGTTTGCTGGAGGCGTTGCAGCAGCGCAAGCAGGCGCTCGAACCGGCCGCCAAACGGCGCAGCAGCCAAAGCGAAAACGCCCCGGTGAATTGACAGTGTGGGAGGGGGCTTGCCCCCTCCCACATTTGATTGGGTTTACAAGGCAAATGTGTGGCGTGAGTGAGTGCTTACCATGAGTGACAACTACCTTTCATTCGTCAACTCCCCCTGGGGCCGTCGCCTGGCCCAGGCTATTGGCTTGCCGCAACCCTTGGCGCTGCAGCGTCATCGCAGCGGCCAGGCCGGGCTGGCCAACCCGGTGATCATCGCCGGGGCAGGGCGCCTGGCGGCGTCGGTGCTGCGTATCTTCAGCGCCACCGACACCGTCGCCGCCACAGCGGCAACCCTCAAGGCGCCATCCACGGTCAAGGTGCAAGGCTCAGTGTTTGATGCCAGTGGCGTGGTCGATCTGCAACAGTTGGACGAGCTCTACCTGTTCTTCCACGCCAATGCCAAACGCCTAGGCCAACATGGCCGAGTGGTGGTGCTCGGCACCGCGCCGGAACACTGCAAGGACTTGCCCCAAGCCATCGCCCAGCGCGCCCTCGAGGGTTTGGTGCGCTCGCTGGCCAAGGAGCTGCGTCGGGCGATCACCGTGCAATTGTTGTATGTGGCGCCGGGTGCCGAGGAGGCGTTGGACAGCAGTTTGCGCTTCTTCCTGTCACGCCGCTCTGCCTATGTCTCGGGGCAGGTGGTGCGCCTGGAAAGACCTGTGGATGGCAACACCACCGTCAATTGGGACAAACCCTTCGCCGGTCGCCGTGCCTTGGTCACCGGTGCTTCCCGAGGCATCGGCCTGGCTATCGCCCAGGTGCTGGCGCGTGACGGCGCCCATGTGGTGTGCGTGGACGTGCCCCAGGCCCAGCAAGCTTTGCAACAGGCCGCCGCCAGCGTCGGCGGGTCGTCGTTGCCCCTGGACATCACCGCCGCCGACACCGCCGCGCTGTTGCAAGCCCATGTCAGCCAATACGGTGGCTTTGATGTGGTGGTGCACAACGCCGGGATCACCCGTGACAAGACCATCGCCAAGATGACCGAAGCCGCCTGGCGCAGCGTGATGGCGGTCAACCTGCAGGCACCGTTGCAGCTCAGTGAAGCCTTGCTCGACAACCAGGGCATCAACGCCGGTGGGCGCATCATCTGCGTGTCGTCGATCTCAGGGATTGCCGGCAACCTGGGGCAAAGCAACTATGCCACCTCCAAGGCGGGCGTGATTGGCCTGGTGCAGGGTCTGGCACCGCGTGCGGCGGCCCGGCAGGTCACAGTGAATGCGGTGGCGCCCGGCTTTATCGAGACCCAGATGACCGCGAAGATCCCGTTGATGATCCGTGAGGCGGGGCGGCGCATGAATTCATTGTCTCAGGGCGGGCAGCCCATTGATGTGGCCGAGACTATCGCCTGGCTCGCTCATCCTGCGTCGGGCGGAGTGAATGGCCAGGTCGTGCGAGTGTGTGGCCAAAGCCTGTTGGGAGCCTGAAGCGATGGACTATGTGACGCAGATTATCGACCCGCCGCCGTCGCGCACGCAGCTGCTGCTCGACGGTATGCGTGCTATGCGCAAGCCCAAGCTCGACGGTGCGCCGCAGTTACCCACGGCGTGCCTGGTGCGCTCTGCAGTGGCGCTTTCCCCCGCGGGTATCGCCGCTTACGCACGGGCCTGTGGCTTTCGTCCCGAACAGGGCGTGCCGCTGTCCTACCCCCATGTATTGGCCTTCCCCTTGCACTTGATGCTGCTGACCCGGCCAAGCTTTCCGTACCCGGCCAGCGGCATGGTGCATCTGGCCAATCGTATTCGTCAGCACCAGCGCCTGCACCAGGACCAGGCGTTGCGCGTGGAGGTGTACTGCGAGCGCTGGGTCGCGCATCCCAAGGGGCAGGCATTGAGTATCGCCACCCGTGCCTTCAGTGCGGGCGCGCTGGTGTGGGAAAGCGACAGCCTGTACCTGCGCCGTAACGTCAACAACCCCGTGGGTGAGCCATGGAATGACCCATTGCCATTGCAGGAGGAAGGCTTGCTGCGCACCCAGCGCTGGGTGCTTCCCGCCGACCTGGGGCGACGCTTTGCCAAGGTCTCGGGGGATTTCAATCCGATTCACACCTCGGTCATTGGGGCCAGGCTTTTTGGTTTTCGCCGTGCCATCGCCCATGGCATGTGGACGCTGGGCCGTGCATTGGCGGCGCAACAACCGCCCGGTGGCCTGGAGCAGGCGCAAGCGCATTGCGATTTCAAGTTGCCGATATTCCTGCCTGGCCAGGTCGCCCTGTGGAGCCACCCGGTGACCGGCCCACGCCGTGAGTTCGAAGTGCGCAATTTCGCCGGGGACAAACCCCATATGCGCGGGCTGTTTATTTGGAAAGAGAACCAGTGATGAGTGACTACAGCTTCAACCCGGCGCCAACTCGCCGCGTGGCGATTATCGGCGGCAATCGCATTCCGTTTGCTCGCTCCAACACGGTGTATGCCCATGACAGCAACCAGGATCTGCTGGTCGCCGCTCTCCAGGGCCTGGTCGACCGTTACAACCTGCATGGCCAACGCCTGGGCGAATTTGCCGCCGGGGCAGTGATCAAGCATTCGCGGGATTTCAACCTGGCCCGTGAAGCGCTGTTGTCCACCACACTGTCGCCGCAAACCCCCGCCTATGATGTGCAGCAAGCCTGCGGCACCGGGCTTGAAGCTGCGCTGCTGGTGGCAAATAAAATCGCTCTGGGCCAGATCGAAGTCGGCATTGCCGGTGGCGCCGACACGACCTCCGACGCGCCTATCGGCATCAACGAATCCTTGCGCCATACCTTGCTTGCGGCCAATCGCGCCAAGGGCATGGGCGACAAGCTCAAGCAACTCCTCAACGTGCGCCCGTCGATGTTGTTCAAGCCGCTGCTGCCGCGCAATGGCGAGCCGCGTACGGGGCTGTCCATGGGCGAGCACTGCGAAGAAATGGCCAAGCGCTGGCAGATCAAGCGCCTGGCCCAGGACGAGTTGACCCTTACCAGCCACCAAAGATTGGACGCGGCCTACAACCGCGGTTTTTTCGACGACCTGATCAGCCCCCATCGCGGCCTGGCCCGCGACAATAACCTGCGTGCCGATATCAGCCTGGAGAAACTGGCGGGCCTGTCGCCGGTATTCGACCGCCAGAACGGCACCCTCACTGCCGGCAACTCCACGCCCTTGACCGATGGCGCTTCGGTGGTGCTGCTTGCCAGTGAAGAATGGGCCACTGCCAATGGCTGGCCGGTGCTGGCCTACTTGCGCACGGGTGAGACGGCGGCGGTAAATTTTGTCGACGGCACCGAGGGCCTGCTGATGGCACCGGCCTACGCCGTGCCGCGCATGTTGCAACGGGAAGGCTTGAGTTTTGCCGACTTTGATTTATTCGAGATACACGAAGCGTTTGCCGCCCAGGTGCTGTGTACGCTCAAAGCGTGGGAAGACCCTGAATATTGCCGCGAGCGGCTCGGCCTTGAGACGCCCTTGGGCACCATCGAGCGCAGCAAGATGAACGTCAACGGTGGCTCACTGGGCTGCGGCCATCCGTTCGCGGCCACTGGCGGTCGGCAATTGGCGGCGCTGGCCAAGGCGATCCATGAACGCGGTGGTGGCCGCGGCCTGATCTCGATCTGTGCGGCGGGTGGATTGGGCATTACCGCCATCGTCGAAAAGTAACGCTTTTAAAAACAACAATAAGGACACTGCCATGAACGCTATCAGCCTGGAACACACCGAACGTATCTGGTTGAACACTTACCTGCCCGGCGTTCCAGCCGATATCGAGGCCGGGATCGAGGAGTATCCGTCGCTGCGTGAAGTGTTCCTGGAGCATCTGGAAAAATTCAGCGAGCGGGTGGCCTACGTCAGCATCGGCACCGAAATGACCTACGCCGACTGGAGGGTTCAGGGCATCGCCTTTGCCGCTTGGTTACAGGGCCAGGGCGTAAAAAAGGGCGACCGCGTGGCGCTGATGATGCCCAACTGCTTGCAATACCCGATCTGCCTGTTGGGCACGATCCTGGCCGGTGCCGTGGTGGTCAACGTCAACCCGTTGTACACCGCCCATGAACTCAAGCACTTGCTTAAGGACAGCTGCGCCGAAACCGTGGTGATCTTCGAGAACTTCGCCCACACCCTGGAAAAAGCCATGGCCGGCAGCAGCGTCAAGCGCGTGGTGCTAGCGGCTATCGGTGATTTGCTGGGGACCTTCAAGGGCGCTGCGATGAACTTTATCCTGCGCCGCCTGCAGAAGCAGGTGCCGGCTTTCAAGCTGCCCGGCGCGCTGCGCTTCAAGCAGGTGCTTGAACAGGGCAGGGGGTTGCACCACTTGCCGGTTGCGTTGGATCGCGATGAACTGGCCTTCCTGCAGTACACCGGCGGCACTACCGGCGATGCCAAGGGCGTGATGCTCAGCCATCGCAATATCATTGCCAACCTGCTGCAAGCCAAGGCCTGGGTCGGCGACCAACTGGACCAGCACAAGCAGGAAACCAATGTGACCCTGCTGCCGCTTTACCACATCTTTTCGCTGACCGTGAATTGCCTGATGTTCATGTGCCTGGGTGGGCGCAATATCCTCATCGCCAACCCGCGGGACGTGAAGCGGGTGCAGATGATCCTGCGCAAAGAGCGCTTCAACGGGATTGCCGGGGTTAACACGCTGTTTAACGGCTTGCTGGAGAACAAGGAATTCTGCTCGCGGGATTTTTCCGACCTGCGCCTGGTGATCGCCGGCGGTATGGCCACCCACACCGCGGTGGCCAAGCGCTGGAAGGAGGTGACCGGGCTGCCGATCATCGAAGGCTACGGGCTGACCGAGTGTTCGCCGGTGGTGAGCATCAGCCCTATCGATATTTCGCGTATGCGCGAGATGGAATTTACCGGCAGCATCGGCGTGCCGTTGCCGTCGACCTGGGTGCGTTTCATACGCGAAGACGGCGAGCTGGCTGACATCGGCGAGCAAGGCGAGCTGCAAGTACGCGGCCCGCAAGTGATGCAGGGCTACTGGAAGCGGCCCAAGGAAACCGCTGAGGTATTGGATGCCGACGGTTGGCTGTCCACCGGCGATATCGGGGTGATGGACGCGCGCGGCTATATCCGCCTAGTGGACCGCAAGAAGGACATGATCCTGGTCTCGGGTTTCAATGTGTACCCCAATGAAATCGAGGACGTGGTGGCGATGCACCCGGGTGTCGCAGAAGTGGCGGCGATCGGTGTGGAAGATGCCGTGAGTGGGGAGAAGGTCAAGATCATCGTGGTGCGCAAGGATCCGGCCCTGACCCAGGAGCAGATTCTTGCGCATTGCCGGGAATACCTGACGGGGTACAAGGTGCCCCGGTATGTGGAGTTCCGCAGTACCGAGCTGCCCAAGACGACTGTTGGCAAGGTACTGCGGCGCGCATTGCGCTGACTCGGTTTACCGGGGCTGGCCAATCGTCAGAGGTAACCATCTTCGGGGAAATTGAGACCAATGACATCCTGGCTGTGGATCGGTCGGATGCTTTTGATCAAGAAATCAGTCTTGCCATTTCCCGTCAAATCGACACCGAGGAAGTACCTATTGGTTTTTGGGTTGAATGTCAGGATGGTATCGCCCGGTTGTCCGCTGTACTGACTGACGTAGTTGAGTTGGACTTGCGAATTTTCGCTCAGGCTGCTCAAGTCGATTTTGTCTTGGCCTGTGGTGAAGTCCATAAGCAAGTCAGCGTTGTTGCGCGGGGAGTCGCCGGCGGCATGATAAGTAAACGTGTTGGAGCCACCGTTGCCGGTCAGTATGTCGGCTCCGCCACCTCCAGTCAGGACGTTGTCCGCACTGTTTCCGGTAATACGATCGTTGCCTGTGCCGCCTTTCGCGTTTTCGATAAGGGTTTGGGCGCTGATGTGCACGTTGTTAGTCAAACCACCCACGCTGGAGCGTGAATCCGGGGTCAGGTTGATTCGCTGGTTTTGCGCGAAGCCAGAGAAGTCCAGCGTGTCATTGCCTTGTTTGTCGTGCACGCTGAAACCGGGCCTGTCGGTGGGAGACGTAAGGCTGGTTTCGGGCTTGCCCGTGTTGGAGTTGAAGCCGTAGACAGTGTCGGCGGCTGTGGATTGCGCAAGTGGAGGCGTAACCGGGGGTGGCGTCGTGGGTACCGGAGTGGGAACGGAAGGGCGTGTAAGTTTTGATTCAGGTGGCACCACTGGGGTGGCATTCGTCAAAATATCTGTGGGCTTTATGGGCTTTTCACTCAGAATCACCAGCATGGAATAGGGGTCGCCAGTTACATTCATGATCAGCCTGTAGCGCTTGATACTCTCATCGTAGTCCAGCGTCAGTTCACCTTTCTTCCCCGTGTGCCAGTCAACAAGCTTGGGTTTCTGGATGCCCGCATCTTTCAACATGGTTGTCAGGTCAATCTTGTCGATGCCACTTGTGAAGTCTGTGAGTGTATCGGGGTTTTCACCAGGTGAGTCGCTGACACTGTTATATACAAAAGTATCTGCGCCACCTCCACCGGTCAGCGTGTCGCCGCCAGCACCTCCCCTCATGCGGTTGTTGGCATTATTGCCGATCAGCACATCGTGCCCCGAGCCGCCAATGGCATTTTCAATAACAACGCCCTTGGCAATTGATACATTACCCTCACGGCCGCCGACATCCGAGAGTGTTCCCGCGTTCAAGTTGATCCTTTGATTTTTTTTGAAACCGGAAAAATCCAGAGTGTCTTCACCGCCGTTATCCCAGACACAAAAGAACGGCAAGTCGTTGGGGGAGGTCAACGTGTAGTGGTCGCGCTCTGTGTTGGAGTTGAAACCGTAGGTCGTATTGCCTTTACGGGTTTCGTCGTTGGCCTTGTATCGCAAATGAGCGCCGGCAATATCGTGCATCATCGGGGTTTGGGAAGAGTCCGATACGAACGAGTTTTTATTATTTTCATGGGGGCGAAACAGGCTGAAGTTATAACTCATAGTGCTATAGACGTCGCTGCTTTGAGGGAGGTCAAGATCCGGATGCTCAAGTCCCAAGGTGTGCCCGATCTCGTGGACCATTGCCGCATGCAGCCCGGCCCCTTCATTTTTTCCGATATTTACGTCCTGAGCGCCGTAAGCATTTGGCAACGTAGCGTCACCGCCCCCACCTGAGATTTCCCGAACTGACAGGTGAGTGTCAGCATTTTTGCCATTTTCGACAAAATTGACTTTTATAACATCTTCCCAAGACCGAAGTGCCTGCCTGAATGCTCTCTTTTTGGTCTCGCTGAATTCGGTAAATGCATAGGACACAGTGAGTTGTCCGTCACCATTGCGATCTTGTATTTTATAGTTGCTGCGAGTGAGACTTTTAGCAACTTCATTGGGAGGATCGGAAGAGAGTGAGTTGCTAGCGGATAAGTTGGAAGTTTCGGTTGTCACAGAGAACGATTTTGCGGGCGGGCAGTAAGCGCGAATCGACGACATGATTGAGACCCTTGAGTAAGTGGGTATTAGTTGCTGGCCATGCTTGCAATTGATGTTGAAGGCGGGGGTAAGTTAGACGCTTTTGGGAGGCTGCTCTAGGGGTACAGTATTTCGATATATGATTGTGTTGTTAGGTAACTGTGATCATGTTGCTAGTGTGCTAGGTGTTGTCGGAATAATTACTTTGTGGGGGAGGTGCCAAGATAGTTAATCGAAGGGCGAGCGTTATCTTGTCAGATGGAATGAGCGTTGAATGGCTCGTGCTCTCATATTTTCGTTATTTAGAAAACAAGCAATGAGTGCGCGCAAAGAACATGCAACAATGAGTGACGTCGCCCGTAGACAGGGCGACGTGATTGATTATTTGCACCGGGATTGATTAAAGCGCGCTGACCTTGACCCAACGTTCTTCGAGGGCTGCCACGCGAATCGCTGTCGCCAATCGCTCTACCTCCCATGCAGCCTCAAAGTCCGTGCCATCCGCACCTTGCCCCGCCAGCGCCATGATCAATTCCTGCACCTCCAGCGTCTTCAGCTCGTTGTAGCCCAACTGATGCCCCGCCGCCGGGCTGAACGCCGCATAGCCGGGCAGCGTAGGGCCTGCCAACACGCGTTGAAAGCCGTCCTGCCCGACGCGGTGCAGGCGCAGTTCATTCAAGCGCTCCTGATCGAACGCCAAGGTGCCTTTGGTCCCGCTTATTTCAAAGCACAGGTGGTTTTTGTAGCCGTGCTTGAGCCAACTGCTGCTCACCGTGCCGCGTGCACCGTTGGCGAAGCGCAGCAGGGCGTGCACCTGGTCATCCACGGCGATGGATTTCAAATCAGTGCTGCCTTGGGTAGCGGGGCGCTGAGCATGCACGGTCTGGGTATCGGCACACACACTGATCACATCGCCCACAAGGTAACGCGCCATCGACAGCAAATGGCTGCCCAGGTCAGCCAGAGCACCACCGGCGTGTCCCACTTCGCAGCGCCACGACCACGGCGAGACCGGATCGGCCATGAAGTCTTCGCTGAACTCACCCTGGAAGCTGATGATCTGGCCCAGCTCACCCCGGGCTAGCATCTGGCGCGCCAACACGATCATCGGGTTGTGCTGGTAGTTGTAGCCCACTCGCGTCACCACCCCGGCGTTGCTGGCTGCACGGCGCATGGCATCGGCTTGCTCCAGGCTGATGGCCAGGGGTTTCTCGCAATACACCGCTTTGCCCGCCGCAATCGCGGCCATGGCCATGGGGTAGTGCAGGTGGTTGGGGGTGGTGATGGCCACGACATCGACCTTAGGGTCCTCGATCAGCGCCTGCCAATCACCATGGGCCTGGGCAAACCCCCAGGCCGTGGCGCAGCGTTGGGCTCGCTCGGTGTCGGCATCGGCCAGGGCAGCAAGCTTCAGTTGTACCGGCAACTCGAACACTGTGCGCGCATTATTGAACGCCAACGCGTGGGCACGGCCCATGAAGCCTGTGCCGATCAAGCCGATTCCGAGTTCACGCATAGCCGTGGTCCTTTGATTATTGTTTTCAGGGATGGCATTAATGGAATAAAAATTCGCAAATATCAATAGTTGGAATAAAAATTCACTCATCACTTCAGTTGATATGAACCTATTCAGCCGTAGCCAAACGCCGCCAGTTAACAAAAGATAACGTAGCGCCGATTGTCAGACGATTCCAAAGCCCGATAGGATGGCCTGTGCTGACTCCAGGCGCTCTAGATTGCAGGTTTCAACGTCCTGGAAGATAAGCCGACCTAACAATAATAAATGGGAGAAAGGTCTATGAGTGAGCCTGTCATGGGTTGGGTTGTTTGCCGCCCACGCGCCGCACGCAGGGTTGCGTTGCTGGCCACAGCGCTCTCGCTGCTTGCCGGTGCGGTGTTGTCTACGCCCGTGCTGGCCGCCAGCGATACCTCCGCCGCCGCGGTATTTGCGATTCAATCCCCCAAGGCCGCCAAAGGCTTGATGATCGATGTGGTTCACGCCGGCAAGCGCCTGGTGGCGGTCGGTGATCGTGGGCATATCCTGTATTCCGATGACCAGGGCAACACCTGGACCCAAGCCAAAGTTCCCACCCGGCAACTGCTCACGGCGGTGTTTTTCGTCGATGACAAACAGGGCTGGGCCGTCGGCCATGATGCGCAAATTCTTGCCAGTTCCGATGGCGGGGCCACTTGGACCCAGCAATATGAAGACCTCAAGCGTGAAGCGCCGTTGCTCGATGTGTGGTTCAACGATGCCAAGCACGGACTGGCCGTCGGCGCCTACGGTGCGTTGATTGAAACCACCGACGGCGGCACCACCTGGGCCGACGTCAGTGACCGCCTCGATAACGAAGACCAGTTTCACCTCAACGCCATCGCCCGGATCAAGGACGCCGGCCTGTTTATCGTCGGCGAACAGGGCAGCATGTTCCGCTCCAGCGACGATGGCCAAACCTGGGAGAAACTCGAAGGTCCCTACGAGGGCTCGTTGTTTGGCGTGATCAGCACGGCGCAGCCGCAGACCCTGCTGGCTTATGGCTTGCGCGGCAATCTCTACCGCTCCACGGATTTCGGCAGCACCTGGGAACAGGTCGAACTCAATGCCACACGCGGTGCGCTTGAGTTCGGCCTGTCTGGCGCCACCTTGCTTGATGATGGCGCCATCGTCGTCGTCGGCAACGGTGGCAGCGTGGTGGTCAGCCATGACGACGGCCAGACGTTCAGCGTGTTCAATCGCCCGGACCGGATTTCACTCTCGGCAGTCACAGCCGCAGGCAATGGCAACTTGATTCTGGTGGGGCAGGGTGGCGTTCGTGTCGCCACGCCAGCCGGCGCCGAACTCGTAAAACAATAAGAAGGGCGGGGAACGCATGAGCAGTCATCACAACGATAAAGCGACCTTTCTTGAGCGCCTGATTTTTAACAATCGCCCGGCGGTGATCGTCATCTGCCTGCTGGTGAGTATTTTCCTGTTCTGGCAGGCGACGTTGATTCGCCCGTCTACCAGCTTTGAAAAGATGATCCCCCTCAAGCACCCCTTCATCGAAAAGATGATGGAGCACCGCAGCGACCTGGCCAACCTGGGCAACACCGTGCGCATTTCGGTGGAGGCGAAGGATGGGGATATTTTCACCAAGGACTATATGGAGACTCTGCGTCAGATCAATGACGAGGTGTTCTACATCTCTGGCGTCGATCGTTCGGGCCTCAAGTCGCTGTGGAGCCCCAGCGTGCGCTGGACCGAAGTGACCGAAGAAGGCTTTGCCGGCGGTGAAGTGATCCCGCAGAGCTACAACGGCTCGCCGCAAAGCCTCGACCAACTGCGCAACAACGTGCTCAAGTCCGGCCAGGTCGGGCGTTTGGTGGCTAACGATTTCAAATCGAGCATTGTCGATATCCCGTTGCTGGAGTCCTACCCGGACCCGCAGGACCAGGGCAAGCTACTGGCCCTGGACTACCAGAAGTTTTCCCACGAGCTTGAGGACAAGATCCGCAACAAGTTCGAGGCGCAAAACCCTAATGTAAAAATCCACATTGTCGGCTTTGCCAAGAAAGTCGGAGACCTGATTGACGGCCTGATCATGGTGGTGCTGTTCTTTGGCGTGGCCTTTGGCATCACCCTGATCCTGTTGCTGTGGTTCACCAACTGCCTGCGCAGCACCATCGCGGTGTTGAGCACCACTTTGGTGGCGGTGGTATGGCAGTTGGGCCTGATGCATGCCGCCGGTTTCGGGCTGGATCCCTACTCGATGCTGGTACCGTTCCTGATCTTCGCCATCGGTATTTCCCACGGCGTACAGAAGATCAACGGCATCGCCCTGCAGTCCGGTGAGGCCGACAACGCCCTGACGGCTGCGCGCCGTACCTTCCGGCAACTGTTCCTGCCGGGAATGATCGCGATTCTCGCGGATGCGGTCGGCTTTATTACCCTGCTGATCATTGATATCGGCGTGATCCGTGAACTGGCCATCGGCGCATCGATCGGCGTGGCGGTGATCGTGTTCACCAACCTGATCCTATTGCCGGTAGCGATTTCCTATGTAGGGATAAGCAAACGCGCCATCGCCAAGAGCAAGAAAGACGCGAACCGCGAACATGCGTTCTGGCGCCTGCTGTCCAAATTCGCCAGCCCGAAAGTTGCGCCGGTCTCGATTTTCCTGGCCTTGATCGCCTTTGGTGGCGGCCTGTGGTACAGCCAGAACCTGAAGATCGGCGATCTCGACCAAGGCGCACCGGAACTGCGCCCGGACTCGCGCTACAACAAAGATAACAACTTCATCATCAGCAACTACTCCACCAGCTCCGACGTGCTGGTAGTGATGGTCAAGACCCGTGCCGAAGGCTGCTCGCGCTATGAAGCCATGGCGCCCATCGACCAGTTGATGTGGAAGATGCAGAACACCGAGGGTGTGCAGTCGGCGATCTCGTTGGTGACCGTATCCAAACAAATGATCAAAGGCATGAACGAGGGCAACCTGAAATGGGAAACCCTGTCGCGTAACCCCGATGTGCTGAACAACTCCATCGCCCGTGCCGATGGCCTGTACAACAACAACTGTTCCCTGGCGCCGGTGCTGGTGTTCCTCAACGATCACAAGGCCGAAACCCTCGACCGTGCGGTGCACGCTGTGCAGGAATTCGCCAAGGAAAACAACAAGGACGGCCTGGAGTTCATCCTCGCTGCTGGTAACGCAGGGATCGAAGCGGCCACCAACGAGGTGATCAAGGAGTCGGAACTGATCATCCTGATCCTGGTGTACCTGTGTGTGGCGACCATGTGCATGATCACCTTCCGGTCCTGGGCGGCGACTTTGTGCATTGTGCTGCCGCTGGTGCTGACCTCGGTGCTGGGTAACGCGCTGATGGCGTTCATGGGTATTGGCGTCAAGGTCGCGACCTTGCCGGTGGTGGCCCTGGGCGTGGGGATTGGCGTGGACTACGGTATCTACATCTACAGCCGTCTGGAAAGTTTCCTGCGTGCAGGTTTGCCGCTGCAAGAGGCGTACTACCAGACATTGAAGTCCACCGGTAAAGCTGTGCTGTTCACCGGTCTGTGCCTGGCCATTGGTGTGTGTACCTGGATCTTTTCGGCCATCAAGTTCCAGGCCGACATGGGCTTGATGCTGACCTTCATGCTGCTGTGGAACATGTTTGGTGCGCTGTGGCTGTTGCCGGCACTGGCAAGGTTTCTGATCAAGCCCGAGAAGCTTGCGGGGCAGAAGGGCAATTCATTGTTTGCCCACTGAGCCCTGAAAAAAAACCGCACGTAGTGCGGTTTTTTTTCGTGTATCAGTCGATCGGACTCACAATTGTAGAAACAGTTTTTCATCCAAAGGCGGCGTAATTCTGGATTTGATGATTTGCTCCACGATACCGTTGCTTCCCGCCTCGGCGATCAAGTCCTTTTGGGTCTTGGTGCGCTGGGACGGAATTTTCAGGTGCGCCGCTGTGTGATCGGCCCTTGGAGTGCCCATTTTTGGATAGTGGAAGTGGGCATACCACAATACGTCGACCTTGCCTTTTTTACGTACGGCGTACTCAGTGAATACATCGCCACTTTTTGTAGGGATGTCTCGTCGGACCAGGTTGATGTCGACAAAACCATGGCGCCATAAATAGTCGACGTTTTCTGCGGTAGGCGTTTGTACCAGATAGCCATCGGCGGTGTGTCGGCGTGCCTTTTGAAGCATTTCATCGGCAGCTGCACGCCAGCGTGCAACCCATTCGGCGGTTTCCGTCTTGGCGCCCTGGCTGGCTTCTGCTTGTTGCGCGATCTTCTTGAGCTGGTCGGCCTGGGTTTCCAGCATATCGTTCCAATCACGGGGGCTGACGGTGTTTCGCCTGGAGGGATCTTCAAGCTTCTTTTTCTGGAAAAGAATCGTCTGTTCTATGGCTGGTAAGCCGTCAATCAACCGCTGAGCCTCGCTGCGGTAGCTTGCCAGGGATTTGGGCGGGAATGCGTGAGGCGGTTGTACGGGCTGCCCCCGCACTATCTTCACCCAGCCGCGCTCACCGGGATGTTCGCTGTAGCTGGCGATCGGTTGGCCGCTAGTGGGGTCGACCACATCAATGATGTTGACGGTTTGACCTGCCTGCGGTGCCCGTAGGGTGCCGATCAGCGTCTCCTGATGTTCGGTTTTGAACACGCGTTGATTCTGCGGTTTGGTCCGTCGGGCGCTGCGCTCGGGCGCTGCTGGAATAAGAACCTGCTGTTCTTTGACAACGTCGGTCAACTCGGCTTCCGTTTGCGCGATGAGCTCTTTGAGCACCTCGATGAAACGTTGCTGATACTCGGCACGAAAAAACTCTGGGTGTTCCTCTTGCATCAGGAGACTATCGTTCATTACCTGCTTGAACTTGGTAATCACACTACTCAAGGTGGCACTTTGTTCGTTCAGTGTATAGCCACTGTAGTTACGTAATTCCGTGAAAGCGACAATTTCGGTTTTCAGGTTTTCATGCAACAGCCTGCTCATCTGTAAATGCTTAGAGCCCTCTGACAGCCCAGCCCATGTCGTGGTCAGTCGCTTGAGATAGGCCAGGCGGTTCAACTTATTTATTAGCATATGTTGGGCAAGTGGCCTGCCGGTCATGTGATTGAGGAATTCTTCTGCTTTGTTTTTGCCAAAGGGCGAATCGCTTTTCCAACGTTCCAATACGGAATTGAATACCTGCGTCGACTCCAGTAGTTGTTCATTTTCGAGATAAATCTTTTTTACCGCTTCAGTCAGTTCGCCGTAAGCCTCCAGGGAACCGGTCATCGCCGTCTGGTCCAGATCACCTATCGAGGCACCACTTACTCCGTGGATGCGCGTGTCACTCATCAGGCTCTCGTGCAGGTTAATGACTTTAGATATGGCTTGCAGGGTGTACTGGTACTCCAGGGAGCGCGCTTTCTGGAATTCGGTGATGTCGTCAATGCCACCAATTTTCTTGGGAGCGATGGCGTCAACGGCACTTTTGCTGGTGTCCACGAGTGTTTGTGTCAACGTCTTCAGTGCCCGAAGTTGTTGATTCAGGTTGCCCATCAATACTGCGGTCTGCTGCAACTGTTGTCGATAAGGCTCATTGAATCGCTCGGGTTGTGTGACGGCCAGGCTGCGAAGCGTCTTGAGTTTCAATCGAGCTTTTTTGTACTGCTCGATGTCAACTTCGATTTTGGTCACTAGCGCTGTATGGCTTTCTGCAATTTTTCCAACTTTCGCATAGAGGCGCTGAAAAGCAGCATTTGCTTGCTGTTTCGCTTGAAACGCTTTATTGAAACTGGTCGTCGCCCTGTCAGCGTTCTCCATGCCGCCCTTGAGTTTGGGCGCCACATCAAAGCGCCACTTGCCTTGCGCATCGTTCTTTATTGAGGGGGCTACACGTGACTTGTTTTGTTCATCGATGATGAAGGTTCCGTCCAAATCAGTCGCTGTGCGAAACCATTGGTTCTCAATGTTGGCGTATACCTTGTCACCGACCTGATACAGACCTTTTTTGCTGCCTTCAGCGATGGGGGAACCAGGGTGCTGAGGCGCAGGAACTTTGAATGACTCTATGTGTGCGAGCAGGCTTGGGGTTAGTCCGCGCGGGCTGGATAGGCGGATATCGATGGCCGCACCGTCGCCACCGAAACTGGTGGTGACAGGGGGGAGCGGGTCCTGGCGGATGACAGCTTGGTGAACAACGGGCTCTTGAGTGTCACGGCGCCCAGGCCCGGGACTGTCGGGATTAGAGTCTGGCTCAAAGCGTTCAAACGTGTGCGCCGGTTTGCCGGGTTCCGCGCTGGAGGCGTGGCCCAGTGTCATGCCCAGGTTGATCAGCAGGTCGACCACTGCCGACGTCGGGTCCGGGTCGTTTGATGTGGAGAGCCGCTTGATGTCTTCTTCGCTGTTGGCCAATTGCAGTAACCAGCCCGCCATAGCCCCCGGCCCGCGCAATACCGGCAGCAACGTGTTGAATAGCAGCCAACCGAGTTCCTTGTGCGAGGCCCAGCGGCTTTCAGCGTCGGAGGTGGATTGGCCTTCCGCCAGGGTGACGAGGCTGTTGGCGTTGGATCGGAACCAATGCGTGAACAGACCACCGTTGAGCTGGTCCTGGCGTAGCGTGGTGGCCTCAGCATAGCCGTCGACGGCGAGGGTGGTGGGCTTGGGCGTGGTGGGTGGGTCGAACTCATTGAATACGGTGAAGCGTGCAATATTGGGGGTGCGAAAACCGCCATTGCCATACACCGCTCTGACCTTGTCATCCTTCAACCAGGCCAGCACGCTGTCTTGCAACGCACCCGGCTGGCGGATGGCTTCCAGCAGCGCGTCGCGGCTTGCAAACTCCAGCAACGCGGGCTTCAGTTGCGCACGATAGAGAATATGTGGGCCGCTGGTGCCGGCCACTGGTTCGATGATGAACATGTTGTCGACAACGTCTGGCGTTGCCCCTGGTTTGCGCACAAATGCCAGGGGGCGCACGGTAATCTCCTGTCCGTCCACCTGTTTGCTGCCCGCACCGGGCTGGGTGAGTGCTTCAATAAAGCGGTAACCCTGGGCGCTCATGCCGGCTTCGCCCTTGAGCTTGAGCTCCAGCGCCTGCATGGCGAGCTGGATCGGTACCTGCTCGACAAAACGCGCTGCCCGGTCCCGGGATTGCTGGGTCTCGCTGAGCAGTTCGCGATTGAGCAGTTGTGGGTAGTGGCGACCGATATCCACGCTGCTGATCAGGTTCTTGAGCATCTGCGGCATTTGCGGGTCGCTGCTCGGTTGCCCACGCAGATGGACTTCCATCTCGCCCTTGGGCAAGCCGGCGAGATTGTTCAGAGCCATATCCACCAGGCTCATCTTCACCCGCTCGATGTAGCCGCTGCCCAGATTACCCACGGCGACCTTGAACACCACCTCCACATCCTTTGCCGTGTAGCCCTTACCGGACAATTGCTCGTCCAGTTGCTGCTGGGCGTAGGTGCGGATATCGGGAATGCCGTCGAGAAACGTCCGGCCGTTGTTACGTTGTACGCTGCTGGCCAGTGCCAACGAGTGACGCCGGTAAGTGTCACGATCTGCTTCGCTGGCGTTTTTGAGCCAGCCTGGCAAATTATCGCGCAGCCGCCCAAGCTCGGCCGCATTTGCAGCATAGGCTCCGGTGAACCAGGGGCTCGGGTCGCTTGCACGGAAGAAGGCCTGCTCCAGTTGATCTGGCGTGCCCGACGTTGGGAGCTCAATGGATGCGACGTTTTCCACCATGGCATTGAGGATGAGCGCCGCTTGTGTATCAAAAATGTTTGTATCGATTTCCTGGCGCTTCCAATTCAGGCTGTCGAAAACAAACACTTTCTCCAGGTTTCTCCCCCAGGCTTCGCCGAATGCTTGCAATGATTCATACGGTGTGACGACTCCAGCGGGGGTTGTATGCAGCACTTGCGTACGGCCGTCGACTTCTCGTGTGATCAACAGATCCGGGCTCAGTTGAGCTGAATTGCTGGCGCCATGGCTTACGGTGGTGTCGAGGATAAATACCTTGGCCGCTGCGTTGCCTTTTGCGGCTTGGCGGTGCACTTGATCCGGGTAGGTGGCGAGCTGATCGAGAGTCTCGCGTTGCGTGTCGGTGAGCCCGGGTTGTTTCAATGCGGCGGTTCGCAGGGTGTCCCTGAGTGTGTCGCTCAGCCATAGCCAACGGTTTGTCTCAAGGTTGGGGATGTCCTGGGTGTTATAGGCGTTGCCGTTGAAGTGGCGAACCAGCGCTTGTTCGAAACCGCTTTTGAGAGTGGTTCGCAGGCTGCGGATGATCAATTCGATGGCTTGCATATCGATGCCCGGCACCAGCGCTCCCGCCAAGGGCCCCGGTTTGAGCATATGGCCCGTGGCTTGATCAATCAGCGTGCAGGCCAGTGAGTGTTTATCGGTAAAGTCCAGCTCGCCGTCGCGGGTCAGGTGCTTGAGTGCTACGTCCAGCAAAGGGGTCAAGCAGTACTGGGGGGGATTGTTGGAAATGGGTTCGGCCAACGCTGTGTATCGAGGGTCAAACGCCAGGGTGGGATACAGGTTTTTGATGGCGTCGCTGAGCAGGTTCGACACCACTGAGCGCAACGTGGGCCGGCCAGCGAACTGGTGTGCAACCGTATTGGCTGTGATGTCGGCAGCGGGCTGCGGCGTTGAGACCGTAGCGGCCGGCGTTGGGCTTAGCGGCACAAAGCTCAAGCCGGATCTGAGCGATGACGACCCCGGCGATGTTTCGTAATGGACGCTGGTATCGCGCCGGGATCTGCGCAGTGATTGATCGTGGTCCGTTTGGAGCGACGCCTCGGAGTGGCTGCCAGGGGGTATTTCGAGCACTTTCCCCGACTTGTGGGTAACGGGGGGGAGCGGTACGGGGCTCAAGTAGTAGTCGGAAAGTCTTGGAGGGTGGTTTCCATGGATCATCGTGTAGCTTCCTTGTCGTTGAGATCTTGCTCGGCGTAGCGATTTGACCCTGAACGCCTAAAGCGAACAGGCGAGCGAAAATTAACGACCGGTGCTTAACCGTCAAATGAACAATGAGTAATCAGCTGTTTCCGGCAACGCTGTATCAGCGGCAAAAGCTGATAATGCGCAGGCCGACGTAGGGGGGAGTAATTATGGCGGCATGTGAACGCCCCCGATGGTTGAACGCAGCGTTTAGGCCGATGCAACAATTTGGCCTATCATGAGGTCTTTCCTCTGAACGACTGATGTGATGACTGCCGAATCTGCCACCCTGCCGGACACCCTTGAAACCAGCGACATGCTTGAAATCGATGGCTTGCACGCCTTTGACTTCGAACTCGATAACGAGAAGTTGCTGATCACCGCCATGGACGGCCGTGCAGAAAAACGCTGGGCGTTCAGCCTGGCCCAGGTGCAGGCGGCCACGTTCGACGGCACCCTGCAAAGCTGGACCCTTACCGGTGAATCGGGCGAGCACCGCTTGATCTGCATGAGCGCCTTCACCGGCAACAATAACGATGAGGATGTAGCCGATGATGATGCGTAAATTCTGGCCCTTGCTGATGGCGGGCAGTGTCGGTGCCATGTCGGTGCAGGCTGCACCGGCTGACACCTATGAGCTGCTGGTGGGCAGCTATACCGCCGGCACCAGCGAAGGTATCTACCGCCTGCAATTCGACAGCCGCACCGGGCAGTTCAGCGGCAAGCCGGTGCTGGCTGCCAAGACGGCCAACCCGTCGTGGTTGACGGTTTCCAAGGACCAGAAGTACCTGTTTGTGGTCAACGAGAACGGTCCAGGCCAGAAAGACCCGGTGGGTCGTGTCAGCAGTTACAGCATCGACCCGCAAAATCATCAGCTCACCCTGATCAACCAGGTGCAGAGCCTGGGCAACGAGCCGACCCATTCCAGCGTCGCCGCCGATGGGCGTCACCTGTTTGTTGCCAACTATTCGGTACTCGAAGACCCGGGCGGCAGCCTGGCGGTGCTGCCGATAGGCGCCGAGGGCAAGCTGTCGGCCCCGGTGCAGTTGAGCGGGCATCCGGCCAGCCGGGTAAATCCTGTGCGCCAGGCGTCCAATCACGTGCATTCCGTGGTGTCGTCACCGGATGGCAAGTACGTATATGTGCAGGACCTGGGCGCGGACAAAGTGTTTGTCTACCAGTACGATCCCAAGGCCAATCACGAATTGCCGCTGACGCCGGCCAACCCGGCCTCGGTGCAACTGCCACCCGGCAGCGGCCCGCGTCATTTGCTGTTCAGCGCCGACGGCAAACACGCCTGGCTGACCACCGAAATGAGCGCTCAGGTCGCGGTGTTCGATTACAGCGACGGCAAGCTGACGCAAACCCAACTGCTGGACTATGCCGCTGGCCAACCGGTGTCCGACAAGGCCGGCGCGGCGCTGCATGCGTCAAGCGACGGCAAGTTCCTCTACGTGAGCAACCGCGGTACGGCCAATCAGTTGCTGGTGTTCAGCATCGACCCGGCCACCGCGCACCTCAAGGAGATCCAGCGTCGCTCTGTCGAAGGTGATCACCCTCGTGAGTTCAGCCTCGACCCGAGCGGCAAGTTCCTGCTGATCGCCAACCAGAAAAGCAATGAAATCGTGGTGGTTGAACGCGACCCCAAGACCGGTCTGTTGGGTAAAACCGTGCAGCAATTGCCGATCGATGCCCCCAGCGACCTCAAGTTCCTGGTGCGTCAATAAGCCACAGGCCCCGCAGTGCGGGGCCTGAGCCTTTGTATTAATTCGGTTGATAGCGGCTACTGTTTCAAAGCATTTCTAAGGTTCAATCCTCGGGCGTAAGTTTGGTTCCAAGGCCTCCACCGGCCACTCAACCAAACGAACACAAGGGTTACCGCCATGAACTTGAATCTCTTCTCCATCATCGCCGCTTCCGCTGTTTCCGCCACCGTGGCATTGCCTGCCAGCGCCAGCGTGGAAGTCACTGACAAGAAATCCAGTGTCACGGCCTACACCCAGAAATACCTGCAACAGAGTGCCAATTTCTATGCAGCGCTGGATCACAAGACTCAGCACTGAGCTTCAGACAATAGAGGCCTGATGTGGGAGGGGCTTGCTCCCTCCCACATTGTATTGAGTCTGGACTTAAGATTTTGCCATCACCGCAATAAACAGCGGTGACTCCAGAAATTTCTGAAGCCACGCCTGCAACCGGTAGTACTGCGTCCCCGCAAACCATTCGCGATCCACATGGGCAAACTGCCGTACGAACGGCACAACGGCCGCATCTGCCAGGCTCAGGTGATCGGCAAGCAAATACTCCCGCTCTGTCAGCAAACCCTCCAGCTTGCGCAAAAACACCTCGCCCTCGGCCCGATAATGTTCCATCGGTTGCTCCGGGTAGCGTTCGGCGTACTTGTATCGATTCAAGTGATGTTTGAACACCTGATCGTTCTCGCTGATCAGCGCCAATACCGCAGGCTCACCCTGCAACAACCAATCCTCGGGATCGTGCTGTGCCAGCGCCCACTGCATGATCTCCAGGCTTTCTTCGATCACTCGGCCTTCGACGCTCAACACCGGCACCGTGCCCTTGGGCGACAGCGCCAGCATCTCGGTCGGCTTGGCTTTCAGGCTCACTTCGATAATGTCCACCGGCACGCCTGAATAGCGCAGCGCCAATCGCGCCCGCATTGCATAAGGGCAGCGCCGGAACGAATACAGCAGCGCCTGGCTCACTTGACCTCCAGGGTGCTCAGGCCATTGCCCTGGCGCTTGACCTGGATTTGCACCGGGATACGCTCGTGCATTTCCTGAACGTGAGAGATCACCGCCACTTTGCGGCCCTGAGCCTGCAAACCATCCAAAGCGTCCATGGCCAATTGCAGGGACTCGGGGTCGAGGCTGCCGAAACCCTCATCGATAAACAGCGACTCGATCTTCAAGGTGCTTGAGGCCATGGATGCCAGGCCCAAGGCCAGTGCCAATGACACCAGGAAGGTTTCGCCACCGGACAGTGAGTGTACCGAGCGCAATTCGTCACCCATCTCCGTGTCCATCACCAACAACCCGAGCATACTGCCGCCGCGTTTAAGTCGGTAGCGGCGCACCAGTTGGCGCAACTGCACGTTGGCATGGTGCACCAGCAAATCGAGGTTGTAGGCCTGGGCGATCTTGCGGAAGGTGTCGCCGGTGGCCGAACCGATCAACGCATTCAGGCGCGCCCAGCGCTGCCATTCTTCATAGGCCTTGGTGATCTGTTCGGCCAGGGCCTGGTTGGCGTCCTGGCGGCGTTGATCTTCGGCTTGGCGGGCGCGCAGTTCGGCGCAATGCTTCTCGCCTTCGGCCAGCCGCTGATTGAGCGCCGCCAGGGTGTGGTCCAGTTGATCGGCGTCGAGATTGCCGTTGTGCAAGGCCTGGTGTTCGGCCAAGCGCTGTTCGCGCTCTTGCAGCAGCACCTTGGCTTGCTCGACAGTTTTTTCGCTGCTGTTCAGGTCCTGGCGTAGCTGCGCGATCTGAGCCTCATCGAAGGCTAATAAACGTGACAGGCCCTGGTTATCCAGATCGGGGTGCAGCGTGCGCCATTCATTGATGCGTGTTTCAAGCGCTTGTTGTTCCGCTTGCAGCGCGTGTTGGCGGTCCTGCTGGGCCTTAAGGTCAGCAGCCAGTTGGACCAGGGCCGTGTGCACGGTGTGCAGCTCGTGGTTGGCGTCGGTCTCGCTTTGGCGTGACTGCGCGACGGCCTGCTCCAGTTGCTGCTGCCAGTGTTCGGCGCTGGCGTGGTCGCCCAGCAAGGCGCTGAGTTTTTCTTGAACAGCTTGTTGCTGTGAGGCCACTTCGGTGACTTGCAGCGTGAGCGCGTCGAGCTGCTGCTGGCGATGTTGCTGGTGGGTCTGCTGTTTCTCGATGGCCTGCTGGCGCTCCTGCTGCTCGGCCAGTTCATCGCGCTGATGGCCCAACTGCTCAAGGCGTTGACTGACCTGCTGGTCGAGCTGCATGAAGGTCGCCGCAGGCGCACTGCGCAAGCCCTCCAGGGTTTGGGTGGGCAACAGGGTGGCGAAGGTGGCGAGTTCTGCGTCGAGGCGTTCGCGGTCCTTGGCCAATTCCCGTTGCTGGTCCACAAGCAATTGCCGGGCTTGTTGGCTGGCCTCCTGGGCGGCTTGCAATTGCTGCTGAAGGCGCCCGGCGTTTTGTTGCAGGTTGAGCAGGGCGTCCTGGCGTTGTTCGTCCTGAGTGAGGCTCTGGGTCAGTTGGGCCAGTTGCTGAGCCAGCCAGCCGCTGCGTTTGGCCGCGTCCTGATTGAACAACGAGGCGTACATCGGATGGGCCTCCAGGCTCTGTGCCAGGCCTTGCTGTTGTATCGCCAGCTGTTCCTGTTGGCGCAGGAACTCCTTCTGTTCGGCGATCAGTCCACCGACTTCACCGCGCAGTTCATTGAGTTTTTCCTTGAGGTCGTCGACCGCCTTTTGCGCCGTGGCTTCTTCGTTCTCGTCATGGCGACCCAGGCTCTGCAACAGGGCTTCGGGCTGGTGATACGGATGCTCGTGGCTGCCGCACACCGGGCAGGGCTGGTCATCCTGCAATTGCGCGCGCAACTCTTCGACGCTGGCGCTGCGGGCCAGGCGCTGACGTTCCAGCAGTTGCTTGGTCACCGTGAGGGTTTGCTCGGCCACGCTGAGTTCGGCCTTGGTTTGCAAACCGCTCTGGTTCAGTCGCTCGCGGCGTTGCGCGGCATCGGCGAGTTGTTGTGTCAGCGCGCCTGTCTGTTGATCCAATTGCTGCTGGCTGTCCCACAAGCGGGCCAGGTCTTCGAAAGCACGCTGTTGCTTGCGATTATCCTGCAGCAGGCTGGCCAGCAACTGAATTTGCTCGGCCACCGCGTGGGGTTCGGCACCGGCTTCCTGATAGAGCAGGTCGAGGGCTTCGCGCTGTTGGGTGAACTGATCGGCGGCGGCGCTGGCACGCTGTTCGAGTTGCGGCAGTTCGGCCTCGCCCTTGTTGAGGCGATTGCCGATCACCATCAGCTGTTGCAGACGGTCGCGGTAGGCGTTCCAGGCTTCGCTCAGCGGGGCAAGGGCGGCGCTGTGCTCAAGCTCGGCAGCCAGGCGGTGCAGGCGCTCGGCGACTTGGGTTTGCGTGTCTTGCAGACCCTTGAGCAGGGCGTGGCCTTCGTTGCAGGCGCTTTGCTGTTGTTGTTTTTCTTCGCTGCGCTTGGCCAGTTCCCGAGTCAAGTGGGCGAGGGTGTTCTGTTCTTCAACGGCCTGGCGCAGCAGGGGAGCCGCCTCGGCCTGGTTTTTCAGGGCGTCGGCCAGCGCCGCTTGGGCGGCCACTTGCTGTTGTTGCGCCTGGTCCTGGCGGGTATGCAGGGCGACTTGCTGCTCCAGCTGTTGCTGAATCTGTGCCGCGAGTGGCGTCAGCAGGGTGCCGAGTTCAGCCTGGCGCAGGAAGTGATGACGTTGCGGTGCCAATTGCTCCAGGCGATTGAGGTCCTGGCGTTGCGGGCCTTGGCTGTCCCACTGCTGCTGGGCCTGCTGCAGTTGTTCGACGGCGCTGAGCTGGCGCTCTTGCCACTCACGCAACTCTTTAAGCCAGGTGTGCTGCAACTCCAACTGCTTGAGCTGGGCCTGCTGGGTCTTGAGTTGTTGCTGGGCCTCGGCCAACTGTTGATCGAGTTCGGCACGAGCTTCAGGTGCCAGGGGCACTACGCCGGTGGCCTGGTCTTGCAGCTGTTTGTGAGCGTCCCTGGCCTCCTTGGCCTTGTCGAAAGCACGTCGCCCCAGTTGGGTGTACAGCGCGGTGTCGGTGAGCTTTTCCAGCAGTTCGCTGCGCTCATTGTCATTGGCCTTGAGGAAGGCGCTGAACTCGCTTTGCGCCAGCAACACCGCACGGGTGAACTGCTCGAAGTTCAGGCCCAGGGCCAGCTCAAGCTGAGTCTTGTATTCGGTTTTCTGGCTGGCCAGCAGTTGCTCGCTGTCCAGGTCGATCAAGCTTTGCCGGCTGTTCTGCAACTTGCCGCTGGCCTTGTCGCGGGCGCGGTTGGCTTCCCAGCGCGCACGGTAGCGACGGCCACTGACGCCGACGAAATCCACTTCGGCATAACCGCCGCCGGTGCCGCGCCGAATCAGCGTGCGCGGATCGCCGATGGAGATATCAGTGTCGGCGTCCGGCATCTTGGCCTGGCCGGTATCGCCCAGGCGCGGCACCGCGCCGAACAACGCCAGGCACAATGCGTCAAGCAGCGTGCTTTTACCCGCGCCGGTCGGCCCGGTGATAGCGAACAGGCCCGCACTGGCCAGGGGCTCGGCGGTGAAGTCGATCTCGAACGGGCCGGCCAGGGAGGCGAGGTTTTTCAGGCGGATAGCGAGGATCTTCATGGCTGTTCGCCCTCCTGTTGCACTTCCTGGAGCAGCACGGCGAAATCCTTCAGGGTTTGTTCATCCACTTCGCTGCCATAGCTGTCCTGCCAGGCACGGCTGAACAATTCCTGGGGCGTGAGCTGGTCGAGTTCGATCAAGCGCTCATCGTCGCTTTCGCTGTTGCCGCGCTGGCCGGCGTATTCGGCGGCGATGCGCACCAGGCGTACGGCCTTGCCTTGCAGGGCGGTTTCGATCTGCTGGCGCAGGTCTGGCTGTGGTTCGTCGAGGCGTACCCGCACTTCCAGCCAAGGGTGACGTTGGGTTTCGGCCAGCAGGTCGATGTCCGGCAGGTCGCGCAGCTGCTTGAGGATGTCCGCCAGCGGTGCGGCTTCCAGACGTTGCAGGTTGACTGAACGGGGGATCAGCAGCGGTTCGACGCCCACCAGCCGTTCGCCCTGGAACGTCACGTCGAGCACCTGATGCTTGTAGCCAATCTCGGAAAACGACAGCGGAATCGGCGAGCCGCTGTAGCGAATGCGCTCTTCGCCATTGACCTGTTGCGGCTTGTGCAAATGGCCGAGGGCAACATAGCCGACGGTTTTGTCGAACAGGCTGGCCGGCAGTGCCTCGGCATTGCCGATGATCAGGCTGCGCTCGGAGTCTTCCGATACCGACCCCCCGGCCATGTGCGCATGACTGATGGCTATCAGTGCCTGGCCTTTTTTGCGTTTGGCATTGGCGGCGGCGATCAGCCATTCATGCACCTGGCCGATACCCCGCAAGTAGTCGTCTCCCAGATGCGCACCGGTAACTTCCGCCGGGCGCAGGAATGGCAGCGCCAGGCACCAGGCAGCAATCTTGCCTTTGGCATCCGGCAAGGGGATCAGCAGGCGTTCGGCGTCCAACTGGCCATCGTCGAGCCACAACACCCGGCCCAGGGCATGAGTGCGCAGGCGGCGCATCAATGGCGCGGGCAGCTCGATACGCGAGCCGGAGTCATGGTTGCCGGCGATCATCACAATCGTCAGCGTCGGGTTTTGCTCGTGGGCGCTGATGATGAAGTCATACAAGCGCTCCTGGGCCTTGAGCGGCGGGTTGACCGTGTCGAAGATATCGCCAGCGATCAACAGCGCATCCGGGCGCTGGGCCTTCAGTTGGCCCAGCAGCCACTCAAGGAAACAGGCATGTTCGAAGTCGCGTTCCTGGCCGTGGAGGTTTTGGCCCAGGTGCCAGTCGGAGGTGTGAAACAGACGCAAGGCGAACTCCGTGGAGAAGATGAAAAGGAGGGGAGTTTACCTGTAAACACGCACACAGTGCCTGCAAGTGGCCCAGACCCGATATAGCAGAGGACTTGCCCCGATGACGGTGAATCAGATATGGATTAACTGGCTGATCCACCGCTATCGGGAGCAAGCCCCCTCCCACAGGGGTTATGGGTGTTGACGGGGTTGGGGGGGGCAGGCAGGCCATTGCGCGGGCCATGTCGCGTTGGGCGCCAGCCGTGGGGAACGGTTGGGCAGGGGAGGACCACACACTCACGTGGACGCCTTAATTAACCTTCGGAATCAGAGACTCACCATGACAGTTTCAATAAATGCATCCCCTATTAGTCCTTTTCACGTGATGCCTCAGCAGGTGAACCCTGAAAAAACCTCACCCTCGTCCAGCCATCGGCAAGCGCGAAGCGCTGAGGCCCAAGCCGGCGCCCCTCACGCGCGTCCTTTTGGTGGAGTGACCGACCGGCAACTGATAGGGCTGGTCCGCGACCACTTTCGCGAGTTCGCCGCCGGGGCGACAGACAGCTACGTAAACTTCAATGAATTGAAAGAAGCGGCCGGTCTGATAGCCAGCGACAGGTCATTTTCTCCAGAGGCACACCACACGGCACTGGAGTTGTTGTCACGCCCCGAACTGCTGCGCAAGCTGGATATCGGCATCAGCTTCTTTGGTGGCCCCGGCAAGGAAGATGGCCGGTTCGATATGGATAACCTGAACTATCTGTACAAATTCCCCCATCGTGAATGGAAGGTGCCGCGCCGTAATCACTAACATCCAGATGGATGTCGAACAGGCGACACCGCGCAACTGTGGGAGGGGGCTTGCTCCCGATAGCGGTGGGTCAGTTAAAGATGTATCAACTGAAACTCTGCCATCGGGAGCAAGCCCCCTCCCACATGAGTTTGCGGTATTACTTGGGATACAACGGCGGCAAGCTGGTGGTGTCGGTCGCCGGGTCCTGCTCGCGTTCGGCCACGGGGATGGCCTTGATCGCACGCCACAGGTCTTCACCCAGCCAGTACTGGCCGCTTTCGCTGTACAGCGCGCCGTTCAAGCCATCCAGGGCATCTGACAATGGCACAAACCGCGCCGCCATGTCGGCCAGTGTTTCCGGCTGTTGACGCGCCCAGGCATCGAGGGCCTGGCGGGTGGCTTGCGGATCGTTGGCCTGGGTGGCGCGCTTGAGGTCGTCGAGCAGGGTGCGCGGGCTCGGGCCGGTTTGCGCGGCGCGCTGTACGGCCGGCTGCCGACGGGCGCGCCACCACAGGCCGAAGCCCAGCAACGTGGTGCATGCCAGGATCAGCGTGCTCAGTTGCCACAGCCACAGGCGCTCATCGTCGGGTGCAGTGATGATGGTCGGCGTGGCGGGTGCGTCCACCACCAGGCTGGGATTGACCGCCACTTGCACAGTGCGCGCCGGCAGGCTGGTGCGTTCCAGGTGATCTTCGTGGGTGTTCCACCACACCACTTCCACCGGCGGCAGTTCCAGCTCGCCGGCGCGGGTTGGCACCAGGGCTTCGCGGTCTTCACGGCTGCCGATCAGGCCGCGGTCGCTGGTCTGGTTGCCCAGTACCGGTTGGTCCGGGTAGCGGCGCAGGCCGTTGACGTCGGCGCTGGGCAGCGCCGGCAACTGTGCGCTGGATAAGCCCTCGGCCTGCACGGTGAGGCTGCGAGTCAGAGAGTCGCCGACCTGCACGTGGTCCGGCGTAGGGTTCCAGCCTTCGCTCAGGGTCAGGCTGCGCGCCGGCAGCCAGGGAGCGTCGGCGGGGTAGAGGTCCGGCTTGGGTTTGATCGTCAACGGCAGGGCCGCAGAGCTGACGTGGATCATCTTGCCCGGCTTGGTGCCCTGCAGTGTGTTTTCCTGGGGTGGACGCGACTCCACCAGGGTAGCGCTGAAGGTCTGCGCCGGAATCACCACCGTGCCGCTGTGCTGCGGGTAGACAGCGTAGCGGGTCTCGATCACGCCATGGCGGATGCTGTTGATGACCTTCTCATAGGTACGCGACTCGCCCAGTTGTTCGACACGTGCATCGGGAATCTGCAAGGGCGTGAGGCTGCTGTCGTCATACAGCGATACCGAGTGGTACACGCGTACGGTCAACAGCGCTTGGGCCTGGACGTACACGGCGGTCTGGTCGAGGTTGACCTCGATAAATACTGGGGCCAGCTCGGTGCTGGTGTTCTGGCTGGCTGTTTCGACCACTTGCAGGGTGATCGGCTGGGTCTTGAGTGCGCCCACTTGCAACGGCGGGATGATCACGTTGCCGTTTTCCTTGGGCAGCAGGGTGATGATCCAGCGGGTGGTGGCGTGGTTATCGCCGCCCAGGGTGGTGAGCTGGTTGATCTGGCGGGTGCCGCTGACTTCAAACTGTGCGTCCAGGGGCGACAGGTCCGGCTTGCCGAATTGGGTTACATCGCTGGACTCCACCGTCAGCTCCACCGTTTCCCCGGAGTTGAGGCGGTTACGGTCAACGCTGGCAACCAGGTTCGCCGCCTGGGCGTGGCCTGCCGACAACGCGAGCAGAAGCAAAAGGGTGGTGCGGCGGCTCATCGAGTCGTGTCCTGATGTTGTTGCTGTTCGTACCAGAATTTGCGCCGCAGCAGCTCACCGGGATTGTCCGGGATCTCTTGCAGCCATTGCTCCAGCGCCTGGCGGCGTTCACCTTCAAGGCGGGTGTCGACAGGGCGCAGGGGCGGCGTGGTAGTGTGCTCGTCGCCCAGTTCGCTGCCCGGCACTTCATTGTGGCCTGGCTGTGGGGTGGCGCCGGCCTGGGTTTCACCGCTGCTGGCTTCGCCCTGGCCCTGGGGCGATTGTTCGCCACTCTGGCCCGTTTGCCCGCTGACCCCCGGTTGCGCAGTTTGGCCGGGTTGGGGGCTTTCGTCATCTTCGTTTTTTGCAGGCTGGGTCGGCTCGGGCTCGGCTTGCTCTTGCATCAGGGTTTCAACCAGGGCCTTGTTTTTCAGCGCCGGTTGCAGATCGGGCTGGGCTTCCAGGGCTTGCTCGTAGGCGTCGATAGCGGCTTCGAGTTCACCGGCTTTGGCCAGGGCATTGCCTCGATTGTAGTGGGAATAAGCGTCGTTGCCCTGGGCAAAACGTTTGATCGCCTCGGCGTAATTGCCGGCTTCGTACAGGGCTACACCTTGCCATTGCGGGTCTTGAAAGTGTTCGGCGGCTTCGGCTGGGCGCTTGTGCTTGAGCAGGTATTGACCTTGCTGGTCGGGGCGCAGCCACAGGTCCTGAAGGCCAAAGGCGTAACTGGGTTGTGGTGCGCCCAGCAACAGCAACGGCAGGCAGAACAGCCAGCCGCGACGCCCGGCGCAGGCGGCCAGCAGTAACAGCGGCAGCAGCAGCCAGTAACCCTGGTCGGCCCAGGTGTCCAGGTGCAGCACTTGGCCGTCGTTGCGCAGGGCTTGTACGCTGTCGAGCATACCCAGTTGGCGCAGGTCCTTGTCATCCAGGCGCGCTGCACGGTAGCGGCCACCCATTTCACTGGCGAAGGCCTTGAGCGTCGGGCTGTCGAGGCGTGGCACCAGGATCGCGCCCTGGTCGTCCTTGAGGAACTCGCCGCTTTCCTGGGTCACCGGTGTGCCTTCACGGCTGCCGATGCCGAGGATCGACAAGGGCGGTGCCTGGGCGCTTTGCAGTTGCAGGCGGATGCCCTGGCGCTCCTGTTTCGACAGCGAGGAGCCGATCAGCAGCAGGCGCCCCTGGCCGAGCCCGCCTTGCTTGAGCAGGCCGAGGGCTTTTTCCACGGCCAGATCGGCGCGATGGCCGGGCTCGGGCATGATCGAAGGGCGCAGGGCCTCCAGCAGATTGCGGCTGGTGGCCAGGTCGTCCGACAGCGGCACCAGCGTATGGGCGCTGCCGGCATACACGACGATGGCGGTTTGCGCATCGGTGCGTGCTTGCAGCAGGTCATACAGCTTGCGCCGCGCCTGCTCCAGGCGGTTGGGCGGGCTGTCGGTGGCAAGCATTTCCGGGGTCAGTTCCAGCAGTACCACCAGCGGGTCAGCGGGTTTCTGACTGGGCTGTTCAACCCGTTGCCAACTGGGCCCCAGCAACGCCAGCACGGCCAACAGCCAGGCGATGCCCAGCAGCACCCACGGCGATTTGCTCTCGCGGCCGTTGCCGCCACTGAGCAGTACGGCATGGAAGGCCGGTGGCAGGATCATCTGCCAGCGGCCGGCGCGCTTTTGTCGGTGCCACAACTGCCACAGCAACCAGCCGAGCAGCGGCAGCAGCAACAGCCACCAGGGCCGGAACCAGTGCGGCCACAGGGCGATCATCGACGTCTCCGCAAACGCAAGCGCTTGAGGCGCTGGCGCCATTCAGGGTGTTGTTGCAGGAAGATCCCTTTGCTCGACAGCTTGTTGAACCCGCGTTGCAAGGCGTTGTTGGGCCAGCGTTCCTGGATCACCAGCAACAGGCTCAAGATCAGCGCCAGCGCCAGCGGGCCGCTGTACAACGCCTGGGCCGGTCGCGCTTGGGTGGGTTGTTGTTCGACGGGCTCCAGGGTGTCGAGGGTCTCCTTGATCTGCTGCAGTTCCTCGCCGTCATGGGCGCGGAAATATTGACCGCCGGTGGCCTCGGCCATCGCCTTGAGCGCCGGCTCGTCGAGGTCCAGGCTCGGATTTACGCCGAGAATGCCCAGGGAACCGGTTTGCTCCGGGTCGGCGCCAATGCCGATCGGGTAAATCTTCACGCCTTCTTCGGCCGCCAGTCGCGCTGCCGTCAACGGGTCGATCTGCCCGGCGTTATTGGCGCCGTCGGTGATCAGGATCAGCACACGGCTTTGCGCCGGGCGTTGGCGCAGGCGTTTCAAGGCCAGGCCAATGGCATCGCCGATGGCGGTGTTCTTGCCGGCAATGCCGATACGCGCTTCGTCCAGCCAGGTACGTACGGTGCGCCGATCAAAGGTCAGCGGTGCCTGCAGGTAGGCTTGAGTACCAAACAGGATCAAGCCCACGCGGTCACCTTCGCGTTCTTCAAGAAAGTCCCCGAGCAGGTGTTTGACCAGGGCCAGGCGACTCACGTCCTCACCCTGCCAGTGCATGTCGGGGAAATCCATGGAGCCTGACACGTCGACCGCCACCAGCAAGTCCCGGCCACTGGCGGCAATTGGCAAAGGCTCGCCAAGCCATTGCGGGCGTGCGGCGGCAGTCAACAGCAGCAGCCACAGCACCACGAAGGGGGCCTGCTGGCGCCAGCCTGGCAGGTTGGCGCGGGCGCGACGGCGGGCCAGGCTTTCGAGGTCGCTCAGGTAGCTGACTTTCAATGCGGGCTCGCCGCTGTCGGCCACGGGCAGGATCAGGCGCATCAACCAGGGCAATGGCAACAGGGTAAAGATCCACGGCCAGGCGAACTCAAACATGTTTGCGGATCCAGGTGTCGACAGCCTGGGTCAGGCCGGCGATAGCTTTGTCGTCGAGTTTGCATTCGGGCTTGTAGGCGCCTTCCACCAGTACCATCCAGCGCGTCAGGCCGGCGGCGGGGCAGCGGTTGTCGAGGAAGGCCAGCCATTTGCGGCCGTTGAGGGTATGGCTCTGGCTATACGGGTAGTCGTTACGGCACAGGCGCTTGAGCAGGCCGTTGAGTTGTTGCAGCCAGGCACCTGCGGGCGCGCCGTCGTAGGGCTTGGGCATCAAGGCCAGTTCGGCGAGGGCGGCGATGCGCAGCGGGTCCAGCGGTTGTTCGGCGCGGGCCACGGGGCGGCGGGTTGGCAGGAAGCGGCGCAACCACCACAGGCCCCAGCCGAGCAGCGGGATCACCAGCAGCAACAGCCACCAGCCGGGCGCAGGCGGCCAGAAGCCGATGGCCGGCGGGGCGATCAGCGGTTGCAGTTGGTCCAGGCTGCTCATTGTTTTTTAACCGGGCGTTGCGGGTTGAGGTACTCGCGCAATTGCTCGACCATTTCACTCTGTGTGCTCAACGGCATCAACAGCACCCGCAGCTTTTGCGCGAGCCGTTCCCAGCGGGCGATACGTGCTTCGGCCTGGGCTTTGTAGGCCTGGCGCAAATCAATGTTCAGGGTGTCCAGTTCCAGCTGTGCGCCGCGTTCTGCGAAGCGCAGTAACCCGGCGGCGGGCAGGGCGTGATCAAGCGGGTCGGAAATGGGCAGCAGCAACAGGTCGCAATGTCGCGACAGCAGGCTCAGCTGTTGCTCGGCGCTGTCAGTCAGCGCCCGTTCATCGCAGATCACAATTCCCAGGCTGCCCGGTCGCAACACTTCACGGCCACGGCGCAAGGCCATGCCCAGGGCGTCAGCTTCGGGGCGGCTTTCGGTGTTCAGGCTCTGGTTGACCCGCACCAGGCGGTTAAGCAGTTGCAACAGGCTTTGTTTGCTGCGTCGAGGCTTGATTTCGTAGTGCTCGCTGTCGCCGAACACCAGTCCGCCGACCCGATCGTTATGCCCCAGGGCCGCCCAGCCGATCAGGCTGGCCGCTTGTGCGGCGAGCACCGACTTGAACATCTGCCCCGAGCCGAAGAACAGACGGCAGCTTTGCTCCACCATGATAAAGATCGGCCGTTCGCGTTCTTCGTGGAACAATTTGGTGTGCGGCTCCTGGGTACGCGCTGTCACGCGCCAGTCGATGGTGCGCACGTCGTCGCCCGCCTGGTATACCCGCACCTGATCGAAGTCCACACCGCGCCCGCGCAGCTTGGAGTGGTGCAGGCCGATCAACGGGCTGCGCTGGCCGGGCGTGGAGAACAGCTGCACTTCGCGCACGTGGTGACGCATCTCAATCAGTTCACTGAGGGTTACGCGTATACCATCGCTGGCGTTCATCGGCTTCAAGCGACGGCAACAACGTCAAGAATGCGTTGCACCACGCGGTCCTGGTCGATCCCGGCAGCTTCGGCTTCGAACGACAGGATGATGCGGTGACGCAGCACGTCGAACAGCACCGCCTGGATATCCTCGGGGCTTACGAAGTCGCGACCGGCCAGCCAGGCGTGGGCGCGGGCGCAACGGTCCAGGGCGATGGAGCCTCGGGGGCTGGCGCCATAGGCGATCCACTCGGCCATTTCCGGGTCGAACTTGGAAGGCGTACGTGTGGCCATGACCAGTTGCACCAGGTATTCCTCTACCGCATCGGCCATGTACAGGCCAAGGATTTCCTTGCGGGCGGCAAAGATCGCCTGTTGGCTGACGCGCCGCTCAGGCTTGGTTTCGCCATTGAGCGCTTCGCCGCGGGCCTGTTGCAGGATGCGCCGTTCGACGGCGGCGTCCGGGAAACCGATCTTGACGTGCATGAGGAAGCGGTCGAGCTGGGCTTCGGGCAGAGGGTAGGTGCCTTCCTGCTCGATGGGGTTCTGCGTGGCCATCACCAAAAACAGCGGCGATAGCTCGTAAGTGCTACGGCCCACGCTGACCTGGCGCTCGGCCATCGCTTCAAGCAAGGCCGACTGGACCTTGGCCGGGGCGCGGTTGATTTCGTCGGCGAGCACCAGGTTGTGGAATATCGGCCCCTGCTGGAACACGAAACTGCCGGTTTCCGGGCGATAGATCTCGGTGCCGGTGATGTCGGCGGGCAGCAGGTCGGGGGTGAACTGGATACGATGGAACTGCGCTTCGATGCCTTCGGCCAGCTCCTTGATCGCCTTGGTCTTGGCCAGCCCCGGTGCGCCTTCGACCAGCATATGGCCGTCGGCGAGCAGGGCGATCAGCAGGCGATCGATGAGTTTTTCCTGGCCGAGAATCTGCGTAGAAAGAAAGGTTCGCAGCGCAAGCAGCGCTTCACGATGTTCCATCGATGACGGTTCCTGGAAAGATGAGCCTGATGGTGGAGCGCGAGCGCCAGGCTTGGGAGGCTTACTTTAATGCATCGAAGGGGGTGACGACTAACGACGTCACGGGTATTTTCAGAAAAACTTGTAGGCTTTTGGTGTGGGAACACGGTCAATGTGGGAGGGGGCTTGCCGCCGATGCCCGTGTGTCAGGCACCGATGTATTAACTGGCCCGCCGCTATCGGGGGCAAGCCCCTTCCCACATTTGAACCAGGGTGCAGCTCAAGTCCGGATGAAAGTGCCAGTGCCTGCGAGGATTTTCTGCAAGGTTTCCTCCACTTCAGCCAGGTCGGATGCGGCCGTGGCGTGGGTGATCTCCAGATGATCCTTGCCACCCAATGCATCGGCATCACCCGCTGCAAGTTCGACCAGCAACCTCGTAGCACTCAAGGTGATCTTCAGCCCATCCAGCGTCGACGGCTCGTAATCCCAGGTCAGTTCCACTTCCTCTTCATCCGGGTAGCGGCTCAACATGAACATTTCGCCGTTTTTGCCGTGGCAGCAAAGCATGGCCATGTTGTCTTCTTCTTCGTCGCACGGGGTGGCCATCAGGGCGTCGGTTTTCAGCTGCAGCATGGGAAATCCTGTGTGAAGGAGGGCGTTGCGCTGGCAATTGTGCCATTGCGGCGAATTTTATGCTGCAGGGTGTGTCAGACCCAGGGCATGACCTGGCGTGCGGTATCAGTCATTTTCGGTACTCAGAGGGCTGAAAAACGCAGGTTTTTTGCCCGGAAAAACGCGGTTGCCCAAGTTGCAACCTATTGCCTGCTTACCGATGACCGAATATGTCGCAGCGTCGCAAGCAGCGGTCTTCCTACACTCGTTAAGCTGCGCAACGGATGTGCCCCGCGCCCGGCGCCTGACCTGCCCGTCGTACCGTCACCCGGCAAGGTGTGCATCTTGTGGAAGTTGTATGTGACCTGACTGTCCTGTCCAGCTTCACCCACCTGTCGGCCTGATTCGTTTATCGTGACCCACGAACAGAGCTGACGGTCTCCCCGCAAGGGGATAACACGCGACGCTTCCATCAATAACAAGCCCAAGCGGAGTACCACAGATGGCGTTCTTCACCGCAGCCAGCAAGGCCGACTTCCAGCACCAACTGCAAGCGGCACTGGCGCAGCACATCAGTGAACAGGCACTGCCACAAGTGGCGCTGTTTGCTGAGCAATTCTTCGGCATCATTTCCCTGGACGAACTGACCCAGCGTCGCCTTTCCGACCTGGCCGGTTGCACCCTGTCTGCCTGGCGCCTGCTTGAGCGCTTCGATCACACCCAACCGCAAGTGCGGGTCTACAACCCCGATTACGAACGACATGGCTGGCAATCGACCCACACCGCGGTCGAAGTGCTGCACCATGACCTGCCATTTCTGGTGGACTCGGTACGCACCGAGTTGAACCGCCGTGGCTACAGCATCCATACCCTGCAAACCACCGTGCTCAGCGTGCGCCGTGGCAGCAAGGGTGAGTTGCTGGAAATCCTGCCCAAGGGCACCCAGGGCGAAGGCATCCTGCAAGAGTCGCTGATGTACCTGGAGATCGACCGCTGCGCCAACGCCGCCGAGCTGAACGTGCTGAGCAAAGAGCTGGAGCAGGTGCTGGGCGAAGTGCGCGTGGCCGTGGCCGATTTCGAACCGATGAAAGCCAAGGTCCAGGACCTGCTGGCCGGTATCGACGCCAGCGCATTCACGATCGACGGTGAAGAAAAAGCCGAGATCAAGAACTTCCTGGAATGGCTGGTGGGCAACCACTTCACCTTCCTGGGCTATGAAGAGTTCGTGGTACGTGACGAGGCGGACGGCGGTCATATCGAATATGACGCCAGCTCCTTCCTCGGTCTGACCAAGCTGTTGCGCGCCGGCCTCACCGCCGAAGACCTGCGCATCGAAGACTACGCCGTGGCCTACCTGCGTGAACCGACGGTGCTGTCGTTCGCCAAGGCTGCACACCCAAGCCGCGTGCACCGCCCGGCGTATCCGGACTACGTGTCGATCCGCGAGATCAGTGCCGACGGCAAGGTCATCAAGGAACACCGCTTCATGGGCCTCTACACCTCCTCGGTGTACGGCGAAAGCGTGCGAGTGATCCCGTACATTCGCCGCAAGGTAGCGGAAATCGAGCGTCGCTCGGGCTTCCAGGCCAAGGCGCATCTGGGCAAGGAACTGGCCCAAGTGGTTGAAGTGCTGCCCCGTGACGACCTGTTCCAGACCCCGGTCGACGAGCTGTTCAGCACCGTGATGTCGATCGTGCAGATCCAGGAACGCAACAAGATCCGCGTGTTCCTGCGCAAAGATCCGTACGGTCGTTTCTGCTACTGCCTGGCCTATGTGCCGCGCGACATCTACTCCACCGAAGTGCGCCAGAAGATCCAGCAAGTGCTGATGGATCGCCTCAAGGCTTCGGACTGCGAGTTCTGGACCTTCTTCTCCGAGTCCGTGCTGGCCCGTGTGCAACTGATCCTGCGGGTCGACCCGAAGAACCGCCTGGACATCGACCCGCTGCAACTGGAAAAAGAAGTGGTGCAAGCCTGCCGCAGCTGGCAGGACGACTACGCCAGTCTGGTCGTGGAAAGTTTCGGCGAAGCCCACGGCACCAACGTGCTGGCGGACTTCCCCAAAGGCTTCCCGGCCGGCTACCGCGAGCGTTTCGCCGCGCATTCGGCCGTGGTCGACATGCAGCATCTGAACAGCCTCACCGAAGCCAACCCGCTGGTGATGAGCTTCTATCAGCCGCTGGGCCAGGTCTCCGGTCAGCGCGAACTGCATTGCAAGCTCTATCACGCTGACACCCCGCTGGCGCTGTCCGACGTGCTGCCGATCCTGGAAAACCTCGGCCTGCGCGTGCTGGGCGAGTTTCCGTATCGCCTGCGCCATGCCAATGGCCGTGAGTTCTGGATCCATGACTTTGCATTCATCGCCGCCGAAGGCGTGAACCTGGATATCCAGCAGCTCAACGACACCCTGCAGGACGCCTTCGTGCACATCGTGCATGGCGACGCCGAGAACGATGCATTCAACCGCTTGGTATTGACCGCCGGCCTGCCATGGCGTGACGTTGCGCTGCTGCGTGCCTACGCCCGTTACCTCAAGCAGATCCGCCTGGGCTTCGACCTGGGTTACATCGCCAGCACCCTGAACAACCACACCGACATCGCCCGCGAGTTGACCCGGTTGTTCAAGACCCGTTTCTACCTGGCGCGCAAGCTCACCGCCGACGACCTGGAAGACAAGCAGCAACGCCTGGAACAAGCGATCCTCACCGCCCTGGACGATGTTCAGGTGCTCAACGAAGACCGTATCTTGCGTCGCTACCTGGACCTGATCAAGGCGACCCTGCGTACCAACTTCTACCAGACCGACGCAAACGGCCAGAACAAGTCGTACTTCAGCTTCAAGTTCGACCCGCGTGCGATCCCTGAGCTGCCCAAGCCGGTGCCGAAGTTTGAAATCTTCGTGTATTCGCCACGGGTTGAAGGTGTGCATCTGCGCTTCGGCAACGTCGCTCGCGGCGGCCTGCGCTGGTCCGACCGTGAAGAAGACTTCCGTACCGAAGTGCTCGGCCTGGTAAAAGCCCAGCAAGTGAAAAACTCGGTGATCGTGCCGGTGGGCGCCAAGGGCGGCTTCCTGCCGCGTCGCCTGCCATTGGGCGGCAGCCGGGACGAGATCGCGGCCGAGGGCATCGCCTGCTACCGCATCTTCATTTCCGGCCTGTTGGACATTACCGACAACCTGAAGGACGGCGCCCTGGTGCCACCGGCCAACGTCGTGCGCCATGACGACGATGACCCCTACCTGGTGGTGGCGGCGGACAAGGGCACTGCAACCTTCTCCGACATCGCCAACGGCATCGCTATCGACTACGGTTTCTGGCTGGGTGACGCGTTCGCTTCCGGCGGTTCTGCCGGTTATGACCACAAGAAAATGGGCATCACCGCCAAGGGCGCGTGGGTGGGTGTGCAGCGTCACTTCCGTGAGCGCGGCATCAACGTGCAGGAAGACAGCATCACCGTAGTGGGCGTCGGCGATATGGCCGGTGACGTGTTCGGTAACGGTTTGCTGATGTCCGACAAGCTGCAACTGGTGGCGGCCTTCAACCACCTGCACATCTTCATCGACCCGAACCCTAACCCGGCCACCAGCTTCGTCGAGCGCCAGCGCATGTTCGAGCTGCCGCGTTCGTCCTGGACCGACTACGACACCAGCATCATGTCTGAAGGCGGCGGTATCTTCTCGCGCAGCGCCAAAAGCATTGCGATCTCGGCGCAGATGAAAGAGCGTTTCGACATCCAGGCCGACAAGCTTACCCCGACCGAACTGCTCAACGCCTTGCTCAAGGCGCCGGTGGACCTGTTGTGGAACGGCGGTATCGGTACCTACGTCAAGGCCAGCACCGAAAGCCATGCCGACGTGGGCGACAAGGCCAACGACGCGCTGCGCGTGAACGGCAACGAGCTGCGCTGCAAGGTGGTGGGCGAGGGCGGTAACCTCGGCATGACCCAACTGGGTCGTGTGGAATTCGGCCTCAATGGCGGCGGTTCCAACACCGACTTCATCGACAACGCCGGTGGCGTGGACTGCTCCGACCACGAAGTGAACATCAAGATCCTGCTCAACGAAGTGGTGCAGGCCGGTGACATGACCGACAAGCAACGCAACCAGTTGCTGGCGAGCATGACCGACGAAGTCGGCCACCTGGTGTTGGGCAACAACTACAAGCAGACCCAGGCCCTGTCCCTGGCCGCACGCAAGGCTTACGAGCGCGCCGCCGAGTACAAACGCCTGATGAGCGACCTGGAAGGCCGTGGCAAGCTGGACCGCGCCATCGAGTACCTACCGACCGAAGAGCAGCTCACCGAGCGCGCTTCGACCGGCAAGGGCTTGACCCGTCCGGAGTTGTCGGTGCTGATTTCGTACAGCAAGATCGACCTCAAGGAAGCGCTGCTCAAATCCCTGGTGCCGGATGACGAATACCTGACCCGTGACATGGAGACCGCGTTCCCACCGAGCCTGGTGGCCAAGTTCTCCGAAGCCATGCGTCGCCATCGCCTCAAGCGCGAGATCGTCAGCACCCAGATCGCCAACGACCTGGTCAACCACATGGGCATCACCTTCGTGCAGCGACTCAAAGAGTCGACCGGCATGAGCCCGGCAAACGTCGCCGGTGCCTATGTGATCGTGCGCGATATCTTCCACCTCCCGCACTGGTTCCGTCAGATCGAAGCCCTGGACCACCAGGTGTCGGCCGACGTGCAACTGGAGCTGATGGACGAGCTGATGCGCCTGGGCCGTCGTGCTACGCGCTGGTTCCTGCGCAGCCGTCGCAACGAACAGGACGCCGGGCGTGACACTGCGCACTTCGGTCCGCATCTGGCGGCATTGGGCCTCAAGCTCGACGAACTGCTGGAAGGTCCGACCCGTGAAGGCTGGCAGAACCGTTACCAGGCCTACACCCAGGCCGGCGTACCGGAGTTGTTGGCACGCATGGTTGCAGGCACAACCCACCTGTACACCTTGCTGCCGATCATCGAAGCCGCCGACGTGACCGGGCATGACGCCGCCGAAGTGGCCAAAGCCTACTTCGCCGTTGGCAGCGCCCTGGACCTGCCGTGGTACCTGCAGCAGATCAGCGATCTGCCTGTCGCCAACAACTGGCAGGCCCAGGCCCGTGAGGCCTTCCGCGATGACGTGGACTGGCAGCAACGGGCGATTACCATTTCGGTACTGCAAATGGCCGACGCGCCACAAGACATGGAAGCCCGCGTGGCCCTGTGGCTTGAACAGCACCAGGACATGGCTGATCGCTGGCGTGCCATGATGGTGGAAATTCGTGCTGCGGTTGGCACGGACTACGCCATGTACGCGGTGGCCAATCGTGAGTTGCTGGACCTGGCGTTGAGTGGTCAGTCGGTGTTGCAGCCGGCTTGATGCTTCGGTAAACCCAAAGCCCCCGCATCGTGAGATGCGGGGGCTTTTTATTGGAACACCATTTATCAAACACTGAAGGGCTAGTGTGGGAGGGAGCAAGCCCCCTCCCACATTTGGATCTCCTTATTATCCGCAGGTCAGTGGTGTTTGAGTAGCCGGGTTTCCAGGTGATCCAGGTGCTGGGTCATCAGGGCGACAGCCGTGTGGGCGTCGCGCTGTTCCACGGCATCCACAATCGCCACATGCTCCTGCCACGCACAATACGTGCAGGCCTTCGTTTCAAATTGCGCAATGATCAACGACGTCAACGGCACCAGGCTGTTGAGAAACTGTGCCAACGGCGCATTGCCTGCCATGTGCGCCAGTTGCAGATGAAACTCCCCAGAAAACCGGATCGCCGGCCCACGCTGGTCACGCTCAATGGCGTCGCGCTCCTGCGCAATCAGCTCGCGCAGTTGGCGGATTTGCATCGCTGTGGCCTGGGCGCAGGCCAGTTGCACCACGGTCATTTCGGTCAGGCGCCGTGCTTCAAGAATCTGCCGTGTGTGCTGGGCATCCGGCGCGGCGACCTGGGCGCGCTGGTTGGGGCGCAGGATGACCACTTGCTGATGGGACAGCTTGGCGAGCACCCGGCGAATCACGCTGCGGCTCACGCCAAAGAGTTCGCCCAGGCCTTCTTCGGTGAAGCGGCTGGCAGGCGCAATGCGTTGCTCAAGGATCGCGTCGAACAAGCGCGGGTAGATGTCGTCAACCGAAGGCTTCTTGCCCGACACCAGGCGCAGGCAGGGCAGAGGGTCACGTTGCAGGGCGTGGACGTTCATGGCCGGTCTCCAATTATTCAGCTGCCCAGATGGTCATCCGGGATATTCAAGCGAATGCCCATGCGCAAGCCTTCCTGCAGGATGTGCCGACGCATTTCGGCACTGGCCAGGGCGCTGTTCTTGTTGCGGATGGCGCGTACCACGGCTTCGTTCTCTTGCAGGCGTTCGGCCAGGTGTTCAGGGGAGTTGCGCAATACCTGGGCGCTTTGTTTGAGCGCGGTGCTGGTTTGCTGCACCACGTTCTGGAAGATCGGGTTGGAGGTCAGGGCAAACAGTTCTTCGTGAAAGTCGATGTAGGCGTTCATGCCCGCCTCGGCGTCGCCGGCATCCAGGGCTTCGCGCATGTCCATCAGCGTCAGGCGCAGTTGGCCGATTTCCTTGCTGCTGATGGATTGGGCGACCAGGCCGACGATGAAGGGTTCGAGGGTATAGCGCAGTTGCAGGATGTCTTCCAGGCTGGCGTCGGCCACCGCGTCGTTCGACTGCGGCTCGCTGACGCTGGTTTCCAGTACCACCACACCTTTGCCCGGCATGGAACGCACCAGGCCCAAGGTCTCCAGCACGATCACCGCTTCACGCAGGCTCGGGCGGCTGATACCCAGTTGCTCGGCCAGCTCACGCTGGCCTGGCAGCATTTCACCGCGGCGCCACTGGCCTCGCGCCAAGGCGGCGCGCAGTTTTTCTACCACTGAATTGACGACGGTTGAGGTGCTGATCACGTCGAAGGCTCCTTGATGTTGCTCATACAGTATTCAGTCTGGCAAAGGGCCAATGTGGGAGCTGGCTTGCCTGCGATGACTGAGTGTCAGGCACTACATTTGACGCTGACTCACCGCTATCGCAGGCAAGCCAGCTCCCACATTGGATGGGTGTCGTCCTAGAACTCCTGATGCGCCGGCAGCACCGGCTTCTTGGCCTGAAAGGCATAACCCTGCTGGCCGTCGAGCACCTTGTTGGCACGCTGAATATCGATATCTTTTTCCCAGCGAGCAATCGCCACGGTAGCCACGCAGTTGCCGATCAGGTTGGTCAGCGCACGACCGATCCCCATGAACCAGTCCACCGCCAGCACCAACACCAGGCCCACCACCGGAATTGCCGGGATCGCCGTGAGTGTCGCCGCTAGAATCACCAATGCCGAGCCCGGAATGCCGTGGGCGCCTTTGGAGGTGATCAACGATACCAGGAGGATGGTCAGCAAGTCGGTCATCGACAGCGGTGTACCGGTGGCGTTGGCGATAAACACGATGGCCAGGGTCAGGTAGATCGAGAAACCGTCGAGGTTGAACGAGTACCCGGTGGGAATTACCAAACCCACGGTGGAACTGCCAATGCCCAAATGTTCCAGCTTGCGCATGATCTGCGGCAGCACAGCGTCGGACGAAGCGGTGCCCATCACGATCAGCAGCTCTTCGCGCAGGTACTTGAGCAGCGGCAGCATCCGCAGGCCGGACAAGCGCATTACCAGCCCGAGGATCAGCGCGACAAAGGCAAAGCACGTCAGGTAGAACAGCCCAACCAGGCTGCCCAGGTGTTGCAGCGAGTCCAGGCCGTAGGTGCTGGTGGTGAACGCGATGGCACCGAATACGCCAATCGGCGCCAGGCGCACGATCATGCCCATGATGCGGAAGATCACATGGCTAAGCTCATTGATCAGCCGCGAGATACCGCTGGCCGCTTCGCCCACCAGGTTTAGCGCACTGCCGAACAGCACCGAGAACAGCAGCACCTGCAACACGTTGTTATCGGCAAACGCACCGATCACCGAGTTGGGAATCAGGTCCATCAGGAACTGGCTGGTGCCCTTGATGTGTTGGCCCTTGTCGGCCAGCTCATTCAAGCCGGCGGAAGAGAGTTGCTCAAGATGAATATTGGCGCCGCTGCCGATGCCGGTGCTGAAGGCCATGATCAGGCCAAGCACCAGGGCGACGGTGGTCAGCACTTCAAAGTAGATCACCGACTTGAGCCCGATACGCCCGACCTTCTTCAAATCGCCGGCGCCGGAAATACCGCTGACCACGACACAGAACACGATCAGGCCGATCAGCATTTTGATCAGCTTGATAAAGCCGTCGCCCAGGGGTTTGAGTTGTGAGGAAAATTCGGGAAGGGCCAGGCCGCAGGCGATGCCGAGCATCAGGCCAATCACGACTTGCAGGAAAATCGAACGCGAGCACCATCTGAGCATGGGAGGGATCTCTATTCGGTGCCCTGGTGGTTCCAGGGCTTAATTGTTGTGGTCTTACCGGTAAGTCCAGTGCGCGGCCAGTCTACGCTTGGTTTTTTTCAAACAACAAGTAAATATTCAGCGGTTGGCAGGTCCCGGTCTGACCAGTTGGTCGGTAAGTACGGTGCTTGAGCGGTTGGCGGGCTTTAAAGTTTTTTGCGTATCATCGGCCCACGGCACACGAGGTGATGGATGGATCAACCAGGGCTGACAACTGACCCCGCAGGACGTACCCATTGCAGCTGGCGCAACGCCGCCCCGGAATACCTCCATTACCACGACCACGAATGGGGCGTGCCGGTGGCGGATGACATCCAGTTGTACGAGAAAATCTGCCTGGAGGGCTTTCAGGCGGGGATGGCGTGGATCACGATCTTGCGCAAGCGTGAACATTTTCGGCAGGCGTTCCACGGATTTGATTTTCGCCGGGTCGCGCAATATGACCAGGCGGATATCGAGCGCTTGATGACGGATCCGGGGATCGTGCGTAACCGCGCCAAGATCGTCTCCACCATCAACAATGCGCGCCGGGCCTGTGAGCTGGTGGAAGAAACCGGCTCGCTGGCACGCTGGTTATGGGCATTCGAACCCGGCGAAGCTGAACGCCCGGCCGTGGTGGACATTGCCTACTGGTCCTCTAATCCGACCTCACCGGCTTCGGTGCGTTTGTCCAAGGCCCTGAAGAAACGTGGCTGGACCTTTGTCGGCCCAACCACGATGTATGCGCTGATGCAGGCGATGGGGATGGTCAATGATCACCTGCAGGGGTGCGCTTGCCGCCCGGGCATCGAAGGCCTGCGGCGCCAGTTCAAACGTCCCTGAGCGTTGTGGGAGGGGGCAAGCCCTAATGCCTGTAGGAGCGAGCTTGCTCGCGAAAAACTCACAGGCGCCGCGTTCATTCAGGAAGCACGCTTTATCGTTGATGTTTTTCGCGAGCAAGCTCGCTCCTACAGAGGGCAATGGTTCAGTGTGGTGGCGCTGGTCACTGCGCCAGGGGTGTGAGCACTTCGGCCTTGTCATCCAGCACCATCACCACCAGCAGCCTGGCCGGTTGGGTCTGGCTGGCATTGCTGGATTCAAAGTGTCGTGAGCCTGCCGGTTCGTAGAACGATTGCCCGGCTTTGTAGGTGATCGCCTTTTCATCATTGACCCGCGAGGTGATCGCGCCTTGCAGCACATAAGCCACCGCAGTGCCGGTGTGGCTATGGGGCACGGTGGCCTGGCCGGGGGCATAGTCCACGGTGAGCATGATGGTTTTCTTGCCGGGCACGTTGGTCAAGGGGTGCTCCTGCAGCACCTTGAGCGTTTCCTGGTTGTATACCGGGTCGTGGGCAAATGCGCTGAGGGAGGTGAGCATCAGCGTGGTGGCGAGCAATCGTTTCATGATCAGGATTCCGCGTAGTTCGAGACCTCTTCACCCTACGCCGTAGCCTGTACGCCACCAATGACCAATACACCGGAAAACCCCTTAGCCAATCTGCCGGAGAATATCGCGCACCTTGTCCAGCGCCGGGTCGATGTCCAGGGTCTCGATGGCGCCGAAGCCGAAAATCAGCCCCGAGCGTAATGGCACGTCGTGGAAGAATACGTCCAGAGGGTACAACCCCACCTCGACCTGACGCGCCTGTTCTATCAGCAAGGGGATATTCAACGCCACCTTGCACAATGCCGCCAGGTGAAAGCCCGCCACCGTCGGAACCGCCTCGAACCACGGTGACAGATCGCCCGCCAGACGCTGCAGTATTCGTTCGCGACGCCCAGCATAGATGCTGTGGCAACGGCGAATATGCTTGAGCAGGTAGCCTTCGCTGATGAACTTGGCCAATGCCCACTGCGGCAGGGTTGAGCTGTGCTGGTCGGTCAACTGCTTGGCCTTGAGCACCGCGCCATAGATCGCTGGCGGCAGCACCGCGTAGCCCAGGCGCAACTCGGGCAATAGGGTTTTGGAAAAGGTCCCGACGTAGGTGACCACGCCTCGGGTGTCCAGGCTTTGCAGGGAGTCGGTGGGGCGCCCTTCGTAGCGAAATTCGCTGTCGTAGTCGTCTTCGATGATGATCGCACCCAGCTCGATTGCGCGGTCCAGCAGTGCCTGGCGGCGCCTCTGACTCATCGGCATGCCGAGGGGGAACTGGTGGGACGGGGTTACGTAGATCAGACGGGTGCCATCGGGGATCTGATCGACCTGGAGGCCCTGTTTGTCGACGGCCACGCTGGCGACGCTGGCGCCCATCGCTACGAACATTTGGCGCGCGGGGCTATAGCCTGGGTCTTCCATCGCGACCATGCTGCCGGGTTCCAGCACCACGCGGGCAATCAGGTCAAGCGCCTGCTGCGCGCCATTGGTGACCACGATATCGCTGGCGTGGCATTTGACCCCTCGGGAAAACGCGATATGCCCGGCGATGGCCTCGCGCAATGCCGGTAACCCTTCCGGTTGGCTGTAGAAACCACTGTTCTGGGCGATACGGCGCAGCGCATCCTGGGTGCAGCGTCGCCATTCGTCCTGGGGGAATTGGTTGCGTGCAGTCGCGCCGCCGATAAATTCGTAGCGCAGGATGCCCTCACGGGAAGGGTGGCCCATGGGCGAGGGCAGTGCTGCCCACTTGCCCAGGTTGGCGGCGCAGGCCAGGTCGGTGGCGGTTTGCACACGATCGGGTTGGGGCGCCCACGCATTGACGAAAGTGCCGCGGCCGATCTTGCCGATCAGCAGGCCTTCGTACGTGAGGGTGGTGTAGGTATCCGACACCGTCTTGCGCGATACGCCCAGTTGTTCGGCGAGCAGGCGGCTCGGTGGCAGTTGCGCACCCGCCGACAGTCGCCCGGTGGCGATAGCTTCGCGCAGTTGCTGATAAAGCTGGGCAGCCAGGTCCTTGCGGCCATTGATGACGAGGTGCAGTTCCATGTTTCATCCTGGAGACAGATCGATCCGCGCCAAGGTTACGCGTAAATCGATCTGAAGAAACCAGGCAGTGTCAGGACAGGAAGCCGCCGTCTACATTCAACGACACACCGGTGGTGTAGCTCGACGCATCGCTGGCCAGATACAACACCGCGCCGGCCATTTCGCTGGGGGCGGCGACGCGCTTGAGGGGGATCTGCGCCAGGGCCACTTTCAGGATCGAATCGTTCTTGACCAGCGCCGAGGCGAATTTGGTATCAGTCAGGCCCGGCAGCAGTGCGTTGCAACGGATGCCGAATGCCGCGCATTCCTTGGCGAACACCTTGGTCATGTTGATCACGGCAGCCTTGGTGACCGAGTAGATGCCCTGGAACACGCCCGGCGAAATGCCGTTGATCGACGCCACGTTGATGATGCTGCCGCCGCCGTTCTCGCGCATCAGCTTGCCGGCTTCCACCGACATGAAGAAGTAACCGCGGATATTCACGTCGACCGTCTTCTGGAATGCGCCAAGGTCGGTATCCAGCACGTTGCAGAACTGCGGGTTGGTCGCGGCGTTGTTGACCAGAATATCCAGGCGGCCGAACTGTTCGCGGATGCCGGCGAACACCTGGGTAATCTGCTCCATTTCACCGATATGGCAGGCAATCGCCGTGGCCTTGCCGCCGTCGGCAATGATCGCGTCGGCGACGTGCTGGCAACCTTCCAGCTTGCGGCTGGAGACGATCACGTGGGCGCCTTGCTGGGCCAGCAGCTTGGCAATGGCCTCGCCGATGCCACGGCTGGCACCGGAAACGAAGGCGATCTTGCCGTCAAGGTCAAACAGGTTGGTCTTGGACATAAAGGTTCCTTGAAGTTGCGATCAGAGCGCTGATTTGCCAATGACATTCAGGCTCATTTGCTCCAGCAGCTTGTTCATATGGATGAACTGCGCAAAGCGTTTGTCCTGGGTCTGGCCGTGGAAAAAGCGGTAGTAGATCTGCTGCACGATGCCGGCCAGCCGGAACAGCCCGTAGGTGTAATAGAAATCGAAATTGTCGATCGCAAGCCCGGAGCGCTCGGCGTAGTAGTCGACAAACTGACGGCGGGTGAGCATCCCCGGGGCGTTGCTCGGCTGGCGCCGCATCAGTTGCACCGGTGCCGGATCTGCAGCTTCGATCCAGTAGGCGAGGGTGTTGCCCAGGTCCATCAGCGGGTCGCCCAGGGTGGTCAGTTCCCAATCCAGCACGCCGATGATCTGCATCGGGTTGTGCGGGTCAAGGATCACGTTATCGAAGCGGTAGTCGTTATGCACGATGCTGGATGTGGGCGAATCGGCTGGCATTTTGTCGTTGAGCCAGGCGCGCACCGCTTCCCATTTTGGCGCATCAGGGGTCAGGGCCTTTTCGTAGCGCTCGCTCCAGCCACGAATCTGCCGCGCCACGTAACCTTCAGGCTTGCCCAGGTCGGCCAGACCACAGGCGCCGTAATTGACTTGATGCAGTTCGACGAACTTGTCGATAAAGCTTTTGCACAGCGCTTGAGTCTTGGCCGCGTCCAGGCCCAGTTCGGGCGGCAGGTCAGAGCGCAGGATGATGCCGTTGACCCGTTCCATCACATAGAACTCGGCGCCGATCACTGATTCATCGGTGCAGTGCACGTACGCCTTGGGGCAATACGGGAAACCATCTTTGAGCTGGTTGAGAATGCGGTATTCGCGGCCCATGTCGTGGGCGGACTTGGCCTTGTGGCCAAACGGCGGGCGACGCAGCACGAATTCCTGGCCTGGATATTCCAGCAGGTAGGTCAGGTTCGATGCACCGCCGGGAAACTGACTGATCGCAGGCGTGCCGTTCAAGCCCGGAATGTGGGCCTTGAGGTAGGGATCGATCAGGCTCGCATCAAGTTCTTCGCCGGGGCGAATCTGGGTCGATTGGTCGTTCAGCGCCATGCTTATCCCTTCTGCTTATTCTAAAGGCCTTGGACTATTTCCTAATCTAATGCGCACCGCCGCCCAGCGACAAGGTCGGGGCGGCTTAATAGGTTAGCGTGTTGAAGGGTGATCAGCGTGCCTGATCGGTCATTTTGCAGGCGCTGGCAGCGCAACCGGCGTGAGCACCGGACGGCCGGCGAAGTATTCCACCAGGTTATCGGCCACCCGCTGCACGGTGTCATGGGCAGCCTCCGGTGACAGGCCGGCCACATGGGAGGTCAGGACGGTATTGCTCAGGCGCTTGAGGGCGTCGGGCACCTTGGGTTCGTCGTCGAATACGTCCAGCGCGGCGCCGCCGATACGCCGTTGCTCCAGGGCAGCCACGAGGTCGGCGGTCACCACCACGCTGCCGCGGCCAATGTTCACCAGATAGCCATTGGGCCCCAACGCATCCAGCGCATGTTTATCGATCAGATGGCGAGTGCTGGCCCCACCGGGCGTGGCCAGGATCAGGAAGTCGGAGGTGCGCGCCAGTTCGACGGCCGTTGAACAGTAGGTGTAATCCACGTCATCGCGGGGTTGGCGGTTGTGATAGCTCACCTCCATGCCGAAGCCCAGGGCGGCGCGCCTTGCGATCTCCATCCCCACCGCACCGAGCCCGAGAATTCCCAGTTGCTTGCCGGCCAGGGAAGGGCGCATGACCTTCGGCCATTCGCTGCGCCGCACGGCGGCATCGGTCTGGGGAATCCCGCGCACCAGCGAGAGCAGCAGCGCCATGGCGTGATCGGCCACCGAGGGGGCGTTCACGCCGGCACCGTTGGTGACCACGATCCCACGGTTGCTTGCCGCTTGCAGGTCTACATGTTCGTAGCCAGCACCGATCACGCAGATGATCTCCAGCAATGGCAGCGCGGCGATTTCCTCGGCATACAGCCCCAGCGGCCCGCGGGTCAGCACGGCTTTGATCTGCCCTGCGTGGGCCTTGATCGCCTGAGCCCGTTCTGCGGGCGTCGGCGCCAGGATCACGTGAAAGTCATTGCTTTCGATGATTTGCAGGTATTCGTTGATGGTTTCAACCAGGACTAGAACGGTGGTGGGCATGGGGCAGCTCTCCGGTGAGTTCGATGCTCGGATTATGCTGCATTTGTGTTGTGTGAAATGCTGAGGGCGCAGAGAAAGCGCCACTGATTTTGCGAAAAGTGCCAGCGTCTCGGCGAGTGGGAGACGCTGTTTGCACGCGTGCGAATTATTTAGCGGGTACGGGCTTGCGTACCTTGCTCTGTTCGGCCGCTACGATGTCCATGTAATCGTAGGTAGGAAAGAACTCCGTCCTGAAGGGGCCCCATGCAGAGCGTTCGATGGCGAGATTGACTTCCCGCAGGTGCGAGGCGGGGAAGCGTAGAACAATGACGTGACCGATCCCCATGGCGATGTTCCAACTGACAATCTCTACCCCTTCAGGAGGGAATACTTTAAAGAGTTCCTGTTCGGTGAGTTTTGTTCTTATTTCGTTCAAGTTGCGAGATTGGTCATGTTTGAGGAAGACGGTCAACATGACCGCATTGTCAGCGCTGATGGCGACAGGTTTTCCTGACGTGGAAGCCTGCGCATGAAGGCCGCCTGAAACAAGGGTAGAGAGCAATAAAACAGACGCCAGTAAAGGCTTTAATAGTGTTTTCATTGAGTGAGGCCTTTTATGAGTATTGTCGCTACTCGTGGGATGAGTGTTGAGGGTTAGTGGGTGGGGGTGGTTTTGACTGATCCGGTATAGGGCGCATGAACCACATGTATTCGAACAAGAGGGTTGGCGTCGATCATGTCGCGCGGCACTTCACGAGAATAAGTGAATTCCTGATTGTTCAACGTCTCAAGTTTTCTGACGATGGTTTTCGTTGCACCTTTATCCGGTATCAGGATATGGTTTTTCTTGTCACCCGTTACCATGAAGTAACCGCCGCCGCCGTTGTCATATTTTGATAGCCCGGTATCGGTGTAGAAAAATTCGTAGCGATTACGTTCAGGGTCCCACGCTGATATTCCAACGACACCTGGGTACTTGTCCTTTACGTCGATCTCCGGGGCGCCTTCTATATAAACTTTTGTCGTCAGCCAGCGGGGGGATGTACCCAGGGCACTTGCGTCTGAGTTTTCTACTGCCGGTTGTGCTTGACTGGCCAATGGGCTGAGTATTCCTGTGGCAAGTATCAGGGAGAAAATAAGGTTGTGTTTGTTCATCAAGTCGCTCCTGGCGAGTGAGGGTTTTAATTCTGCTGTCGTGGGTTAGAGGCTTTTGTTTTTTGAGCTGGACTGGAATATAGACGTGATAGAAAGGGCTCTCAATACCTGGGAAAACCCTTGCAACAAAGCCGCAATAATTAGAGTTTCAATCGAGATGCATTGATTAACTGTATGTAAGAACTTTCTTGCGTGTGAGGGTGTTTAACTTTAATTAATATTGGGTTTCTGTCAGCAACTTGCCACTGGCGAACTTTGAGTGACTGGACTTTGTTTAAACAAAGCTTCGCCGGCCTTGCGTGATCGACCCTCTCAATGCCCCGCTGGCAGGGGCGTTCGTGAGGTGGGTAAAGGCGGTGGACATCTGGCGTTGCATCAACTGAGCCGCCCATGGACTGCCTTCCAGCCTTTGTACTGCATTGCCATTCCTCAGCTAAGTCTTTGCTTATTCGAGAGAATCCCGGACAATCCGGCCCTTGTTACGGCCAGGGCGCTGCCTGTCAGGTTTTTCTGACTCGTGCTGGCCGTGTGAATGCGGAGATCCGACCGGATGAATGATCAGGCCAATAGCGTCGACGAACGCTATGCAACGACACCTGCAACCCTCACAAGCTGGAGCCGCCAGGACACCACCTGGATGCTCGGGCTATTCGGTACCGCCATTGGCGCCGGTACTTTGTTTCTGCCAATCAACGCGGGCCTGGGGGGCTTCTGGCCGCTGGTGATCCTGGCGTTACTGGCGTTCCCGATGACGTTCTTTGCCCACCGTGGGCTGACCCGTTTCGTGCTGTCTGGCCGTGAAGGCTCCGACATCACTGATGTGGTCGAAGAGCATTTCGGCATCAAGGCGGGTGCGTTGATCACTTTGCTGTATTTCTTCGCGATCTTCCCGATCCTGCTGATCTACAGCGTGGCACTGACCAATACCGTCAGCAGCTTCATGGAACACCAACTTCACATCATGCCGCCGCCTCGTGCGATCCTGGCATTTGTGCTGATCCTCGGCCTGCTGGCCGTGGTGCGCTGCGGCGAGCAAGTGATCGTCAAGGCGATGAGCCTGATGGTGTATCCGTTTATCGTCGCCCTGCTGTTCCTGGCCGTGTACCTGGTGCCGCACTGGAATGGCGGCATTCTCAGCACTGCCAGCGAGGTGCCAGCACCGTCGGCGCTGCTCAATACGCTGTGGCTGGCGATTCCGGTGATGGTGTTCTCGTTCAACCATTCGCCGATCATCTCGGCTTTCGCGGTTGACCAGAAACGCCAGTACGGCGCACACGCCGAGGAGCGCAGTTCGCAGATCCTGTCCCGCGCTCACTTGTTGATGGTGGCGATGGTGCTGTTCTTCGTGTTCAGCTGCGTGCTGACCCTGTCGCCCGCGCAACTGGCCGAGGCGAAAGCGCAGAACCTGTCGATCCTGTCGTACCTGGCCAACCACTTCGACAACCCGACCATCGCCTTTGCCGCACCGTTGATTGCGTTCGTGGCGATTGCCAAGTCGTTCCTGGGCCACTACATCGGTGCCAGCGAGGGTCTCAAGGGGCTGGTGGTCAAGACCGGTCGCCGCCCGGCACCGAAGACCCTGGACCGCATGACCGCCGCCTTCATGCTGGTGGTGTGCTGGATCGTCGCCACGCTTAACCCAAGCATCCTCGGTATGATCGAGACCCTGGGTGGGCCGGTGATTGCGTCGATCCTGTTCCTGATGCCGATGTATGCGATCCGCAAGGTGCCGGCCATGGCCAAGTACCGTGGGCAGGCATCGAATGTGTTTGTCACCGCCGTCGGCCTGGTGGCGATTACGGCATTGGTGTATTCGCTGGTTGCCTGAGCCCTGATGCGGTCTATCTGACTGCACAGCTCTAAAAGTGTGGGAGCTGGCTTGCCTGCGATAGCTATGTGTCAGTCATTACATTCATGACTGATACACCGCTATCGCAGGCAAGCCAGCTCCCACATTGGTTTTGTGTTGGCAGTAAAGGTTAGTTCCAGGCATAAAAAACGCCGCGTATCTTGCGATACGCGGCGTCTTTCACATCAACACACCCTTAAGCTTGAATCACCGGGATGTTGGCGCTTGCTGCGATCTTGCGGAACTCGGCGATCTGGTCGAAGTTCAGGTAGCGGTAGACGTCACTGGCCATGGTGTCCAGTTTCGCTGCGTAGCCCATGTACTCTTCGACAGTCGGCAGGCGACCCAGGGTAGAGGCCACTGCCGCCAGTTCGGCCGATGCCAGGTAGACGTTTGCACCGTCACCCAGGCGGTTCGGGAAGTTGCGGGTCGACGTCGACACGACGGTGGAGTTCGGTTCCACACGTGCCTGGTTACCCATGCACAGCGAGCAGCCCGGCATTTCCATGCGTGCGCCAGCCTTGCCGTAGATGCCGTAGTAGCCTTCTTCGGTCAACTGGTGAGCGTCCATCTTGGTCGGCGGCGACAGCCACAGACGAGTCGGCAGCTGGCCCTTGACCTGCTCCAGCAGCTTGCCGGCAGCGCGGAAGTGACCGATGTTGGTCATGCACGAACCGATGAACACTTCGTCGATCTTCTCACCGGCAACGCTGGACAACAGACGGGCATCGTCCGGGTCGTTTGGCGCGCAGAGGATCGGCTCGTTGATTTCCGACAGGTCGATTTCGATGATTTCGGCGTATTCGGCGTCGGCATCGGCTTCCATCAGTTCCGGGTTGGCAACCCAGGCTTCCATCGCTTGGGCGCGACGTTCCAGGGTGCGTGCATCGCCGTAGCCTTCACCGATCATCCAGCGCAGCAGGGTGATGTTGGAGTTCAGGTACTCGGTCACGGACTCTTTGGACAGCTTGATGGTGCAACCGGCAGCCGAACGTTCAGCCGAGGCGTCGGACAGCTCGAAAGCCTGTTCCAGCGTCAGGTCGTTCAGGCCTTCGATTTCCAGGATGCGGCCGGAGAAGGCGTTTTTCTTGCCTTTCTTCTCTACGGTCAGCAGGCCAGCCTGGATCGCGTAGTAAGGAATGGCATGAACCAGGTCACGCAGGGTAATGCCAGGCTTCATCTTGCCTTTGAAGCGCACCAGGATCGATTCCGGCATGTCCAGTGGCATCACGCCAGTGGCTGCGGCGAACGCGACCAGACCGGAACCGGCCGGGAACGAGATGCCCATCGGGAAACGGGTGTGGGAGTCGCCACCGGTACCGACGGTGTCCGGCAGCAGCATACGGTTGAGCCAGCTGTGGATGATGCCGTCGCCCGGACGCAGCGATACACCGCCACGGGTCATGATGAAGTCAGGCAGGGTGTGGTGGGTGGTCACGTCGATCGGCTTCGGGTACGCCGCGGTGTGGCAGAACGACTGCATCACCAGGTCGGTCGAGAAGCCCAGGCACGCCAGGTCTTTCAGTTCATCACGGGTCATGGGACCGGTGGTGTCCTGGGAGCCCACGGTGGTCATCTTCGGCTCGCAGTAGGTGCCAGGGCGAACGCCTTTGCCTTCCGGCAGGCCGCACGCCTTGCCGACCATCTTCTGTGCCAGGGTGAAGCCCTTGCCGGTGTCGACAGGCGCTTCAGGCAGCTTGAACAGGTCGGTAGGGCCCAGGCCCAGTTCGGCGCGGGCCTTGTCGGTCAGGCCGCGACCGATGATCAGCGGGATACGGCCGCCGGCGCGAACTTCGTCCAACAGTACCGGAGTCTTCATTTCGAAGGTGGTCAGGACTTCGTCGGTGCCGTGTTTGCAGACTTTGCCAGCATGAGGGTACAGGTCGATCACGTCGCCCATGTTCATGTTGGTGACGTCGAATTCGATTGGCAGTGCGCCAGCATCTTCCATGGTGTTGTAGAAGATCGGAGCGATCTTGCTGCCGAAGCAGAAACCGCCGGCACGCTTGTTCGGCACGTAAGGCACGTCGTCACCGAAGAACCACAGTACCGAGTTGGTGGCCGACTTACGCGACGAACCGGTACCGACCACGTCACCGACGTAGGCGATCGGGAAGCCTTGGCCGCGCATTTCTTCGATCTGCTTCATCGGGCCGGTCTTGCCTTGCTCGTCCGGCACGATGCCTTCACGAGCCATTTTCAGCATGGCCAGGGCGTGCAGCGGGATGTCAGGGCGGGACCAGGCGTCAGGCGCCGGGGACAGGTCGTCGGTGTTGGTTTCGCCGGTAACCTTGAACACGCGCAGGCTGATCTTGTCGGCCAGGGTAGGGCGGTTGCGGAACCACTCGCCGTCAGCCCAGGACTGGATCACGCCTTTGGCGTGTTCGTTGCCGTTGCGGGCTTTTTCGGCGACGTCGTGGAACGCATCGAACATCAGCAGGGTGTGCTTGAGTTGGACGGCCGCGACGGGCGCCAGGGTGGCGTCGTCCAGCAGCTCGACCAACGTCACGATGTTGTAGCCGCCTTGCATGGTGCCGAGCAGTTCAACAGCGCGTTTCTTGTCGATCAGGGGGGAAGTGGCTTCGCCCTTGGCCAGGGCAGACAGGAAACCGGCCTTGACGTAGGCAGCTTCGTCAACGCCTGGTGGAATGCGGTTGGTGATCAGGTCAACGAGGAATTCTTCTTCGCCAGCCGGAGGATTTTTCAGCAGCTCGACCAGGCCTGCGGTTTGTTCGGCGTTAAGCGGCTGGGGAACGATACCCAGTGCTGCACGCTCTTCGATATGTTTGCGGTAGGCTTCAAGCACAGTTATTACCCTCATCAGTGGTCCCACGGGACGCTCATCCAGAAATGAACGGCACGCATGCGCTCAGGGGCTTTTTGGGCCGCAAAGCCAGCGCTGCCGGCATTCCTTTACAGAAGCTGCTTTCAAAGTTTTACGCCTGCAGAACGGAGCTGATGAGGGTTGGCGTGGGCTCTGACCTACCGGGTCGAAACCACGCCAACACCGTTCTGAAGGAACGACTGTGCTCGTGACGCTTTGAAAACAGCTTCCAGCGGATTATTGGCGCCTTACAAGGCCGGGTGATTCTACGGCAAAAAAAATCTAAAGGTAAGTTGCCTGGCCAAGTTTGCTGGGTGATCAACCTTAGACAAAGGGCTAACATGGCGCACTGTTTCGCTGATTTGCGTGTTATCGCCCATGTCCAACCAAACCATCAAGACCCCCTGCGTCGGCTTGTGCTCCACGGTCTACGGCGACCTCGTGTGCCGCGGCTGCAAGCGTTTCCACCATGAAGTGATCCAGTGGAATGGCTATAACGAAGAAGAAAAGCGCGCAGTCTGGCTTAGGCTTGAGCAACTGCTGGTGCAGGTGATGGCCGGCAAAGTGGAGGTGTTTGACCCCAAGACCCTGCGCGGGCAGTTGGAGCAACGCAAGATCCGCTTCGTGCCGCACCAGTCCGAGTATTGCTGGGCCTACCAGTTGATCGCACGCGGGGCGCGGGTGATCAATAACCTTGAGGCGTACGGCATGGTGCTGTTGCCGGAGTTTCGCGACTGGCCCTTGCCGGACCTGCGCGATGCGATTGACCGGGAGTTCTTTATCTTGTCCGAGGCGCATTACCAGCGCTATATCGCCCCGGGGTTCCTGAGAGATGCGCTGTCTACCTGACAGCATGCATCCAAATGTGGGAGGGGGCTTGCTCCCGATAGCAGTGTGTCAGTCAGCCCATCCTTCACTGACCCACTGCTATCGGGAGCAAGCCCCCTCCCACATTTTGCCCTCTATTGTTCTTCAGGGCTTGGTTGCCAGTTCTTGCAGATGATCCATCAACGCCTGCGGCTTGAGCACCAGCACGTCGCTTTCCACCGCATCCAGCACCACCTCCGCTGTATTACCGATCAACGCCCCCGAAATCCCGGTGCGGGCCACGGTGCCGATGATGGTCACCGCCGCGTGCAACTGATGGGCCATATGCGGGATCAGCACATCGGCCGGGCCTTCCTTGATATGCAGGTGCCTGTCGTCCACGTCGAACTCGTCCTGGAATGCCTTGCATTGTTCGCGATAGCGCGCCTCGATGGTTTCCTTGAGCTGGAAGGTCGGGTCGGCTGCCGACAGCATCGGCGACGGGTGGGCGCTGATCACATGCAGTTGCGCCTTGGCCAGGCTGGCGATATCAAAGCCATGGTCGATGATCGCATTGTGCAGTGAGCGGTGCTCGCTGTCGGTATTGCCTACATCGATGGCCGCCAGAATCACTCCGCCAGCCCATGGCGTAGCGGTCTTGACCAACAACACCGGCGTGGGGCAATAGCGCAGCAGCTTCCAGTCCGCCGGCGTCAACAGGGCTTTTTTCAGCGGGCTGTCGGGAAAATGCTGTTTGATCACCAGGCCACAGCCTTCGGCTTGCTGCACCTCGATAATGGTGTCATGCAGGCTTTCGTTCCACGCCTGCTCGGTGGAGACGCTGTAACCGTCGTTCTTTAAACCCTCCTTGAGCACACTCAACAGCGCCGAATGCTCGTGTTTCTTGTCGCAGACCAGCAAGTGCAGATGTGCGTCGGTCACCCCGGCAATCAGCTTGCCACGCTTGAGGGCCAGGCTTTCCGAATGCTCGGGCTCGATGACCACCAGGATGCTGCGGATGGCTTGCATGATCGGGATCTCCAGGAAGGGGCATGCAACAACTATAGTTGCTGCCCGCCAGACGTCATGTTGATGCACATCAAGGCCGGTGGCTGGTGGTCTGCGGCGGGGTCGGTATAATCGGCGCCCTTTTGTGATCCTTTGCCCGTGAGCCCGATGAACCTGCCCGAAATCCACGAATTCCTCGGCTGCCGCACCCCCGACGCCTGGGTCCAGGCCGCTCTGGCCGATCAGGAAACCCTGCTGATCGACCACAAGAACTGCGAATTCAAAGCCGCCAGCACCGCCCTGAGCCTCATGGCCAAGTACCACGGCCATGTTGACCTGATCAATATGATGTCGCGCCTGGCCCGCGAAGAACTGGTGCACCACGAGCAAGTCATGCGCCTGATGAAGAAGCGCAAGGTTGAACTGCGCCAACTGCACGCGGGCCGTTATGCCTCGGGTTTGCGCAAGGTGGTGCGCAGCCACGAGCCGGTCAAGCTGGTGGACACCCTGGTGGTCGGCGCTTTTATCGAAGCACGCAGCTGCGAGCGTTTCGAAGCATTGGTGCCGCATTTGGACGAAGAGCTCGGCAAGTTCTACTTCGGTTTGCTCAAAAGCGAAGCCCGGCACTTCCAGGGTTACTTGAAGCTGGCCTACCAGTATGGCGACGCCAAGGACATCGCCCAGGTGATCGAGCGGGTGAGGGCGGCCGAGCAGGAGCTGATCGAATCACCCGACATCGAGTTCCGCTTTCACAGTGGCGTGCCAGCCTGAGGCCACCGCCACGCCGATCAAGGCGGTGATCCCGGCGAGCAGCAGGATCACCGTTTGCGTGCCCAACGGCGCTGCCAGCACGGCGATCATCAGGCCCGCCAACGGCTGCGGCAGGTTGTTGAGCAAGGTGATCACGCCTACCGTCTTGCCGAAATCCTGCACCGGGATCACTTTTTGACGGGTGCTGCGCAGGTACACGTTGAACATCTTGTCAAAGCCCGTCACCAGCAGGAAGCCCACGGCATACGCCCACACACCGGGGCTGACGGCGGTGATCAGCGCGCCGACTGCAATCATCGAATACGACAGCCCACCCATTACTTTCAACGGCAGTGACGAGCGTGCCAGGTAAAACAGAATCCCGATGGTGACCAGCGCGCCGGCGGCTTGCAGCAGGGCGTAGGCATCCTTGTCGGCGGCGTATTGGCCGGTAACCATGGCGGCCGAGGTGGCCAGTGTGACCCCGATAATCAGGTTCACGCCGACTGCCAGAATGATGATGCGCTTGAGTTCCACCAGGTTGCGGATGTGGCCAAACGCGGTGCGCAGCGGTTGCAGCCAGATACCCGGGTGCTGCTCATGGCTTTGCAGGCTCACCGTGGTGTTGCGCTGCCAGATCAGCATCGCCAGGTCAGCGAGAACAAACAGTGCGGCGATGGCCAGCACCACCCAGGGCCAGGCCCAAACCTGCAGCATCAACGCTGCCAGCAACGGCCCGAGCACCAGGCCACTCTGGTCGGCAATCTGCGAATAGGACAAGGTCTTGGCGTAGGTGTAATGCTGGAAGACATGCGGCATCACCACCTCCCGCGCCATGATGCCCTGAGTGGTCAATACCCCGCACAACGCGGACAGCATCACCAGCCAATGGATCCCGTCGAACAGCCCATACAGCGCCACCGCCACCACGCAGGCCAGTGCCCGATACACCTGGCTGATATGCAGAATGCGTACGGGTGAAAACCTGTCGCACAAGGCTCCGCACACCGGAAATGCCAGATAGCGCGGCAGCGATTCGACAAAAAACGCCAGGCCCGCCCACGACACGCTTTGAGTGGTCTGGAACACGATCAGCGGCACGATGAACAGCAGGATCTGGTCGGCCAGCCGCGAGAGGAACAGCGAAACGAAGAACGCCAGATAATCCTTGCGCATACAACTCCTTGAGAATGGCGTTAAAGATTGCAGGCTATTTGTTAAAAACTCTTAAAAGCATGAAGCTTCATCAGCTCGTACTGGCCAGCTGCTTCTGTGCGCCTGCTTGCCACCTATAATGCGCGCACTTCAATCTGCGTTTCTACACTGAGAACTTATGGAAAACCTGGGTCTGGGCAAGGTCCTGCTCGTTGAGGACGATGAAAAGCTGGCAGGGCTGATCGCGCAGTTCCTGTCGCAGCATGGTTTTGAGGTGCGTGTCGTGCACCGGGGCGATGAAGCCCTGGCAGCGTTCCTGGACTTCAAACCCAGGATTGTCGTGCTCGATTTGATGCTGCCAGGCCAGAGCGGGCTGCATGTTTGCCGCGAAATTCGCAATGTGTCAGACACGCCCATCGTGATCCTGACGGCCAAGGAAGACGATCTGGACCATATCCTGGGCCTTGAGTCTGGGGCTGACGATTACGTGATCAAGCCGATCAAGCCGCCGGTGCTGCTTGCACGTTTGCGTGCGTTGCAGCGCCGCCAGGTGCCCGAGCCCGCGGCGCGGGGTGCCCTGGAGTTCGGCCGCTTGTCGATTGATCGCAGCTGCCGGGTCGTCAGCCTGGGCGGTCAGACCATCGATCTGACGACCATGGAGTTCGAGTTGCTGTGGTTACTGGCCAGCAGCTCGGGCAAGATCCTCTCGCGCGATGACATCCTCAACCGTATGCGTGGCATTGCCTTTGATGGCCTCAATCGCAGCGTTGACGTCTACATCAGCAAATTGCGCGGTAAGCTCAACGACAACCCACGCGAGCCGGTGTGCATCAAAACCATCTGGGGCAAGGGTTACCTGTTCAATCCGTTCGCGTGGGAGGTTTAGATGCTGCGCTTGTATCTGCGCCTCTATGTGATCCTCGCGCTCGGCCTGGCCGGGTCGGTCTGGCTGGTCAACTATGGCCTGGACGCGTACATGCCCGAGTCCAACGAGACCTATAACCGTGAAGCCTTGCGCGGCCCGGCGTGGGCCCTGGTGGAACAATTGCGACCGGTACAGGGAGAGGCGCGCCAGGCACGCCTGGCTGAGCTGCAACCGCATTATGGCTTGCGCCTGAAACTGGTGCAGCGCGACGCCCAGCACCTGAGCGAGCGCGAACAGAAACTCCTGGCGAGTGACCAAGTGGTGGTACGCGAGGATTTTATGAAGTTCCTGTCAGCGATTGACGGCGGCCCGCAATTACTTGAGATCCAGCTGCCGGAAGAACCCAAATGGCTGTATTTGTGGGCTTATGGCTTTCTGGGCGCAGGCCTGGCCATCGTCCTGTATTTCTGGGTACGCCCGCACTGGCGTGACCTGGAGCATATCCGCCTGGCGGCGCAACGTTTTGGTGACAATGACCTCGGCTCACGCATCCTGTTGCCAAGGCGCTCCACCGTTCGCGAACTGGCAGGGCACTTCAACCAGATGGCCGAGCGCATCGAGAGCCTGATCGCCAACCAGCGCGAACTCACCAACGCCGTATCTCACGAATTGCGCACGCCGATTGCGCGCTTGTCGTTTGAACTTGATCAACTGCGCCAGCAGATCGATCCACGCCAGAGCAGCGAGTTGATTGCCGATATGTACGCCGACCTCGGCGAGCTGGAAGAAATGGTTTCCGAACTGTTGACCTACGCCAGCCTGGAGCGCGGTGCCACCCAGGTCACCCGCGAGAACATCGAAGCCCACAGCTGGCTCGACAGCGTGATCGGCAGTGTGGCCCTGGAGGCCGAAGCACAGGGGGTGCAGTTATCGCTGCGTACCTGTGAGGTCGACTTTATCCGCATCGAGCCACGCTTTATGGCGCGGGCGGTGATCAACCTGCTGCGTAACGCCATCCGTTATGCCGATCGCCGCGTGGAAGTGTCGCTGGTCAAGTTCGGCAACGGCTATGAAGTACGGGTCAATGACGATGGCCCAGGCGTGCCACTGGAGGGCCGCACCAAGATCTTCGAACCCTTCCTGCGCCTCGACGCCAGCCGCGACCGCCGCACTGGAGGGTTTGGCTTGGGCCTGGCGTTGGTCAAGCGCGTCAGCCAGTGGCATGGCGGGCAGGTGGAAGTGCTGGATTCGGAGTGGGGCGGGGCGTCGTTTCGGATGACCTGGGCGTATGCCGAGTAACACTCTTGAACGTTGTGGAGATCAAATGTGGGAGGGGCGGTGCGACGATTCGACTTGCTCCCACATTTTGATTGGGTTACCAACTTGAATCAGAAGGTGTATTCCACCATCCCCATCACCGACGTCTGCAAGCGGCGCTCCACAATCGGGCTCTTGCCCGCTTTATCCGCCAGGTACTGCACATCCAGCAGCGTCGAGAACTGTGTGTGCTCGCTGATTGGCAAGCTCCACGTAAGGTTCATGCCATTGCTGATATTGCCGCCGCTGGCCGTATATGCCTTGAAGCGGCTGCGCGCGGCTTGGCCGGTGGTCACGCCGTACCAGGTCTGCAGGTAGTCGCGGTCACCAAAGTGGCTGTTGATGGCAGCATCGACGGAACCGAAGCGCCCCTCATACAGATTGGTACCCAAGCTCAACTCCACGTGGGTAAAAGCCTTGCCGGTGTCCTTGTGTTTATCTTCTTCAAGCGCATGTTCCAGGGTGGCGCCGATGATCACGCCGCCGAGGTTGTAGGCGGCACTCACCCCCAGTTGCGGGCGTGACTTGATCTCGCCCATGCCTTTGAGGCGTTTGGAACCGGCATGCATGCTTTCGTTTTTATCCTTGCGCGAATCGCTTGCGCCAACGTATGCGCTGAAGCTCAAGGCATTGCCTTCGTAACCCCAGCCCAGGCCCGTATCAGTGTCGAGGAAGACGCCCCAGGGGCTGATGATTTTGCCGCCCAGCACAGGCGCCGTCATGCGCTCGTCGCTGCCACTGTAGCGGGGTGCGTTGGCTACGCCGGCCTTGAGGCTGTATTGCCAGTCTTCGGCAAGCGCCGTGTCGGCGGCGGCAAGCAGGCACAGTGAGGTCACTGACAGGCACAGTTTTTTTGCGTGCATCAGGTGTTTCTCCAGGTTAGAAATTCAAGGGTGTGTGGGGGGACTGGGTGCGTTTGAAGGAATAACCCGAAGCGCTCAGCCCGTTGACCTGGCGGCTGACGGTGTCGCCCAGGCCGTAGCCGGTGCCGGCGAGTACCGCGTGGGCGTTGTCGACCGGCAGCAGGATGTAGTCAGTCAGAGGCTCGTCGTGCAATTGGCCGCGTATCACCAGGAAGCCGTCTTCCAGGCGCACGCTGATACCGCTCAACGGTGCGTCGGGTTCATGGCTATTGAGTACCTGATAGGTGCCGATGGTGTCGGCCCAAGCCGTAGACAGGGTCGGCGGCTCGATGCGCTCACCGATAGCAATGCGTTGGCCGTGGCTGCGGGCCGCCGTGAGCATCTGCCGGCCTTGTACCGTCACTACATCAAGCTGGATGCGACCCAGGTCGCCCAGGTCCTTGAGCCAAAAACCCAGGACCTTTTTCTGCGCACGCAGCCAGCCCTGGTCATCGCGCAACAAGTCGAAGGTGTAGCCGGCCAGTTCGCCGGCCAGGCGCTCACGGTCATCTTTGATACGGAATATGCCCCAGGGGGTCGCGTAGAACCCGGCCAGGCGCTTGCGGTCGACGGCCGCTGGCACGTGGCGCAGTTTCAGACCGTGGCTGGGGGCCTGGCAGTCGTCGGCGCAGGCGTGCTCGCCGGTTTGTGCCTCAAGCATCAGGCGCAGGCTGTCGATGGACAGCGACACCACCATCTCTTCGGCATTGCTGTCGTTGGCCATGATGATCACGGCCAGTTGCTGGTCCGGCAGCAGGGTCACCTGGGTGGCGAAATCATCGCCGCCGCCGCTGTGCTGGTAAGTACGCACACCGGGGGCAATCGGCTCGTCACCGCATGGCGCCAGAAACCAGCCCAGGCCCATCTGGCAGTCAAAATCCAAGGCGTTGCCGGTGTTTTGCTGGGTGAACATTTGATCTATTGAAGCGCTGCCCAGCACGCGGTTGCCCTTGTAGGTGCCTTTGGCAAACAACATCTGCACGTAGTGACTCAGATCCTTGGGGCTGGCCCACAGGCCACCGGCGGCAAGGTCGCGTACCTGGGCGTCGGTGCTGGCGTTGCCGTCCTCATAACCCAGGGCGCGAAAGCTCAATTGCGCGCCGGTGCCGAGGAAACTGGCCTGGTTCATGTGCAAGGGGGTCAAGAGGCTGCTTTGTAGCTGGGCTTCGAAGCTTTTGCCGCTGCTGCGCTCGATGGCGGCACCCACCAGCGAATAGCCCAGGTTGGAATAAGCCACCTGAAAACCGGGCGGGCTGCTCAGCCATACGCCCGACACGCGCATCGGCATTTGCCCCATGGCATAGGTGCTGTGCAGGTCACGCAGGTGCTCACTGGGCAGGCCGGATTGATGGCTGAGCAAACGCCGTAACGTGATGGCGCGATCTGCTTCGGCCTGGTCGTCATGAAAGCGCGAGCGTACGTAAAACTCACGCAGGGTTTGCTGGATCGGTGCATCCAGTGCCAGACGCTGTTGCTCCACCAACTGCAGCGCCGCCGTGGCGGTGATCAGTTTGGAAATCCCCCCGGCGCGAAACGCCGTGTTGGGCGTAACCGGCACGCCCTGGGCCTTGTCGGCCAGGCCAAAGCCACGGGCCCAGATCAACTCCTGGCCATTGACCAGGGCAATCGACAAGCCTGCCACATTTTCCCGGACCATCTCCCGGGGTATGCGTGTTTGCAGGTAACGGATGATCGCGCCGTAATCGCCTTTTTGAATCGGCGGCGGAGCAGGCGGTTGCGAGTGGCAACCGATACTGCTCAGCAGGCAACCCAATAGCGGAATACCGCGCAGTCTGCGAAACATCAAGAGCACCCGAATGATGATTTGGATGCTGGAATGCTAGGGCGGCGGGGGCTGAGAATCTTTGAGTGCTTTGTCGGGAAACTGTCAAAGACTGTTAACGGCCAACTGTAGGAGCGAACTTGCTCGCGCCTACAAGATCAGGGCATCAATGTGGCGATCAGTGCCCGAATGGTCCCCGGCAATGCCTCCAGTTCCCGAACCAGAATGCTGCGCTCGCGAATCGCCCAAGGCTCGTCCAGCTTCACCGTCACCAACTGCATGGTGCGGCTGTGGCGCTGGGCGGCGGACTCGGGAATGATCCCGATGCCCACGCCGGCCTCGACCATCCGGCAGATCGCCTCGAAGCTCGACACCTGGATGCGCAGCGACAACTGCTTGCCCAGGCGCTCGACATGTTCGCGCAGGAAACTCAGCAGCGTGCTGCCTTCATGCAGGCCGATATGCTGGTAGGCGAGGGTTTGTTCGAGGGTGACCGAAGGCTGATCGGCCAAGGGATGCCCGACGGGCACCATCAGCACCAATTCATCCGTACTGAAATGCAGCACCTGCAAGCCAGCAGCTTCCACGGGACCGGCAATAATGCCCATGTCGCTGGTGCCATCGAGTACGCCGCGCACGATGTCCCGAGACAGGCGCTCCTGGAGGTCGACGGTCACGCCTGGGCGCTGGGACAAAAAGCCCGCCAGCACTTCCGGCAAGAACTCGGTGACCGCCGTGGTGTTGGCGAAGATGCGGATATGCCCGGCTGAATCCACGCCGTATTGGGTGAACTCGCTTTTCAGGTAATCCACCTGACGCATGATCAATCGCGCATGGTGCAACAGGCGCTCGCCCGCCGGGGTGATCTCCACGCCACGGCTGTCGCGGTACAACAGGCGGGTGTCGAGCTGGCCTTCCAGGGCCTTGATCCGCGCACTGGCGGCGGCCGGCGACAGAAACGCGCGCCTGGCGCCCTGGGTCAGGCTGGGGGATTCGGCGATATGGATAAACAGGCGCAGGTCGGCGAGATCAAAGTGCATGCAAGACTCCCGGTACAGGGTGGCAGCGTTCAGCATAACCGAACGCTGGTTTATTGAAATGCAAATTCTCAGAACGGGCAGGCCCTTGCATGATCGGCAGCAGACACCCACTGCCTGAGGATCTGCACCCGATGAGCGCCACTGATTGGATCGGTCGAAGCGAGACCGCCCACGACCACCTGAGCCATAACCTGCTCAAGCGCATCGCCGCCACGTTCGGTGAAGGGGTGCCTGCCGACGGTGCAGCCGTACCCGCATTGTGGCAATGGTGCTTTTTCCAGGACCCGCTGCCGGAGTCGGCCCTGGGCAGCGATGGCCACCCGGCTCGCGGCGGGTTCTTGCCACCGGCCGATAACCGTAATCGCATGTGGGCCGGTGGGCGTATCGAGTTTGTGCACCCGCTGCGAGCCGGCGAGGCGGCGACCCGCGTGTCGACCATCACTCAGGTCGAAGAAAAGACCGGTCGCACCGGTTCGCTGTTGTTTGTCACGGTGCGCCACGACTATTCCCAGGCCGGTCGCCTGGCGATCCGCGAGGAACAGGACATCGTCTACCGCGAGCCCACGCCGCCCAAACCCGGCAGCGGCGATGCCCTGGTCCGGGGCGAATGGACAGAAGCGGTCGAACCGACACCAACCCTGTTGTTCCGCTACAGCGCCGTGACCTTCAACGGCCACCGCATCCACTACGACTACCCCTATGTCACCGGTACCGAAGGTTATGCCGGCCTGGTGGTGCATGGCCCGCTGATCGCCACCTTGAACCTGCGGGCGTTCTGCCGCGCGCATCCGGACGCGACGCTGCGTCGTTTCAGCTATCGCGGCATACGCCCGTTGATTGCGCCGCAGCCATTTGAGGTGGGCGGGCGCCTCACCGCAACCGGGGTCGCAGAACTCTGGGCCGGCAATGCCGAAGGCCTGGCGCAGACCGCCCAGGTGTATTTCGAATAATCCAAGAACAATAGGCGGAGAGCCGTTAATGAACCCCAATGACAACGAAGAACTCACTGCCATCCGCGAAGGCGTGCGTGCCTTGTGCGCGCAGTTCGATGCCGCCTATTGGCGCAGCATCGATGAACAAAAGGGCTTCCCCGAAGCCTTCGTCAAGGCGCTGACCGACGCCGGTTGGCTGTCGGCGATGATTCCCGAGGAGTACGGCGGCTCCGGCCTGGGGCTGGCCGAAGCCTCGGTGATCCTCGAGGAAGTCAACCGCTGCGGCGGCAACTCCGGCACCGTGCACGGCCAGATGTACAACATGTTCACGCTGTTGCGTCACGGCAGTGAGGCGCAGAAACGCTTCTACCTGCCCAAGCTGGCCAGCGGTGAGCTGCGTCTGCAATCGATGGGCGTCACCGAGCCCACCACCGGCACCGACACCACCAGGATCAAGACCACCGCGATCAAGCGTGGCGACAAATACGTAATCAACGGTCAGAAAGTCTGGATCTCGCGGGTGCAGCATTCCGACCTGATGATCCTGCTGGCGCGCACCACGCCCTTGGCCGAGGTGAAGAAAAAGTCCGAAGGCATGTCGATCTTCCTGGTTGACCTGCGCGACGCCATCGGTAACGGTCTGACCGTGCAACCCATCGCCAATATGGTCAACCACGAGACCAACGAGCTGTTCTTCGACAACCTCGAGTTGCCCGCTGACAGCCTGATTGGCGAGGAGGGCAAGGGCTTCAAGTACATCCTCGATGGCCTGAATGCCGAGCGCACCCTGATCGCCGCCGAATGCATCGGTGACGGTCGCTGGTTTATTGAGAAGGCCAGCGCCTACGCCCGCGACCGCGTGGTGTTTGGCCGGCCCATCGGGCAGAACCAGGGCGTGCAATTCCCGATTGCAGAGGCCCATATCGAGATCGAAGCGGCCGACCTGATGCGCTGGCGCGCCTGTGAGGAATACGACAGCGGCAAGCACGCCGGGGCCAGCGCCAACATGGCCAAGTACCTGGCGGCCAAGGCGTCGTGGGAAGCAGCCAACGCTTGCCTGCAAACCCACGGCGGTTTTGGCTTTGCCTGCGAATACGACGTGGAGCGTAAATTCCGCGAGACCCGCCTGTACCAGGTGGCGCCTATCTCCACCAACCTGATCCTGTCCTACGTGGCCGAGCATTTGCTCGAACTGCCACGTAGCTTCTGAGGGCCTGAGCATGCGTGATACCCAGGCCCTGTGCCGTTTCCTCGCTGATCTGACGTATCAACAGGTGCCCGAGCCGGTACTGGTGCGCATCGAAGAGCTGTATCTGGATTGGCTCGCTTCGGCACTGGCCAGCCAGGGCGCCCATCCGATTCCACTGTTCGAACGTTATGCGCAGAAGATGGGGCCGAGCAGCGGCCCGGCCCAGGTGATCGTCAACGGCACCGGCACCAGCGCGTATTTTGCCGCGCTGGTCAACGCGGCCTCATCCCATCTGGTGGAGCAGGATGACCTGCACAACAGCTCGGTGCTGCACCCGGCTACGGTGGTGTTTCCTGCCGCTTTGGCCGCTGCCCAGGACCTCAATAAGTCTGGCCGCGAGTTGTTGTTGGCCTCGGTGGCCGGTTATGAGGCTGGGATTCGCATCGGTGAATTCATGGGTCGCTCCCACTATCGCATCTTCCACACCACGGCCACTGTCGGCACCCTGGCGGCGGCGGTCGCGGTGGGCAAGTTGCTCGATTTCAACCAGGAACAGTTCATCAACCTGCTCGGCAGCGCCGGCACCCAGGCGGCCGGGCTGTGGGAGTTCTTGCGCGATGCCGCCGACTCCAAGCAACTGCATACGGCCAAGGCGGCGGCGGACGGCTTGCTGGCGGCCTATCTCACCGCCGATGGCTTGACCGGCGCACGCAATATTCTGGAAGGCGACCAGGGGCTGGCGGCGGGCATGTCCACTGATGCCGAACCAGGCAAATTATCCGCCGGCCTGGGCAGCCGTTGGGCGCTGGTGGAAACCTCGTTCAAATTCCACGCTTCCTGTCGCCACACCCATCCAGCCGCCGATGCGCTGCTGGCGGTGATGCAGCGCGAGGGCTTGAGCGCCGCACAGATTGCTCGGGTACAGACCCGCGTGCATCAAGGCGCCATCGATGTGCTCGGTCGAGTGACGGTGCCGACCACGGTGCACCAGGCCAAATTCTCCATGGGCACCGTGCTCGGCCTGATCGCCGTGCATGGCAAGGCTGGGCTGCCTGAATTCCATGAACTGGCGTTGAGCGACCCCGCCGTCGCGGCCTTTCGCGACAAGGTCAGCATGACCCTCGACCCCGAGGTCGATGCTGCCTACCCACAACGCTGGCTGGGCCGCGTCACCGTCACCACCACCGACGGCCGCACGCTGCACGGCGCCATCGACGAGCCCAAGGGCGACCCGGGCAACACCCTGAGTCGCGCGGAGCTGGCGGACAAATTCCAGCGCCTGACCCAATTCAGCAGCGCCCGCACCCCGACCCAGGCCAGAGGGTTGATCGAGCAGGTGTGGAACCTGCGCCAAACCGCGTCCATGGCCCATTGGCTTTGAGGGATTTGTCATGAGTAACCAACGACCGCTGGACGGCATCACCGTCGTCAGCCTGGAGCACGCGATTGCCGCGCCATTCTGCACCCGCCAACTGGCCGATCTGGGGGCCCGGGTGATCAAGGTCGAGCGTCCCGGTGCCGGTGACTTTGCCCGGGGCTATGACGAACGCGTGCGCGGCCTGGCGTCGCATTTCGTCTGGACCAACCGTTCCAAAGAGAGCCTGACCCTGGACCTCAAGCAGGACGAGGCGGGCGCCATTCTCGAGGCGCTGCTCGCCGATGCCGATGTGCTGGTGCAGAACCTGGCTCCCGGCGCGGCGGCGCGCATGGGCTTGTCGTTCGAGGCGTTGCATGAGCGTTTCCCGCGGCTGATCGTCTGTGATATTTCCGGCTACGGCGAAGGCGGGCCCTACGAGAAAAAGAAAGCCTACGACCTGCTGATCCAGAGTGAAGGCGGCTTTCTCTCGGTGACTGGTGGCCCGGGTGACGAGCAAATGGCCAAGGCCGGTTGCTCCATCGCCGATATCTCCGCTGGCATGTACGCCTACAGCGGCATCCTTTCGGCGCTGCTGCTGCGTGGCAAGACCGGCAAGGGCAGCCGCATCGACGTGAGCATGCTCGAAAGCCTGGTGGAGTGGATGGGCTACCCGATGTACTACGCCTTCGACGGCGCGCCACCGCCACCTCGTGCCGGCGCGGCGCATTCGACGATTTACCCGTATGGGCCGTTTCCCACCGGTGACGGCGGTACGGTGATGCTCGGGTTGCAGAACGAGCGTGAGTGGGCGGCGTTCTGCGACAAGGTATTGCTCACCCCCGCGCTGGCGACGGACGAACGTTTCAGCGCCAACTTCAAGCGTTCGGCCAACCGCGAGGCGCTGCGTCAGATTATCGTGGACAGTTTTGCCCGGTTGGACGCCGAGGCGGTGATTCAGCGTCTGGAGGATGCGCAGATCGCCAGCGCGCGGGTCAACGATATGCAAGGCGTATGGGCCCACCCTCAACTCAAGGCCCGCGACAGCTGGCGTGAAGTCGACAGCCCGGCCGGGCCGTTGCCCTCGCTGCTGCCACCGGCGCGTAACGCTGCGTTTACTCCACGCATGGATGGCGTGCCGGCGCTGGGGCAACACAGCCAGGGCATTCTCGACCAGCTGGGTTATACCGGTGAAGCCATCGACAGCCTGCGTGCGCGCGGCGTTATCTGATCAGGAAGTGTGCGATGCCAAAGCCCTTAGTACGTTCAGCGTTGTTTGTGCCGGGCAGCCGCCCGGAGCGGTTCGCCAAAGCCTTGGCCAGCGGCGCCGACGCAGTGATTGTGGATTTTGAAGACGCCGTGGAAGAGCCGCTCAAGCGCCAGGCCCGGGACAACCTGGGGATGTTCCTGCAGGCCCACCCCGAAGCCCGGGTGTGGGTGCGCATCAATGCGCCGGAACACGTCGAGCATTTTGAGGATGTGGCGTTCTGCAAGGCTCATGCAAATGTCGCGGGTGTGCTGCTACCCAAGGTCGAGAGCGCAGCCCAGGTCGCCGTAGTGGCGGCCACCGGCAAACCCATCTGGCCGATCATCGAAAGCGCTCGCGGCTTGTTGGCGGTGGCCGAGATTGCCCATGCTCCGCTGGTGGAGCGGCTGTCGTTCGGTGGCTTGGACCTGGCGCTGGATCTGAACCTGAGCAGTCATTCCCGCGCTGCTGAGTTTGCCCTCGACCAGGCGCGCCTGTCACTGATCGTGCATTCCCGCGCCGCCGACCTGGTGGCACCGCTGGACGGCGTACATCCGGCCATCGACGACCCTGAGGGCCTGCGCAGTTCGATCCGGCACGCCTATGAAATGGGCTTTGCCGGGGCGTTGTGTATCCATCCCAGGCAGGTTCCGGTGATTCACCAGGCGCTGGCGCCCAGCGCTGAAGAACTGGCCTGGGCCACGCGCGTGGTAGAGGCCGGTGCCCATGGGGAAGGGGCCTATCAGATTGATGGGCAGATGGTGGATGCGCCGGTGTTGCTGCGGGCACAAAGACTGCTGGCTGCCCAACCCTGACTGGATAAGCCTTCCCACAGGATCGACATGTTCCTTGAGGTTGGTGTTCGGCCAGGCCGAACGCAGGTATCTAAAATTCGAAATTCTCAATATGCAGCACATCAGGCACTTTGCCTTACAACACAACAATAAGAAGGTGATTTCCCATGCTCAAGCTCTCTCGGGCGCTGCTGTGCGCCGCCACCTTGTTCGCCGCGGGCCTGGCCCAGGCGGCTGACCCGATTGTGATCAAGTTCGCCCACGTGGTGGCCGAGAACACGCCCAAAGGCCAGGGCGCGCTGCTGTTCAAGAAGCTCGCCGAAGAACGCCTGCCCGGCAAGGTCAAGGTCGAGGTGTACCCCAACTCGTCGCTGTTCGGCGATGGCAAGGAAATGGAAGCGTTGCTGTTGGGTGACGTGCAGATGCTGGCGCCGTCCCTGGCCAAGTTCGAGCAGTACACCAAGCAGGTGCAGATCTACGACCTGCCGTTCCTGTTCAACGACCTGGCTGCCGTCGATCGTTTCCAGGCCGCCCAGGGCAAGCAACTGCTGACAGCGATGCAGGACAAGAACATTCTCGGCCTGGCCTATTGGCACAACGGCCTCAAGCAACTCTCCGCCAACAAGGCCCTGCACGAACCCAAGGACGCCCGTGGTCTGAAGTTTCGCGTGCAAGCCTCCAGCGTGCTTGAAGAGCAGTTCAAGGCGATCCGCGCCAACCCGCGCAAGATGAGTTTCGCCGAGGTTTACCAGGGCTTGCAGACCGGCACCGTGAATGGCACCGAGAACACCTGGTCGAACTATGAAAGCCAGAAGGTCAACGAGGTGCAGAAGTATTTCACCGAGTCCAACCATGGCCTGATCGACTACATGGTGATCACCAACGCCAGGTTCTGGAACGGCCTGGCGCCGGATGTGCGCAGCACGCTGGAGCAGATCATGGCCGAAGTCACTGTCGAGGTGAACAAGCAGGCCGAAGCGCTGAACCAGTCGGCCAGGCAGAAGATCATCGATGCCAAGACCAGCGAGATCATCGAACTGACCCCCGAGCAACGCACGCTCTGGCGCGAAGCCATGCGCCCGGTGTGGCAGAAGTTCGAAGGCCAGATCGGGGCTGAGCTGATCAAGGCAGCGGACGCTTCCAACCAATAATCCCAGGGTGTACTGAGATCCAATGTGGGAGGGGGCTTGCTCCCGATAGCGGTGGATCAGAGACAGATCTGCAAGCTGACACACTGCTATCGGGAGCAAGCCCCCTCCAACATTTCGGGCAAGTTCCACCCTGGTATTTCATTTGCCTCGCGAGGTTTTGCCATGCAAACGCTAAGGCGCGTCTGGGAGCACTTGGAGGAAGGCTTTATTGCCTTCCTGCTGGCCGCCATGACTCTGGTGACATTCGTCTACGTCATGCTCAATAACATCTACACCCTGTTCTTTTCCCTGGCCGACAAGTGGGCCTTGAGCAGCGACTTCTTCAACGCGGTAGGCGACGCCACCATGACTTGGGCCCAGGACATGACCTGGAGCGTGGCGCTGACCAAGGCCATGTTCGGCTGGTTGATTTTCTTCGGCATTTCCTACGGAGTACGCACCGCCGGCCACCTGGGCGTGGACGCGCTGGTCAGGTTGACCAAACGCCCGGTACAACGCTTGCTCGGGATGCTCGCCTGCCTGTGCTGCCTGGCCTACGCCGGCCTGTTCATGGTCGCCAGCTACAAGTGGGTGAGTGCGGTAATGACCGCACATATCGGTGCCGAGGACCTTGACCAGTTCGGTATCGACGTCGGTGACATCGTGGTGATCGTGCCTATCGGTTTTGCCTTGGTATTGATTCGCTACCTGGAAATTTTCTACCGCATTTTTACCCACCGCCAGGTCGGGTTGGGATTGGCCGATGAGGCCGGGGAGGCCAGCAAGTTGGCCGGCAGCCATGAGGAGCGTCACTGATGGCCGTGCTCTGTCTGTTTCTGCTGTTGTTCGTGTTCATGTTCCTTGGCGTGCCGATTGCGATTTCCCTCGGGCTGTCCGGCGCGGTGTCGATCCTGATGTTCAGCCAGGACTCGGTGAGCTCCCTGGCGATCAAGCTGTTTGAAACCAGCGATGCCTACACCTTCCTGGCGATCCCGTTCTTCCTGCTGTCCGGTGCCTTTATGACCACTGGTGGCGTGGCTCAGCGGCTGATCGACTTTGCCAATGCCTGTGTCGGTCATATCCGTGGCGGTCTGGCGATTGCGGCGGTGCTGGCCTGCATGTTGTTTGCCGCGCTGTCCGGCTCGTCACCGGCCACGGTGGCAGCGGTGGGCTCGATTGCCGTGGCAGGCATGGTGCGTTCCGGTTATCCGAAGGAGTTTGGTGCGGGGATCATCTGCAACGCCGGGACCTTGGGTATCCTGATTCCGCCTTCGATCGTGATGGTGGTGTATTCGGCGGCGACCGAAACCTCAGTGGGCAAGCTGTTCATGGCTGGGGTGATCCCGGGACTGTTGCTGGGCCTGATGTTGATGATCGCGATCTACATCGTCGCGCGTATCAAGAAGCTACCCGCGCAACCACGGGCGACGTTCCGCGAGTGGCTCAGTTGCGCACGCCGGGCGTTCTGGGGCCTGTTGCTGTTGGTGATCATCCTCGGCGGTATCTACAGCGGCATGTTCACCCCGACTGAAGCCGCAGCGGTGGCGGCGGTGTACTCGGCGTTTGTCGCGCTGTTCATCTACAAGGACATGACGCTGCGCGACTGCCCCAAGGTGCTGCTGGAGTCGGGGCGCTTGTCGATCATGCTGATGTTCATCATCGCCAACGCCATGCTGTTTGCCCATGTGCTGACCACTGAGCAGATCCCCCAGGAAATCACTGCGTGGGTGATTTCCGAAGGGCTGACGCCGATTGGTTTCCTGATCATGGTCAACGTAGTGCTGCTGATTGCCGGCAGCTTCATGGAACCGTCGGCCATCGTGCTGATCCTGGCGCCGATCTTCTTCCCGATTGCGATGAAACTCGGGATTGACCCGATTCACCTGGGCATCGTGATGGTGGTGAATATGGAAATCGGCCTGGTGCACCCGCCGGTGGGGTTGAACCTGTTCGTGACCTCGGCGGTGACCGGGTTGACGCTGGGGCAGACCATCCGCGCGGCGATGCCGTGGCTGATGATTTTGCTGGTGTTCCTGATCATGGTGACTTACTTGCCATTCATTTCCCTTGCGCTGCCTCATTGGCTGGGGATGTAAGGTGGGAGGGATTGCCCCCTCCCACATTTGTTGATTGTTTCGGCCTTACTGATCCATCGCACTCAAGATCGCATGGGCCACTTTTACCCGCTCGGCATTCGGGTAGTTCTTGTTGGCCAGAATCACCACGCCCATATCCTTGCTCGGCACATACGCCACATACGCACCAAAGCCACCGGTAGAGCCGGTCTTGTTGTACAACACGTTGGCCGGCTGCGCCTGGGCCGGGTTGAGCCAGGTGACCTTGTGCGGCTCCATTGCCATCGGTGTTGAGTTACCGTCGATCAACGCTTGCAGGGTGATGGGGTAGGGGTAGCGCTCCCAGCCCAGGCCCTGGGTCATGCCGTTCACGGTGTAGTAGCCCGCGTGGGTGGCGGCGATGGCCTGTTGCACGGGCTGTTCCAGGGTTTGCGGGTGCATGTTCGCAATGACATAGCGGGCGAGGTCCTGGCTGGTGGTCTTGAGCCCGTAGGCTTCACTGTCCAGCGCGCCGGGGCTGACGCGCACAGGTTTTTGCTGCTTGTCATAGCCTTGGGCATATTGGCTGGCTTTGTCCGTGCGCACGCTGACATAGGTGTTGGTCAACCCTAGCTTGGGCAGCAGTGTCTTCTCCATGGCAACGTTGAACGGCTGGCCCAGGCTTTGCGCGGTCAGGTAGCCGAACAGGCCGATGCTGGGGTTGGAGTACAAGCGTTGTTCACCCGCAGCGTAAGTGGGCTTCCAATGCTGGAAGTAGCCCAGCATGGTCGATGCACTGTCGGCTGCATCCGGAAATTGCAGCGGCAGGCCGCCAGGGGTATAGGTCGCCAGTTGCAGCAGGCTGATGCGATCGAACGCGCTGCCGGCCAGGGACGGCAAGTACTGGCTGGCTGCGTCCGACAGCTTGAGCTTGCCGATGGCCTGGGCATAACCACCAAGGGTAGCGGTGAAGGTTTTACTCACCGAGCCGATTTCGAACAGCGTGTTTTGAGTGACCGCGGCCTGGGTGTCCTTGGCGGCTACGCCGTAATTAAAGTATTGCACCTTGCCCTGGTTCACCACCGCGACTGCAAGGCCGGGGATGCCTTGCTGTTGCATCAAGGGTTTGACGTTGCTGTCCACGACCTGGCGTATATCGGTGGCGGCCATACAGCCGCCGGATACGAGCAGCAAAGCTGAAACCAGGTACTTTGGCTGATATTTCATGGTGATTCGCTTCCATGTAAAGGTGGCAATGATGATCGGAGCCTGCGCAGGCGTGGCAAATCTAGGTGGATTTTATACCCGGAGCAAACGATGATATCTCGCACCAGCCATTAGAAAAATTGGGGTAAGCCTTGCTGCGTTCCCATCTGCCCCTCAATGCCCTGCGCGCTTTTGAAGCCTCGGCGCGCCATTTGAGCTTTACCCGCGCGGCTATCGAGCTATGCGTGACCCAAGCCGCAGTCAGCCATCAAGTCAAAAGCCTCGAAGCGCAGCTCAATGTCACGCTGTTCAAGCGCCTGCCACGCGGCCTGATGCTCACTCGCGAAGGCGAAACCCTGCTGCCGGTGTTGCGTGAAGCCTTCGACCGCATTGCCCACACCCTGGGCCAGTTCGAGGGCGGTCACTACCGCGAGGTGCTGACAGTGGGTGCGGTCGGCACCTTTGCCGTGGGCTGGCTATTGCCTCGTTTGGCGGATTTCCACAGCCGCTATCCGTTTATTGATTTGCGCCTGTCCACCCACAACAACCGCGTTGATGTCGCTGCCGAGGGCTTGGATTACGCCATTCGGTTTGGCGCAGGCGCCTGGCATGGCACCGAGGCCTGCCCTTTGCTGGAAGCCCCGCTGACGGTGTTGTGTGTGCCGCAGATTGCCGAGCAATTGCACAGCCCGGCCGACGTGTTGAAGCACACCTTGCTGCGCTCATACCGTGCCGATGAGTGGAGCCTTTGGTTGCAGGCTGCCGGGTTGCCGGCAGACACCCTGGTGCCGCGCAGTATCGTGTTCGACTCGTCGCTGGCGATGATGGAGGCCGCCCTGCAAGGCAGCGGTGTGGCCCTGGCGCCAGCGTTGATGTTTTCACGCCAGTTGGAAAGCGATGTGATCCGCCAGCCGTTCGATGTGGGGATCACGACCGGCAGTTATTGGTTGACCCGTTTGCAGTCACGCAATGAGACACCCGCGATGTCTGCGTTCAAGGGGTGGTTGCAGACGTGTATTGAATAAGAATGTGGGAGGGGCGGCTAGGCGAGGTATTTGCGGAACCAGCCCAGGGTGCGCTCCCAGGCCAGGTTGGCTGCTGGCTCGTCATACCGCGGCGTTGAGTCATTGTGAAAACCGTGGTTGGCGCCTTGGTAGATGTAAGCCTCATACGTCGTGCCCGCAGCTTTCAACGCCTGCTCATACGCCGGCCAACCCTCATTGATCCGCGTATCCAGTTCCCCGAAATGCAACATGATCGGTGCCTTGATGCGCGGCACGTCTTTGGCCTCGGGTTGGCGCCCGTAGAACGACACCGCAGCGCCCAGTTCCGGGTAGGCCACCGCCGCCGCGTTGGTCACGCCGCCGCCGTAACAGAAGCCGGTGATGCCGACTTTGCCGGTACGGCTGTCGTGGTGCATCAGCCATTCGATGGCGGCGAAGAAGTCGTTCATCAGTTTGGTCGGGTCGACAGTCTGTTGCAGCGCCACGCCTTTTTCATCGTTGCCGGGGTAGCCGCCCACGGACGTCAGGCCATCGGGTGCCAGGGCAATGAAGCCGGCTTTGGCCAGGCGCCGGGCCACGTCTTCGATATAGGGGTTCAGGCCACGGTTTTCATGCACCACCACCACGGCGGGCAGTTTTGCCGCAGCCTTGGACGGGCGCACCAGGTAGCCGCGCACCGTGCCGTTGCCCTTGGGCGAAGGGTAGGTGATGTAGTCGGCGACGATATCCGGATCGGTGAATTTGACCTGTTCGGCCAGGGCGTAGTTGGGGCTCAGGGCTGCCAGCAGCGCCGAGGCGGTGAGGCCGCCCAAGGTGAACAGCGCGGCACGGTCGAGAAACTCGCGGCGGTTGATCTTGCCGTGGGCGTAGCCGTCGTAGAGTTCCAGCAGTTCGGGAGCAAAGTCCTTGGCGGTAAGACGGGGCATTGGTGCAGTCCTCGATCAGCGGTTGCAATCACTGTAGACCAGGATCACACCTCGCGACCATGGGCAGCCGCCGCCAATTGCCCGGTGTCGACGCGTACGAAAACTGAATCGCCGATGGCCGTGAGCACGTCACCGGCGTACACCTCACAGACCACGCGGCTTTTGCGCCCGATGTCGCCTTCGACCCGTGCGCGCAGGGTCAGTGGCACGCCCATCGGTGTGGGCTTGATGAATTTGATCCCCAGGTTGCCGGTGACGCAGTCGATGCGCGGCAGGCTGCCGGGTTCGCGCTGTTCGGCGCGGTAGTGGTAGGCCATGGCGGTCCAGTTGGAATGGCAATCCACCAGCATGGCGATCAGGCCGCCGTAGACCAGGTCTGGCCAGCCGCTATATTTGGCTTCGGGTTGATGCTCGGCGACCACGTGTACGCCATCTTCGGCCCAGCGGCTCTTGATATGCAGGCCATGGGGGTTGCTGCTGCCGCAGCCGTAGCAGATGCCTTCTGGCGCGGTGATGTCTTGGAGAGAAGCGGTGGTCATGCAAAGTCCTTGTTATTGTTCAGGCGACTTCCCTGTTTAGCAGGCCACGCGTCAGCGGGCAAACTTCTTCGCCCCGGCCACGCAGCCGATCACCGCGACCGTCACCAGCATCATGCCCAGGCTGACCTGCTCATGCAGCAGGCCCGCGGCCAGCGCCAGGCCGAAGAAAGGTTGCAGCAGCTGCAACTGGCCGACTGCGGCAATGCCGCCCTGGGCCAGGCCGCGGTACCAGAACACAAAGCCGATCAACATGCTGAACAGCGCCACGTACCCCAGGCTCAGCCACGCCGGCAGGCTAATGCCGCTGAGGGTCGAAGGCGCCAGCAGCAGGCTCAACGGTGCCACCAGCGGCAGCGACACCACCAGCGCCCAACAAATCACCTGCCAGCCACCCAGGCTGCGCGACAGCTTGGCGCCTTCGGCATAACCCAGGCCGCAGACCAGCACCGCCAACAGCATCAACAAGTCGCCTGCAGGGGCGGCGCTCAAGCCTTGGGCAAAGGCGTAACCCATCACCAACAGGCTGCCCAGGATGGAAAACAACCAGAACACTGGCCTGGGGCGCTCGCCGCCACGCAGCACGCCAAATACCGCCGTGGCCAGGGGCAGCAGGCCGATGAAGACGATGGAGTGGGCCGAGGTCACGTATTGCAGGGCCAAGGCGGTGAGCAGTGGGAAGCCGATCACCACGCCCAGAGCGACGATCACCAAGGGCGCCCATTGCTGACGGGTGGGGCGTTTTTGCTTGAATAGCCACAACAGGCAGCCCCCCAGCAGGGCGGCGAGGGTGGCGCGGATCATGGTCAGGAACACCGGGTCGAACTCCATGACCGCCAGGCGCGTGGCCGGCAGCGATCCGCTGAAAATCACCACGCCGATAAAACCGTTGATCCAACCCTGAGTGCTGACATCCAGGGTGCCGAAGCGGGCGATGCGTTCCATGACGGTATGTCCGAAAGTGGGGTTGCGTGCGGCTCATCCTAGGGTCGAAGATTAGGACAATCAAAAAATTGTCATGGATACATCTCTATGCCCCGTGCGCGCTACAAATCGCTGGTCGATACCTTCGCCGAGGCCATTCGCAGTGGACGAATGCCTGCCGGCACGCGCTTGCCTACTCATCGCCAGTTGGCCGCTGAGCATGGCTTGGCACTGGTCACGGCGAGCCGGGTGTACAGCGAGTTGGAAGCCATGGGCCTGGTCAGTGGCGAGACCGGTCGCGGTACCTTCGTGCGCGAAATCACCTTGCCGCCGGGGCAGGGCAGCGGGCAGATGACGGTGGCGCCGGGCCTGCTCGACTTGAATTTCAACTACCCGTCCTTGCCTGGGCAGGCCGAGCTGTTGCGCACGGCGTTGCGCCAGTTGGCGTTGTCGGGCGATCTGGAGGCACTGCTGCGTTACCAGCCCCATGCAGGGCGCGTGCATGAGCGCGCCGCCATGGCCCGGCACTTGTTGAATCGAGGGCTCACGGTGGCCGCCGAGCAGGTACTGGTGGTCAGCGGCGCCCAGCACGGCTTGGCGGTGACCCTGATGACGTTGCTCAAGCCTGGGGATGTGATCGCGGTGGATGCGCTGACTTATCCGGGCTTCAAGGCGCTGGCCGAAACCCTGCACCTGGAAATCGTCGCCATCCCGGTGACTACGGCCGGCCCGGACCTGGACCATCTGCATAGCCTGTGTCGCCAGCGCCCGGTACGTGCGGTATACAGCATGCCAACCCTGCATAACCCGCTGGGCTGGGTACTGAGCCTGGAGCAGCGCGAGCGTTTGGTGGCGATTGCCCGGCAGTACAACCTGATGATCGTCGAGGATGGCGCCTATGCGTTTCTCGCCGAAGATGCACCTGCGCCGTTGGCGGCACTGGCCCCGGAGCGCACGGTGTATGTGGGTGGGCTGTCCAAGAATGTCGCCGCCGGTTTGCGCATAGGGTTTATCGCGGCGCCTTCAGCTTGGGTGAGCAGGTTGGAACGTACGATCATGGCCACCACTTGGAGCGTGCCAGGCGTGATGAGTGCGATTGCAGTGGCCTGGCTCGAAGACGGTACGGTGGCGCAACTGGAGGCGCAAAAACGCGCGGATGCCCAAGCCCGCCAGGCACTGGCAGCCCAAGTGCTGACGGGCGTGCGGTATGTCAGCCATCCGTCATCGTATTTTCTGTGGCTGCCTTTGGCAGAAGAGGCTCGCGCCGATCAAGTCGCCATGACCTTGCAGCGCGAAGGCATTTGCGTGTCCACCGCCGAACCGTTCGCAGTCTCTGCCCAGGTGCCCCACGCACTGCGCGTGGCCTTGGGGTCGGTGCCGGTGGCGCAGTTGCGTAGGGCCCTGGAGACGATACGCAAAGTGGTGGCGTGGTGAGCTGTGCTCAGTATTTGTAAGCCTGGCGCCCGATCAGCAACCACTTGCCGTGTTGCTTCTGCCAGACCTGGAAGTTGTCGATATCGGTTGGCGTGTCCACACCACTGTTCACCGCCAAGGCATGGAAGTGGTTGCGCACCAGGGCGGTATCGCCATTAAGGGTGATGGCCTGGTTCTGCATTTCCAGAGTCTTGAAGGCGCTGGTGTGGGTTTGCAGGTCGGCGATAAATTGCGCCTTGTTCTGCACTTTGCCGCTGGAGTGGCCGTAGGTGAGCGTGTCGGATGTCAGCGCGTGCAGTTGCTTGACGTCCAGGTGCAACATGGCTTGGGTCAGTTGGTCGACTGCCTGGGCCACTTCCTTTTCAGCAGGGGCGGCGGCGACGTAGCCGGAAAACAGGCACAGGAAGCCGATCAGCACTTTGAGGTTGGGCATGGGTGTTCCTTGTTTTTGTTGGGTGGATACGACGAGGTATGTCGTCGTACAACCATGCAATAATTTCGGCAGGGAAGGAAAGTGAAATTTTGAAATGGGCTGAGATGATGCGAGGTTAGAGTGGTAACCAGCACCCCATAGCCGAGGTAAAAATGGCTTTTGACTGGCACAGCGACCCTCTCACCCGTGGGACACCGGTGACCCCGGGCTATAAAAACACTCAGAACGTGCGCCGTTTCATGCGTGAACAGTGCGGGCCGACGTTCAAGTTCAACCGCCCCTTTATGGCGTGGATTCTCAATGGCGTCCCCAAGACTATGGGTGATGTGGTGGACGAGTGGCAGCGTCGCGAGGTGACGCTGCCCTAAGCCACGGTGCTTGATTGCAAATACAGCAAAATGTGGGAGGGGGCTTGCTCCCGATGGCGGCCTCAGGGCCGACCAGGATGTTGGATCAGACTGAGTGATGCCGAGCGCGAAAAACTCGCGCTCTAATCTGAGATAAATGGCTTCAGATTCTTTTGCAGCTGTTGCAACAGAATATCAAAACAGACCGGCAGGTTCGGCCTGAATGTCCCAACTGAAGATCAACACCTCCTTTGCATCACTCCCTTTACCACCGCCGACGGTGTATTTGATGTCAGTGGTTTCTATGTGAAATCCAGCGAATATCCTACGGATGTCCGGGTGGTCATTCAGGCTAACGATAGCCTTGCCCTTAATTTTGCTTAAGAGTGTGGCCATCGCTTCGTACTGCTCTAGCCCAAACGGAACTCCGTAGCCTTCAGTCTCCCAGTACGGCGGGTCACAGTAAAACAGTGTGTGTTCACGGTCGTACTTCGTCATTACCTCTTGCCACCCCAAGTGCTCTATATAGGTGCTGCTCAGCCGGAGGTGCGCTGCTGATAGCGTCTCTTCCAAGCGCAGTAGGTTTAGTCCTGGGGGTGTGGTGGTAGCGGTTCCATACGTTTGCCCATCAACGCGTCCGCCGAAGGCGGATTGCTGCAGGTAGTAAAACCTGGCGGCCCGCTGGATGTCGGTGAGCGTCTCTGGCCTTGTCATCTGCAACCATTTGAACACTTGGCGACTCGACAAAGCCCATTTGAACTGCCTGACGAACTCTTCCAAATGATTCTGTACCACCCGATACAAGTTGATCAAATCGCCATTGACGTCATTCAATACCTCCACCTCTGCCGGTACCGGTCTTAAAAAGAACAGGGCGGCGCCTCCGGCAAAAGGCTCCACGTAACAGCTGTGAGCCGGGAACAGCGTGAAGATACGGTCGGCGAGACGGCGTTTGCCGCCTATCCAGGGGATGATCGGTTGCGCGGACATATTGCCTCCTGAAGGCTTGGGGCGCTCGTTGGCGATGTCAGGAGGCTCTCGGCCTTCAAATGATTAAGCGTCCGGCAGCGCGGGCACTTGATCTGTAATTCAGTGAAACCACATACAGCGGCTAGCTTTCGGCCACAGTGGCCGCAACGTATTTCTTGCATCATCTGCAAACCTTTTGCGCTTCTGGTAGGCTCCCAATCGCTCACGTGAGCGGGAGGGCCTTGGCTGGCTTGCAGGATAGGTCTGCTGGTTGGCGGTCAGCTTGGATGCGCTTACATCTGAGCTGACAGCCCTCTTTTCTACTGCTGAATGGGATTAAGGTCGACGAGCCATAAAGGGCTTTTCGGCCTTTTTTGTATGTCTGGGAAATCAGCCGTATCAGGCCATAGCCTCAACTCCTGTCGATATGCGAGCAGTTGCGAAAACTGTTGATCTTCCAAAGTTGTCATGCCACCGATATCCCGCTCATCACGGTGACGTGCGACTAACCAATCAGTCTGATCCATTGCCGCGTCACGCCACTTACGTTCAAGAACCGATACTTCCTCATGACTGGGCTTGACCTCTACCAGGCAGGGCAGTCCATCGGTGTCGACGGAAAGCTGTAGCCCTTGACTCGGCCCTTCAATGAGACGAAGAAATAGCTCGCTGGATATCTCAACGGCATCATTCGGTAGCGAAGTTGTAAGCTCTGAATCGTAGAGGCCCATGGTTGACTTGCTGAATAGTTTGCTCATTGCCTGCCCCTTCTATACGCCGAATGAAAACCATGTATAGCCGCTATCACCACCTGGACTTATGGTGTTGTAGTCCTGCCTGAACGCAGTAAAGTTCTGATTAGTTTTGGATATGACCTGATAGCCCGAATCTCCATTGTTGGAGCCTGCGCTGTTGTTCACGGAGGTAATCACACCAAAGCAGGCACTGTTATATGCTTGAGGAAAGGTGACTGAATGCGCTGTTTGCGACTGCGCAGCCACGGTCCCCCATTGAATGATCAACCGTCCAAGTGAGAATGGAAAAGCAAGGAAGCCATTCGTACCCAAGCTCATAACGATCCCTGCGTTATCTAGCTTCGTTCCTGGGTTGAAATTAGCACTGGTCCATAGCTCAGAGGGTTGCGTCCATTGACCATCATTTCCGGCAGCTCTGACAAAAACCTTGGCCTGGGCGCCCCCTACCTGGATGCCCAACTGTGCGGGGAACCCCTTAGCCCATGAGGGGAGATTCAGAACACTCAGGAAGCTACCGAACGATGACCACTGATTCTCAATCGAGTAGAACCCCCCCGGCAGATCTTTATAGTCAATAGCGCCTGCCGGGATCAGCGTAGCGCCCAATCCGTATTGACCTTTCGCAATAGCGTCGGTAATGCCGTACCCGTCCAGCGACGTCGCTTTAGGAGCTTTTTTTGCTAACTCATTGGTGACAGTTGCCGCAAAGTTCGGGTCGTTACCCAGAGCAGTGGCCAACTCTTTGAGAGTATCGAGCGCACCTGGTGCAGAGTCGAGCAAGCCAGCGATCGCTTTTGAAATTGAAGCGACAACGAATTCTGTGTTCGCAGCCAACGCAGATCTGTCTTCAATGGCTGGAGTTGGTACTTTCACTTGTCCAGTAAATGTGGGGCTATTCAGAGGCGCTCGTTGCGCCAGTGATGCATTGACCTGAGCAATAGTGTATGCGTCTTTGATTCCGTACCCAGCGATGGTGTCAGACTTGTTGGCTTTGAGCGCAGGATCAAAGTTTGCACTGGTCCACAGTTCTGCCGAGGGTGTCCATTGACCATCATTTGTGACCGACCTCAAAAAGGCACGTACATTTGCCCCTCCCTGTTGGATTCCTAGCTGCGCCTGATAGCCCTCCGCCCACGATGGCAGGTTCAGCACGCTTAAATACTGTCCCAATGATGACCATTGCGATTGTGTTGCGTAAAAACCACCGGGGAGATCCTTACGATCTATGGCTGATTGAGGAACGGTGTATGCGCCTAATCCATGCTGGCCTACCGCGATAGCGTTGGTGATTCCGTAGCCTTCTAAGGTTCGAGGGTTTTCACCTGCGGTAGCTACACCTTTCGCGTTCAATGTGATTTTTGTGTAGCTACCCGCCGAGACGCCTGAGTCAGCTAGGGTTAACGCTATTTCCGTATCCGCGCTTCCATCGAAGTTACCGCTGCCACTGGCCGCTCCCTTAAACCTCAACACGCGAGCTGTCACTAGCTGGGTAGCCATACCGACGGCAGTTTTCCCGTTGACGATTTTTGCGATAGCTGCTTTCAGCCACGCAGTTCGATTACCTAGCTGCTCAGCTTGTTTGTTAGCAATGCCACCAGGGCCACCGAGCACCCTATCGGACGTTTCAATTTGGTAAGTCCCGGCTGCGTAATCTTCTGTTTCAGGCAAGGTGGCCATCAAATACTGCTCCCATGGTTATACAGCCCGTCATAGCGAGCGGTGCCGTTGTATCGGATTGCCACGGCTTGATACTCAAGTGAGGCAAGGCGGCACCGCTTAGGCGCGATGGTGGACAACATGCGGCGGATCAGCGCCGCCTGGTCGTTGGTAAGGGGCTCGGCGAAGGTCACGCGATACGCCGCCCAGGCGCGGGGAGCGCCGTATACGTAAAGCCCGTTGAAGTTGATGCTGCCGTCATAGGTGCGACCGCCGAGGCCCTCCTGCAGTTGGACTTCGCCGAAGCCCAACAGACGAATAATTTCCCGGATCGCCCAGGGCGTGCCCTTGTACCTGTGCAGTTCTACTGCGTTTTTGAGTAGGTTCCTGCGGGCGTCTTCGGACTCGGCCAACAACCAAGCGGCCTCATCGAGCAGGCTGAACTGATCGGCCAGCACGGGCAGCAGAGGCGCTTTCACCAGGTCGAGGAGATAGACCAGCATCGGCGTCAAATCAATGCCGGCATGCCGTTCTTCAAGCAACTTGCACAGGCGTGCAAAGCGTTCGTCACCCGCCAGCGCTGGCGGCAGGGTCAACTCAGCCATCAGCCACCCCCGCATAGAGGATGTCGATGTCAGAGCAATCAGCCCAGCTGTGTCGCTCTAGTGCTAGGGGTACAGCCGGTAGCTCCAGGACTGAGCGGTACACGCCCGAGACCTGCAGTCGGGCGTTGAGCTGCTCGGGCACGATATCGAGGCCGAGCTTGGCGCGCAGTTCCTGGGCATAGTTCTCGGCGGCCTTGCGTACTGCAGCCAGGGTGGGCTCTCTTTCGGCCCAGGCGTACAGGGTGATGTGCGACTTGATACGCCAGTCGATATGCTCCGGCATCTGCGCTCGCACTGTGTCACACAGAGGGCGTAGTTTCTGGCCGGTCAGGTAACGCTCGATCTGCTCCAGGAGGTTCGCCGTAGGCATACCTGTTTCAGTGAGCGGATGAATAGCCACCTCGCCATCTGGCAATCCGTCCTCGGGACCGCGCACGGCCACGTCAATGATGGACTGGTGGACCGATAGCGCGTGATACCGGTAGGCGCCCTCACTGCCTGCTGTGGTGTAAGCCTCGGGGGCAAGAATGATCCGTTCTATATAATGAGGATCGACCTCGTCTTCTGCGCCGTCGACAGGTACGGTGATATTACTGGCCGACAACCCAGCAAACCCCTCACCGACCAATGTATTGATTTGACCGATAGCCCAACCGTTGCCGATAACACCGGGGGTCTCGCAGACAGCCCGCACCTGCACAGTAAGCGCTCCCGCCTTCAAGACCGCCTCCTGACGGGTAAGAAACGCCACGGCGCCATTTTGAGTGGTTACGCGTGTATTGGCGGGAATCAAACGGTCCTGCGGTTGCCCACCGACGATATCGAACTGGACGGTGCAAACCGCACCAACGGATAACAAGCGTGGCGTACCAACTAGGTCGCCCAGGTAGTCAAGGATCGGCCCGCTGCTGTATCGCACCAGGAGCTTCTCACCAGCGTTCTGGATCGCAGCCTTGATTCGTGTTTCTGAATAAGCTACCTGGTTGAGGAATAAACGCTCGATCTGCGCGGGGTACAACGACTTGCCGGACTCTTTCTCGTAGCTGGCAATAATCTCGGCCTCCGTGGCCGCAGGATCGATCTTGACGAATTCAGGCTTAGGCAGCTCGCGCATACGGCACCTCGGTCAGTTGAGGGACGCCATCGGCTACACGCCATTGCACGCGCACAATGACGTGTTCGTCGTCGATACTGACTTGCACCTGGACAACGGAAACGCGGGTTTCCCAGCGACGAATGGCGTCAACCGATTCGCGCACCAAGTGCGGGGTGACCCGGTTGGTGGGCCAGTCGATATACAGATGTAGGTCGCTGCCGAAGTCGGGCCTGTGGGCATCGCTGCCCTTGGGCGTGGTCAGGATAATTCGAATAGCCTGGTCAATGTCCCTTAGGCCCTCAACCACCCCTCCGGGTGTACCGAGGGCGGGCTGCCAGTGGGCGGCGGTGATGCTGGTATAAGCAAGGGGAGTCGTCATGTGCCAATGATGGAGAAACCATCTACGCTTGGCTTTTAACCTAGTTTAAAGAAGACCGTGCTTAGGCAATTAGGAGCTGAAATGAATAGAAAACCAAAAGTAGCGGTACTCAGGCAGTTAAGAAAGGAGGTTGGTTTCGGCTGCCCTGTAAAGGGCTGCGGTAGCCCTTACCTTGAGTGGCATCATTTTGACCCGCCTTGGCACGTAGAGAATCACCACAACCCGGAGGGAATGATAGCTCTGTGTGTTCAGCACCACGCACAAGCAGACGCAGGTGCTTTTACCATTGAACAGCTTAGGCAAATGAAGCAAGCGAAGGATGAAGCTGAACAAGTCAAAGGACGTTTTAACTGGATGAGAAATGAGTTGTTAATGGTCATAGGTGGAAGCTTCCTCCTGGAAACCTACGTGGCTGTAAGCCATAAGCATGGTCCCGTAATTTGGCTTAGTCGTGATGATGATGGATATCTTCTTCTAAATGTCGCAGAGGCGACCATTAATGGTGAACCAAGGTTCTCGATGGAAGAAAACTTCTGGACCGTTCATGGCAACCAAGAGGATGTTGAATGTCCACCATCCGGCAAAGCTGTCTCAGTTAAGTATCCCAATGGCGACGCGGTCTCCGTGAAATTCTTGGAGCTTAAGAGCGAGGAGGCACTACTTAAGCAATATCCAGAGGCGCCTGATGCTTTGTTTGAGATCTCGACCCCCATCACAGCTGTGGAGGTGACCTATCGACTGAAGAGCACTGGGGTCGATATTGGACCAAAGGAGTTGACGGTATACGGGAACACAATCCGTGGTGAGTTTATTAAAGGTGCAAAAATCGCTGTCCTACTTTAGATCAATGACTATGGTTACTTGAGTTTCCGGCAGCATCGATGATTTTTCCCGTCGCATTGATATTTCCATTCACCTGCAGGTTTCCATTGAGGGTCACCTGCGGGACGTCCAATACTGCAGAGGGAGCCTTAACTGTTACTGGCTCATTGGCCTCAACCATGATGTTTCTGCCGCACTTCACAAGCAATGCTCCAACACAGTCCAGCGTCATGACCCCGGACACGCGGTTGTAAGTCGAGACCGTTCCATCGCTAAAGCGCACATAGTCAGTATCCTCGTCTATGACAGGCGGCGGTTCGGCAGTCGAGTAAATCCCGCCCAGGTACACGCCGCCCACGCCATCGGCATCGAGCAGAACCGCCACTTGTTCGCCCAGTTCGGGCATGAGCGGACGGCGCTTTGTGCCCTGCGTATTACGCTGAGGCACGTTGAGCCAGTAACTTTCTACGCCGTCACGGTCATCCAGTCGCACGCGGATGCGACAACCAGGGTAATCCACAGCGCTGACCTCACCGTATTCCAGTTCAACGCCCATTACGCCACCACTTCGTGCGACATGCCCGAGGTCGACAATGCCAGGTCGGGCTGGGTGTTGGCCGACATTAAGCTGATCGACGGCGCCGAGACGCGGCAGACCTCTTGATCCACGGTGTAGCCGGAACGGCTCACACGGTGGTGCGAGGCTGTGATCAAGTACTTGCCGCCAAGTTTCCCCGCCGCGACCAGGTTGACCACGTTGCCGCTCACCAGGTTAGGGCGTCCCATGCAGGTCCAACTGCCCGTTGTGCGCTCGCGGTTCGTCCTGGCAAGGTCGCCCTTGGCTTTGGCTTTTGCTACTTCTACCGAAACACTTCGGTTTCGTTGTTTTTTGGTGTCAGCGCTGGTGGTGGTCTTACTGGAACTGCTGGGTACCGCAACTGTTTCGCCGTTGACGACGGTGTAAGAAATCAGCTGTTTTTTGACAGGGTCTTTATGTTTCACCTCAATTGCCTTTGGCACCATGGTTATCTGGTCACGCAACCGGACGCTGGTGAGTTCCTGCAGGACCAGGCTGCCTACGGGCGCGCCTTTGATCAGCTCACTGATCGCATGAAACACCATGCGCTTTCCGGTTACTTTGAAGGCGTAGTCGTATTCACCCGCGAGGTTGCGCAGAAACGTCAAATCCGAATCTTGCTGAGTCAACCGGTCGAGTGTGATCGGTTCGATGCGCCCGATCAGTTCCAACCCCTGGCGCGTTGCAATCTGCTTCGCTACCGCGTCCAGGGTCGTGTTCTCGTAGGCTTTATGTTCAGTAGTCCGCAAGGCAGTCTGAATACCCGCGCCCAGGGCACGAATGTTGATGGTTGAGGGCGGACAGTTCAGCTCCACCTCATCAATTTCAAAGCTACCTACGGGCCTCATTGGCTTACCCTCCCAGCCAATAGACAGCTGCAAGGTGTCGCCATGCCCTGGGTACCAGGCGTCCCGCCACTTGCCCTCGGTATCCTCCAGTTCGATGTCCAGGCTGTCTGCCTGCCCGGTCAAAAAGTCGGTGTAGCTTAATGACAACAGGTACTTGCTGATATCGCGGGTGATATTGCGTTGTTGATAGGTCAGCACAAAGCGCGCCTCGGGTACCTGTTCGGGAATCAGCGCATCCATGGGGGAAGATCCTCGGTTGACGCCACCGGTTCTAACATTGGAATAGCGAGCATCAGGCCGGCCGGAAGAGCCGCAGTGATGGGCACGTGGGCGTTGGCTTCCACGATAGGCCAATAGCGGTGAGCGTCACCGTAGTAACGCCAGGCAAGCTGATCCCAGCGCTCTCCCTCAGTTGTTATGTGGGTGATAAACATCAGGCTCTCCGGGTCAGGACTTGTGCCGCCAGGCCCGCCAGGCGAGTGCCCGCACCGTTCAAGGTGGACGCCGCCTGGTTGAGGGAGTCGTGTGAGCTGTTGAACCGGTCGACGATGTTGCCAAGGTCAACCGGATCAAGGCTCGACCGAGACCCCATTACGTTGCCCAGCACGTTGTCACTCAGGCGCGACAGATCGGAGCCGTCATCGAGCAGCTCAGCTGCCAGCTTAAAACCTTGGAGCGGCTCGATAGCCCGCGCAGTGATATTCAGCAACTGCGGTACCTGGCCCAGAATCATCGACGGACTGCCGCTTTTGACGGAGTCGTAGAGGTTTTTCCCCGCCCGCAATACATTGCCAACGGTTTTAGCGTGACCAATAGCCAACTGGGTGGGGCTGGCGGGTGGCGTGAGTTTTGATATCAGCCCAGGCGACCCCATGCCCGCTGCAGCTGTTCCGCTCAAGGCGGGATCGAGCAGCCCCGGCCGTAGAACCTTACGATTAAACGACCCGGTGTATTCCTTCAGGCTCACCTGCACTGTGGCAGCCGTAACCTGACCGACAGCGGTGGCTCGACGGATCGTGTTGCCGATATCGGTAATGACATAGGCACCCAGGTATTCGCCACTGCCCATGACGAACGCGAGCGGCTCGTGCTTGCTCTTGGCTTGGCGCAGAGCCCGCAAGCGCTCATCGGGATCACCCAGCATCGGGTGAAGCTCTACCGTCAGGTTGCAAGTGTCCAAGCCTTCGCCAATCCACTCCAGCAGTGGCTTACCCTGGATACGAGAATGCTCAGCCCAGTCGGCAGAGCCACTTTGCTCCAGCCCACTGATACCACCTGCAACGGTGAATTCGATATCGCCCAAGATCGCAAACATCAGGCAAATCCTTCATCGGGTGAGCCATAACTGCGGCGGCGCTTGTCGTGGCTGTAGCGCTCCATGAACTTCACAAAGTCCGCGTAACCGGCCTGTGATCCTTGCACCACCTGGTCACGGATGTTCGCGCCACCGGATACCGTGATCTGTGGCGAGTAATGGTAAGTGGGCTGTCCTGTTGCACCAGGTGCACCGCCTTGTCCTGGGCCTGTGAAGCCGCCCATCATGCTTGCCCTGGACACGTCAGCCGGGTTGGGCGGCAGCATGTCGACCTTCGACTGACCCGCCATGCCCAGGTCTGCTCGGCGCACCAGATCGGATTGCGCCGTGATGCCAATTGCCGCGCCTTCGCTGATGTTTGCGCCGTACCCCATGAAAACCCGGCTCGGTGACTGGATGCCCAAGGTCTCCGTAAACCAGCCCTTAACAGAGGAGCCAATGCCCACCACGCTGTCTTTCAGCGAGCTGGCCATGTTGCTGATGCCGCTAATCAGCCCCGTCACCAACATCCCGCCGAACTCACTGAATTTACCCGGCAGCTCCACTCCGAAATAGCTCATCACTCCAGCAAAGGCGCGGTAGAAAAGCCCTAGCGGTGAAAAGTTAAGGATCAATCCGGTGATACCAGACAGCCCGCCATTGAAGCCCGCCTTGACCTCTGTCCATAAGCCGCTGAAGAAGCCCTTGATGGGTTCCCAGTAGCGGTAGATCAGATACGCGCCCAGGGCGATGCCTGTGATCAACAAACCAATGGGGTTCATCAGTAAGGCTCTGCCCAGCCAGAGGACTGCCTGTCCGGCAAGCTTGAGCCCGAACAGCAAAGTGCCGCCGAGGATTTTGCCCAGGAACAACCCACCTCGGGCCGCCATCAGCAACGGCGCGCCCAATGCCATAGTGACCCCGCGCAAGAACAACCCGCTGTACCTGGCCACAGTGAGCAAACCCCTGCCAACACGGGACAGGCCGCTGACCAGAGGGGCAAACTTGCCCATCTGCCACATACCACGCAACAACGTCCATTTGGCCGATACGGTAGTGATGGTGGTGGACATTGCCACGAATGGCGACATAACCAGGTTGGCGCCGTAGGCCAGGCCGATGAAGGCAAGTTTGCCCGCGAGCAGGCCGCCGACGAGACCGACAACGCCTTTGATGATGGTGGGGTTTTCACTGGCCCATGTCGAGAACGAAGCCATCAATGGCACCAGGGCTTTGGTCACATCTACCAAGGCTGGCAACAACGCATTACCTACTGAAATGCCTATGTCTGAAAGATTGATCCTTAAACTCTTCAACTGCTCCTTAGAGCTGCCCATTCGTTTTTTCCAATCCTCGTCCAGCACCCCTTTATCTGCAGCATCTTTACTACCAGTCTGAATATCGCCTAAGTCTTTTTGGTTTGCGAGTGCGGGACGAACAAACGACAATACTTGCTGATCAACAAACAGCTCTCCCAATTTGTAGGCTTCATCCAATCGAGCAAGCGCAATCTGCTTTTCTTGGTCATCATTTAAATCCAGCGCTTTGCCATATTGAGCAGCAGCTGCGGGCGCCTTCTTTCCGAGATGTACAGTCAATATCTTGATCATTGCTTCAGCAGGTGAAAAACCTTCGTTGACCAAGTTTTTCATGCTGCTTTTAAGGTCAATTCCCGCCTTCTCAAAAGCCTTTATCGAGTCGGGTGCAGTAATCTTAGAAAGAAAGTTTTTAAAATTGTTGGCGGCCTCATCATTGGTACCCGCTCCTCGACGAGCTATTTGCAGGGAGGCGCCGATTTCAGCAACTGCCCGTTCGCCTGTAACCCCCAATGCAGCAAACTGTGGGGTTAACTGTGGTAACCATTTGGCCATGTCGGCTAGTTCGAACTGACCACTTTTACCGGCAAACGCCAGCATGTTCATTGAGCGTTCCAGGCCAGCAGCCCCGATACCCAGGTTGTCGTTCAGGGCGATAGCAACAGAACCAAGATCGTCCATGCTGGCTCTTGTGGCGGTAGCAGCCTTTGCCATTACAGGAGCATATGCCGCAAGTTCCTTTGCGCTTGAAATCCCCCCTGCAATCAAGACACCAGTTCCCTTGGCCACTTCGGTTTGAGTCTGGTTCCACCTCAGGGCAGCACCACGCATAACGTCACTTAGGCGTTTTTCTTCTGCTTCGTCGAAGCCGCCCGTAATGGCAATGTCACGGGTTTGGTCCTGGAATTCGATGGCCGTGCGCACCGACTGCACCACTGGCGCGCCCAGGGCCACACCAGTACCGATGGTTTCCACCGCTTGCCCACGCAGATCCCCACGCTTGTTTTTCAGCGTTTCACCACGGGCAATGCTGATATTGAGGCGTTCTTGCTTGGTCTTGAGCTGTTCAATGGTACGACCGACCTGGTCGTACTGACGGCGCAGGCGTTCAACGCCGGTACCGCCTCGGGCAATAGAAGCCGCCAGCTCCGTCCCCATCAGCTTCTGCTTGGTAGTCAAGCCATCGGTAGCGCGGCCCAACTGCTGCACGGTCGACTTCGCCGAGCCAAACGCGGCATGCAGGCTACCGGATACCACGGCGCCGATCTTTAATCCGACCAGGACTTCATTAGCCATAATTTGCTACGCTGCAAGCATGTTTGAAAAAGCCGCTCTGCTCACCGCCAACACCCTATATGCACTGGTCATCGGCGTCGGTGTGATCTGGCTTGCCTGGCTATGCCTGGCAAACCTGCCATTGTGGGCTGCGGTGCTGACGTTCTGCCTGGGCCTGCCGTTGCTGGCGCTGGTAGCCGCCCCTATCGCAGCAGGCGGCGCATTGCTAGCGGGAGTGGTAGTTGGCTTGGTGACTTTGATCAGCGGTTCATCTGCTCGGAAAATTCGATCCGGCGGTTAATCTCTCGCTGACATACATCAACCCAAAACCAGTACCGTTCCATCTCCAGCTCGTCGATTTCAGACGGCTGCATCCTCAGTACCAGTAGCAGCGCTTCGTCCCAGGAATGCAGCAAGGTCTCGTCCATGGGACATTTCCCGCAACACCTCAGTGGCTGACTTAGAGTCAGCAATATCAAATTCCAGCAGGTCTTCCAGGGTGATGCCGAGCATCTTGGCGCATAGCATGTCTTCCATGGCGCCTTCGTCCTTGGCTACTGCCTGGGCTGCGCTGATGTCTTTGCGCTTGAGACGTTTGATAGGCAGGGATTTGAGCTGGTCACCTGTGCCTGACTTGAAGGGGAACTTGAGGGTGAAACTGACTTGGTCGGCCACGTTTGATACTCCAGGTTGATCGAGTGATCGGTTGCTCTATGAGAGCCTGGAGTATCGCGTCTGGTCGGAGCGCTGGCTTTTAATCGAGTTTAAAGAGAAAATTTTTGATGAGCAGACTGGGAGGTCAAAATGGAAGAAGAAATCACGCTTGAGCATAACGGCATTGAATGCACGGCAACCTTCATAGTGGAGGGAGACACGCTGACCGTTTTTCTCCCCAATGGGGATCAACGAACCACAGAGCTACGAGGGCTGGAACCGATAGCGGCAGCGCGGCCGCATATACGGTCTTACATCACTAGTCTTTCTAAAAAGAAGTAGCCGAGGCCGAAAATGTCAGAGTCGAATATAGAGCGGTTTGACGAAATAACCGGGAAGATTTTTGCTCATCTTTATCAGCACTTTCCAGTTCCAACCCACCTTGAACCTGAGATTGCAGGCGTCATGATGCGAAAAAGGGTATCCGATCCGGTAACTGAGGAAGGGTACGGTGGTGTCCAGGACTTGACTGAGACTGAACGTGAAACCGTGGATTTCTTCGTACATGCCACAAAATGGTTAGCCAAGGCCGGTTATATAGACATTCTTATATCAGGGTCTACTGGGTTCATCGACGTAACCCTTACCGCGAAAGGACTGGAGGTTCTCAAGGCTACACCCAAAATCCTTGAGAACTCCGAAACGCTAGGGCAGCAGCTCATTGCAGCCACTAAAGGCGGCTTTGCTGATCAGATTAGAGAGCTAACAACCAGTGTACTGAAACGAGGTGTTGCACTCGCTGTCACAACGGCAAGTGAGCTAGCCGGAAGCTAACTCAAGCTTGTCCAATATTTTTACGGTATTTGGACAACTGATCTACACCGCCAACCTTGAAGATATTGGACAGATAGTCGAGCAGCATGATCTCTTCGCCATTAAGTATCTGCCGTACGTACGTGGCAGAAAATGGCGATTCGAACTTGCTTGGATCACGCGGTTTGTAGTTGCCCAGGGCGTATTCCTTGAAGGTCACCGTCATCATGGTGACCAGAGGGATCTCGTCGACCAAGCCCGAGCTGTTGACCACCTGAACGCTTGAACGGCATTGCAACTGCACGCTCTTCATCGGAGTAGCTAGCTTCTTAGCTGCGTCATAATAGAGGCTGTTCCAAACGATCTTGCCTTCCAGTTTGTCGATGCCATCTGGCAGTTCTATAAGACCTACCAAGCCCAGCCCTTGGAAATCCGACATCACTGTTTTCACAGAGCCAAGATCAATCTCCTCGCAGCGACCAAAGAAACTATTGCCGTCCAGGTAGACCGACGCGTTGGCGATCCGATGTGCGCTAAAACCGGCCATTTATGCGGCTCCCAGGTTGACCAGGTATTCCCCGGTGATTTCGGTTTCAAAGGTGCCACGTTCAAATGGCAGAGGCACCGTCAGTTTGTAGCTGAACAGCAAATGGCCCGCCTCGATCTCGGTCTGCGGATTGCGCGCGGGGTCATACCAGCACTCACCACCGAGCAGCGCCTGGTCGCCAATCAACTTGCGCAGGAACTGGTTCACGCTTTCCGTGATGCTGTCGATCAGCGAGTTGGTGATTGGCATATCAACGAACTGCAGCGAGCTGTAACGGATCGATTCGTCCACCACGTCCTTGGTCCGGCGTACGTTCTCGAAATTGCGCATGTGGGTCACGGTCGGCCAGGCGGCTGTCCGGTTGCCCCACAGACGCAAGCCCGTGCCGAACGAATTGAACACGGTGGTGATACCGTTTTCGTTGAGCAGGTTGACCTCGCTGTTAGGATCATCGACCCGCGCCGTCAATGGCCGCTCCAGGCCGATGACGCCCACTAGTTCCTGGTTGGAGCTGGACCACCAGTAGCCACTGTCGTTATCGACCTTAGCCCGCAGGCCCGCCGCACGGACCGACAGCGGCTGCAGGCGCTCCCCGTTGGTGCGTGCGTCGTAGATCTTCACATGTGGGTAGCACAGACGTACCCGGTCACTGCTGGTGTTGAAGTTGATGGTGCCGAGTGGGCCCCGGCCAGCAATCACCTGCTGCACTGTTGCGCCGATGGGGGCGTCGATGTAAGCAACGCCGCTCAACTGGGTCGCCGACGCAATCAGTTCGACACTCACGCTGTTCAAGGTGCTAAAGCCTGGCGCAATGAAGACCTTGGGAAAGAACCCAAACAGGTTGTAGCTATCCGGGAACGCCTTCAGACCCGTGCGGCGACCAGCCTGTGTAACAGAACCGATGATATCGGCGGGAGTGACCTTGCTCGGGTCCGTATGGGTGTAGTCCGCCTTTACCTTGGCGGCGGCAGGAATAGACCCCGAAGGCTTGCGTGTGACGCGGCCAGTCAGCAGGTTCACTGAATAGTCGGTGTCCGCTACATAAGTGTTGGTACCGTCCTCCGACTTCAACGCAAGGACTTGCAAAGCACCGTGCTGCAGCTGCAGCAGATCGTTGTCGCCGAACTGGCGAGCCTGCCCGACGATATTGCTGCGGTGGACTGCCGGGTCCAGCACGTTGACCACCAGCACGGTACCTGCGCCGAAGGCATGAATGCCAGCCAGTGCCTCAGCGATGCTGAAACCTTCCAGATCTGGGCCGAACTTGGCGTCGTCCACTTCGGTTTGCGACAGTGTCAGCTCGTTGACCGGTCCAATAGGCGCGGTACCGACCAACGCAATGACCGCTGACTTGACCACACGGATAGCCCGAGGGCCGCGTTCGACTTCGATGGTCTCGATGCCATGCAAATAGTTAGCTGCCATTTTGTTTGGCTCCTTTCTTCTCGACGACTGCTACAGGCTCAGCCGGTGGAGTGGGAACTACGGACGTCTCGGGCAAAAGCACCAGGTGCTTCAATGCCAGCAGCACCACGGTGTATTCGTGATCAGCCGGAAGCTCGACGTCACCTCCAGGCAGAAGTTGCACATCGAGCAGCTCGCGCTCTTCACCCACACGTAGCGAGGCGCAACTCTGCGGGCCGGTGTAGAGGTATCGGGTCAGTTTCATGGGTGTTCCTCAAAGCGGATCTCTTTCAATAGCGGGCCGTCTTCGGGCCCCATGAGTTGTAGCTGTGTGGCGCGTGTAGAGATGGTCACCCCGTACTGCCAAAGCCCCTGCACCTCGCCGATGTAATATTCGGCAGATGGCCTGCAGGCCATATCGCAATGCGGCGGTCTCCAGCCCGTCAGGCACTCCCGAATCCGATCCAGAAAGCTGATCGCGCCGTTTGAACCGTGAAGCTGGCGAAACACCAAGGTCAGTTGAAAGCTCATGCTGCGGGCCTGGAATACCGCCTCAGTAGCCTCTGATGCACCAAACGTTGACTTGCCGTAAGCCACCAGAATGGCGCCCACCGCATGGTTGAGTCGGTATATCGAAGGCTTTTCAGGAAACAGCTCAACGGCCAGCTCCCGGCCAAATTCCTCTTTTAACCGAGCTATAAAGGCGTCCAGCAACTGCTCGGTTTGTGTCTTGGGCCTGGGTTGGCTCATCAGTAGCGCTCCCATTGATCAGCCGAAAATTGCGAGCGGCGTGCACGAACCTTGATTTCACCAGGCTCTGGTGCCGCCTGGCCGGTTGGCATGCCCAGGGTGACCACACCATCGCGGATGCTTTCCAGCAACTTGATGGTGTCCTTGCGGCTGTCCTTGACCGGGTCCGGCATCGAGCCCTCCGGACGGCGCTGATAGAGCCAGTGCCGCGCCAGGTACACCACTGCATCGCGCAACACGGTGGGCACCGGGTCCAGCGGCAGGTTGTAACGCCCGCGCAGGTAACCATCCACCAACTCCTCAGCCTGACGCACGCTGTCACCAATGACGTTTTCGTTCGGCTGCTCTGCAGCCGGGTCATCATTAGAAAGCTGGATCAACGTTATTTCGGGGATGGCGTTGCCGATATCGGCGCGGGTGCTGTAGCGCATGGGTCAACCTATCTTCAGTTCGACCAGGGCTTCGGGGAACAAGCACATGGCTAATGGATTGCCCTGGACTTCCAAGTCCCAGCCCTTGCCCAGCTTGCGTGGCTCTGCCTTGCTGTAGAACGGTTGGCCCAGGGTATTGACGGTCTCGTTGTAGTTAGCCGGTGCGTTGAACATACGGAACACGCCCTTGGCGACTGGGAAGACCTGGGCAACATCCAGAGGGATAAAGCGCTGACCACTGACGGTTACGTCGTATTCGATAAACTCAATACCGCCGAAGGTAAAGCCAGAACGCACGTCGCCACCGAGACGATCCTGTGCCTCTTGATAATTAGCGAAGGCTTTCTTCACGCTTTCATGATCGATGAAGGCATCAAACCAATCCGGCCCGCACAGAGAGCGAAACCCCGCGACCATCACGCCGCCGAGCTTGGACTCGGAATAACGTTTGGCGTCCAGGCAGGCCTTGCGCACGTTGGTCTCCTTGTTACCCAAGGCGACGTTGATTTTCTTTTGCTGCACTTCGAACTCTTTATAGAGATCGAACATGATGGAGCCATCAGAGTCGAGCAGCTTGCCGCGCAGGGCACCAACACGTTGGAATTCGCGAGTGGCTTCGATGCTGTTTTTCAACTCTTGCAGGTTGTCGTTGATCACAGTGGCCACCGGCGCCGCCGTGCTTTCCTGACCAAATGCCGCAATGCCTTGGATCTGGCTCGGTAACAGGGGCCGAGAGAGAGGCAAATGCAAGGTCTCAAAGCTGCGACGTTTGCGCTTACCCCCTTTGATGGGGGCGGGGTCGTCATTGCGCGATGTGTTGGGCACTAGGACCAGACGCCCCTCGCGCTCGTCGATAACCACGCTGGTGCTGGTGACACCTTTTTCGTCAAACAGCCCCATCGCGCCGACCTTGCCTGGAATCGCCGGGAGCTTGTTTACGGCTGCCGTCAGGTTGGCAATGCTGAACATGTCTTGCAAATTCATGGAGTACTCCTAATCAGAGGGCCGCACGGGCAACAATGCCAAGGGCATTGAGTTCGTCCAGGGCGGTCGCTTTTTGGGCTTCGGTGATGCCCGCGGGCCACACCAGTTCGTTCAGGTCGACAACGGCGCCGCGAGCGAGCAACACACCGGGGCGGTCGCCTTCAGTGGCGTCCACGGCTTCCCCCAATACAGCGATGGATTTTTTAGCCGCACCGGTTCCAGCCAAATCAAGCACCTGGTACTTGCCAGATACCTTCGCTACCACTTGGCCCAGCAGATATTTAGTACCCGCCAACAGGGTGCCTTTCTCTTTGGTCCAGCCTGGCGCGACCTCCACCAGCAACAGGTCACCCAAAGTCTTGGGCTGAGTAAAACTGGCCATACGGCCTCCTATTTTTGAGTGCGGGCTTCAGCGTCAGCCAGCAGTGGGTTTTCGGATTGTTTAGTGGTCTTGCCAGCCCGCTCCTTGGATGCCTGCTCGCTGAAGCTGACCGAGCCGGTCAGAGTGTTGAACACCTTCTTCAAGCCATCGACCAAGGGCTCGCGCTCGTCGTCTTCACCGAACTCCAGTGGTTTTCCACCGCCTTCGGCGTAATCCAGTGCGGCGACGATGGCGGGTACATGAACGGGCTTCATGCCCGCCGCGACCAGTTGCTCGGCGTACTCGACGTTTTTCGCATGCAAGGCGGTTTGTGCCGCTTCGATATCTGCCTTTTCGCGTTTGGCAAGCCTGGCTTTTAGCTGGGCGTTCTCAGTGGTAATGGCGTTTTTTTCGTCTTCAGTCACAGTGGTTGCCTCGATGGTTGGTTTGGGCGCGGGATCGCTGAATGCGGCTGGCCCGTCCTCGCGGAGCGAATCAGCCAGAAGGGTTTCAACTTCCCAGTTGGGCACGACCTGGTCGGCCACGGCTTGCCCAAACTGGCTGATCAGCCACTCGCGCAATTTGCGAAAAATGCCTGCGGAGACGCTGTCGCCCAAATCGCCAAATTCAAGGACGCCTTCTTCGCCTTCTGCCAGGTCGACGGGGCGCAGACCTTTAACGGCTGGCGGCTGAGCGCCGAGAAAACCGACATGCCTTAGGTAGTACACGCCAGGAACTGGATTGTTGGCGGCGTCGGGCTGGTAGAAGGACGCGGAGATTTTTTTGAATTTGCCCTGGGCAACTAGCTCGGCAAAATCGGCATCCACCTGCTGGGGCTCGGCGACTAAGCCGTGACCTGCGAGAGATAAGGACTTGACCCAACCGCCAGCCGGGGCGTCATGTTTTGGATGACCGATAACCAGTGGGGCTTCATGCAGCGTCGGGTCGTAGGCTTTCACCGTGGCGGCGAGGTCCGACTCGCTGAAGTCGAAACTTCCGCCGCCCATTGCGGTGTGCTGACCTGACTTGAAGATGTGAATGGGTTTCATGGGGCTGTACGCTGCCGTTGAAGGTGATGCGCACAGATTGAGCGTGTGACCGGCTCAAGGCTTTTAATCGAGTTTAAAGAGTTTCAGACGAGGGCCAGAACGGCGGCTATGCATTCAGCACCCGCGCCGCTGGCAAAGAGTAAGGCGGGTCGGCTTTATAAAGCGTTTACAACGTTGTTTACCCCTATAGTGCGATGAACCGCAGCCGCATTGCTGCCCAGGCGCCTCTGAGGGCGTTACAGGCGAGCGGCTTTTTCGATGTGATGCATCGCCAATTCCAGGATCGACTCTTCCGCTTCGGGCTGCAGCTGGCCCTCGGTGTCCATCGGCAGGAATGGACGGCCTGGGATGTCCCCCCACAGATGCGGGAAGTCCGACTTGTCGCCGCCGTAGTGCATCATGGGGGCATAAGGTTTGTTGCTGCCTACCAGGGCGCTACTGTCATCGGAACTGCTGCTGATGGATGCCGCAAGCCCAGCAGCACTGACCTGTAGTATCTGGCCCGGCCAGTTACCTTTTTTTGCCCGGCGCTCTGTGGTGGTGTCTGAAAGATCCGCCCAATCGGGCCGACCTTCCTCGGCAAAGTTCTCCTCGGTCTGACTGAGCATCTCGGCAGCGATGCTACGCATCAGCGGTGCAACATCGCCCACCGCCCATTCGACTCGGCGCAATGCCTGCTGCAAACGTTCGTGGTCCAGCTCGACAGTAATCATCTCAACGCTCCTATGCCGCCGCTTGTTTACGTTTCAACATATCGGCCAGGCCAGTACCTGGTGCGTGATTGAAGCCCGGATCTGTTCGGAACGTGACAGGCTTGCCCGCCGCATCCGTGGTGCGCAAGCCGGTGACCTCGGCGGTACGAATCTCGCCCGTGCGCTTATCCACGCCGGTTTCAACCGTTTCGGTGAACATGCGGCCTTCGCTCGAAACGATTCGAAGCCCACGGCGTTTGACTGCCGCCTCGGTCAGCGCAACGACGCGGCAACGGCAGTTGAAACCGTTGGGGGGAAAGATCGATGCCCAGATCGGATCATCATGACGGAAAACCTGCCCATGTAAGGCGCGGTGGCTGGGCCGTGTTTTGCCGTCCAGGATAGCCACATACATCCAGTACGGATGGGTATCGGTGGTCTCTTCCATCGTGGCCTTGCGACCGGCCATGTAAGCGCTTTGCAGGTTGGTCTGGTAGATCGTTTTCAACCGGCGCGGACTGCCCAACTGGACCAGCTCACCGACGCCCTGACTGTCGACGATGACCTGTTTGCCCCACCAGCCTTGAGATTCCAAGGTCGGCTGCAGCGCGGTGACGAACTGTTTGAGGGTTTGTCCATCCTGCAGCGCCGTCTCCAGGGCGCCGCGAATATCAGACAGCAGATCGAGGCGCATTGCCTTAGCCACGGTAAACGCCTGGTCGTGCGCCTGGTCAAGCATGTCCTGCCAGTTCCAGGTAATCGCATAGCCCTTGGATTTCAGGTAAGCGACGGCCTGCTCGGGCTCCAGTCCAAAAATGGCCTTGAGGTCTGCGGGGCTAGGTACTTTGGCGGTAGCCATGTCAGTCCTCCCGATCCGCGTTGACGCTCAAGCGGCCCCAGGTGTCGGCGATGAACAACAAGCGGGCGAGGTTCTGCTGCAGCGACTTGTCATCCATGTGCGGGTAGATTTCGGCCAGCAGGCCGAGTGCTTCACTATCAGAGCGCCCGCGTTGCAGGGCTTCCAATACTGGCGCTACGAGCCTTTCACCCTGTTCCTGGAGCAATTCGGCGGGCAGGCGATCAATGGCCTGATCGAGCGCCAGCTGGTCCAGGATTGGCTTGAAGGTAGGCTCCGAAAAAGCAGGGCCGATATCAGCCGGTGCGGTTTCGACAATGTCACCGTCCTGCAGGTTGTAGGTGCGCTTGAAGTACTGCGGCGTGAACTGGACTCCCGACTCACTGAGGCTTTTGTCTCGCTCGGCCAGGATTTTATCAATCTCCTCCTGCTCCCACAGCTCATACACGGGGGCCACAACGCTCTCGCCAAAGTTGATATCAACGATACGGCGGATCACTGCATTGATCGCCATGGCCACGATCCCGGCATCACCGTCACGAATATCTTTGGTGACCTCGGCACCGGCTTCGGCACTTGCGCGGTTGCTTTCCTTCTCGGTGGTCTGATTTTGCCCGAGCATGGCCACGTTGATTTCACTGCGGCAATATTCCAGCAGTTCACGATAAACCGTGGCGCTGCCTGCTTTGCCGGACGCCTCCTTGATTTCAATACTGGAGTCGTCAGGGATCGCGGCGACAGCGTCCTGCACCATCGCCTCCAGGCTATCGAGCAGCAGATCGGTCTCGGCGTCAGTGGCGCCACGGGGGTGTTTACCAATAACCCACGGACTGCCGTATTTTTCAGTGAACTGCACCCAAAACTTCAGGCCGCCCTTCATAAACATGGCTGGCCAGAAGCACATGCTGAGGTCGGGAAAGCCATAGGGGTTAGCGTAGGTTGCGTCCTGGCGCGCCACTATGAAGCGCTGCGGGTCACATAGTTCGCCTTCTTGACCGCCTTCCTGAGAGCGAAAACGCAGTTGGTTGTCTTTGTCATAGAAGAACCATTCGGCGGGCTTGCCCAGCAGATCAACCGGCATCAGATAGCCACCAACGGGTTGCCACATCAGCTCGACGGGTTGGTATCCAAACAGCGGTGCATCGAGCAGCTCGCGAATGATGCGGTCCAGGTCCAGATCGGGCATCCAGTCGCGGACAAAGCGCTCAACCTTGACCGGCGCATTACCACGCTTGATACCGCGCTCCAGGGCCAGCACCGACGCCTTGCGGCGGCGGATGTTCCCGCCGACCAGCGCGGAGCTACGCAAGTCACGGTAGACCGTGATGTCCTTGCCCTGGGCCTTGAGGATCGGGTCAGGGTTGGGCAGATTGGCGCTACCAAAGGCGCCGCCACTGGAGCGGTCACGGGTAGCGATGTGCCGACCGAGCAGCTTGTCGCGCTTGGCATCGGCAAAATTGACGAACTCGGTGGGGCTGACCCACAGGCCTTTGTTGTTCATGCGTACCCCTGGGTAATTCGTCGGCCCTGGCGAGGGCGGCGTGATTTGGCAGCGACCGGCCCTGATGCGACTTCCAACGTGGCGAAGTTAGCCAGCGCACCGGCCCCGGCGAAGTCACCGTGGCGGTACAGGTCCGGGTCTTTAAGGTCTTGTGAACGGGCTTTGACGATCATCGGAATGCCCTCCACGGTTTCGATGGCGCGCACGTCCTGGTGCAGGTTGTCGTCCTTCGGCATGGTGATGGCGCCGTCTTCATACAACTGCACGAACTTGGGCATCCAGGCGCCGTACCAGGCGCGGGTGATCTTCACCTGGTGAATACGGTTGTGGCCGAACTCGTCGGCAGTGTCCTCGGCGAGGGTTTCGCCGCTGCCGGTAGCGTCCAGTGCGGCGCCGACAAAGCGCGGCAGGCCACGCAGGATGTAAAATAGAATTTGCTGTTGCTGACGGGTCGGAACCTTGTGCATCTCCATCACGAACGGCACATCGCGGTGCCGAGACATGTCGACCGACATCGGACAGATGATGGAAAAGTCGCGGTGCCGCGCGTAGTCCATACCCAGGAAGTGGCGAAGCTCAGGATCAAGCTCTGACATTACTGGCGCCAGTTCGCGGTCAATCCAGTCGTTTACATAAGCCTCGCGGCGGTACAGCGCCTGGTGGACAAAGTCTGCGTCCAACGCCAGTCGGAGTACTTCGCGACCAGGACGCATGGCCTCGTCAATCCACACACCAGGAATGGACACGCCATTGCCATCGCGGGGGATCGCATCCAGCTCTTCGCGCATCTGCGACTTGCGCGGGCCATAAGCGTTACGAATTTTCTTGTACCAGGCCTCCTTGCCTTCAGCGGTAGGTGACTCACCCGCCATGTAGCACACGCGCTCGTACAGGCCATTGGCAACGGCATCGTCAAACGTTGCCGTATAGACCTCGGCGCTGTCTCCGTAACGCTCATCCCGGATGTCGTTGACCATCTGGTTGAACGGGTTGGCTTTGCCATTATGAGTGCTGATGATGACGATCCGACCGCCCCAGATCAGCAACGCGGTCGCGGCATCGAGCACGGCGGATACGTCACGGTGAAACGCGGCTTCGTCGATGATGACCTTGCCTTGCAAGCCACGAATACCGGCTGGGTTGCTCGACAGTGCGACGATTTTGAAGCCCGAGGCGTATCGGATGCGGTAAGCGTTGATCTGGCGTGTGTTGCCCGATTCGTCCTGGTCTTCAAACAGGAACTCTTCAATCTCGCTGACGCCGGAGGCTTGAGCCTCGGCCATCACCCGGCTGAACTTGGCACAGTAGCCAATGAACTCCAGACCCTTTTCCTTGGTGTCGCCAATGTAAAAGCAGTCCATGCCGCCCGCCGACTTCTGCGATGCAGCGGTAATGACCGAGTCCAGTGCCTCAGCGAACGTAATGCCGGTGCGACGGCCCTTTTCGCACAGTTTGATTTGCGCCCGAATCTTCAACCAGTCCACCTGGTGAGCCATCAGGATGCCTTCGGCAATCGGGTTGCAACCTTCTGGAATCTGCCGAACGCTGGGTGGCAATTCATCCCACTCGATGACTCGGAGGGTACTGGACGATACCTTCATTGCTTCACACCCAAGAAGTTTTGGCGCCACCACTGAGCTGACTCTTCAGACAAACCCTTGGACTTGACCGCCTTTTCCAGTTCAGCGGACTGCTCGCGCAGCAGGCGGTCACGCCCGGCCTGTTCTGCGGCCTGGCGTTCTTTCATGCTCAAGGTGCGGGCCTGCATGGTGTTTTTTGCAGCACGCGCCAGATCGGCCACCTCTTTGGTGGTGACCTCATCCTTTTCATGGGCGCCCATGGCGGCCTGATAGGCCAAGGTAGAAATGGCCTCAACCAGCAATGCCCCGGTTTTGTCGCTGGAGTCTTCGCCAAATGCGCCGACGAAAGCCTCGGCTTGCTCCCGATGTTGTCGGGTTTTTTCAGTCAGTTGCTCAAAGCCCACCTTGAAGCGGCCTAGCGCGCTGCGGCTAGGCACCTTCTCATTGGGAAACCGCGCTTGGATATCGGCGATCATCTCATCCAGGGTCATGCGGTCTTCACGCAGAAGCTTCTGAAGGTAAGCCTTCACCACTGGCGGCAGGCGACTAACGGATGATTTACCCGCCATGGTTACGCCCCCGGCCTTTTGATACCTGGGACACGGGCACGGCCTGCGGCAATGTCCTGACCGCGTTCGGTGAGAGTAGCTACCAGCACCGGGCCAACATCGGAAAGCGTCAGGGCGCCTTGCTCGGCCAGCCATTGCATCTCGGTTTTAACCTGGTCACGGCTGAGGGTATGACCAAAGCTGTCCAGGGCCATAGTCAACACAGAGCTGTTGGCACGGTAGCCAGTGGTCTCGGCCAGCAAGCGCAGGATGACCAAGCGAATGTCCTGGCGAATGAAGTCGGAAAATGGGGTCATGTCTTTTCTCTCAGCAGGTAGTCATTGATTCGGTCCAACGAGCGGGCCAAAGGGGCCAGAGCATCCTTGACCCCCGACAGCTCGGCCCGCACTGCTTTCATGTCACCCAACAGATCAGTGACGGCTGTCTGGTCTGGCAGATGCCTGACGTGTTCTTCCAGAGCGGTAATTCGTGTGCGCAGCTCCAGCAACTCCTGAGCGCTGGCCGTCTGACGGTTGGCGAGCCAGGTGTAGATGCCGATCATCGTGAGAACTACCCACTGCATGACGATAAAGCCGAATTTCAGTTGTTCCAGGTTCATCGAAAACCCCGTCTATTCATGTGTTGTAAAGCGCCTTCACAGTCGCTGCAGTGTTCGGTACCGGGTTCGTTCTGGCGGCGGTCCTCGGGGATCGCATCGCCGCACGCCTCGCAGCGGTAGGCTGAAATACCTGATCGCCGCTGCAAGCCGTGGCTGTAGATACGTGCTGCCGACTCATCGTCGTCTTGATCTGTAGCGTGTTCGGCTACATCCATAGGGCATCAGTCCTTTTCCTGTAGATCCAGCAAGCCGTTGAGTTGGGCGAGGTTGTTACGAACCCACAGGCCGTAGTCCTGGGCGTAGGCGAGAATGTCTGCGGGAGTGACGCCGCTTTCCAATAGTTCGGCGTCAGTGCCGGGGGCGGCCCAGGGCGCTTGCGCAGGTTGGGTGGAAGTGGTGCTTGATCCTGGGGCGGGAACACCGAGGGCGGTGTTGAAGTCGCGCAGCCAGCCAGCAGTGAACACGCAACGAGGGATAGGCTGAGCAACTGCGCCAGGCGCAGGCCGGTATTGGGTCGTGACATTAGGGATGCGCTCCTGGAGCAACTGTTTTTGTTTGGCGTACTGGTCCATCAGGTTGAACAGCAGAGACTCGCTTTCGCTGGCCCTAGCGACCTGTTGGAGCAGTTGTAGGCGGTTAGCGCTTTCAGCGACCCGAGCTTGTTCGGAGTGCTGTGACTTGAGATCTGCCAGAGCAGTTGCGCCCAGTGACTCGGCATACCGAAAGCCGAAGCCGTAAGCGATTGAACCGCCTGCTGCGGCGCTGAGCGCGCAGGCGAATCCGACCGCTGCCAGGCGTGCAGGCAACGGCCAGACCAGTTGCTCAAGCGCGCCCACGGGAATGCCTCTGGTGGTTACGTGATTTACGTGAGCGACGCTTCGTTGCGGCAATACCTGTTTTGCCATGTCGATAAGGAGGCACCACTGCTGCTCCGATCCAAGTACCGGCAGCGGTACAAGGAGATGCCCAACGATTTCCCCAGGTAAACCCGGCCAGCAGCGCGGAAAACAACCGACCGAAGACGTTGAGTCTCATAGCTGCGTCCCCTGGTCAGGCGGTTGCTTGATCAAGCGGGCAAAAAATAGAACCACTGCTAGACCACTGTTCAGCGCCGCGTAAGCGCGAGGCGAGAGCTGGCCCTGCCACATCGGCAGCAACTCCAACTGAGCGAGGCCAAGGAACGCGATTAGGACGGTGATCTGCACGCTGTAAAGCCGGTAGCAGCAGCGCCAGTCGCAGATGGGCTTGACTCCCTTCATGCTGGCCTCCAGTCGGTATCGGCCTGCTTGGCGCCGTGTTTGGCCCCGCGCTCGATGCCTGCAAGCGTCAACCCATCGGCAATGATCGACTCGCCGTACCATTTACCACTTGGCAGCGGGCCTGGGCCGTTTTCGTGGCGAATGATCGCCAGCACCAGCGTGCGCATGACATCGAAGTCGTAGACATCCAAGCCTACATCCGGGCCGATCCCCAAGGCGCGGGCAACGCTGGCGGTGTAGGCGTTGGTATTGTTTTCGGATGGCGGCGCCCAGCGTTCGATGATCTCGCGCACGGTGTCGATGCGGCTGCCATCAGGGGCCAAACGCTTGTCTTGATAGGTGATTAGGATTCGAGCAATGGCTCGGATGCCCCAACGTGGAGCCGTGAATTGGACGAACTCACTATCGCCTTGAGCGTCGGCCATACCTTGCCAGCGCACACCTTTGGCGTGGCGGATATTGCCGGGGTTAAAATTGCGGATGCCGCGAGGGAATTCGGGTCGCACGGGACGCCTCCTGTAATGGCGCCATAGGTTTCAGGCGCCAGAAATACACACGCCGCCATGATGGGCGGCGTGTGTCAGGAAGGCTTTTAATCGGGTTTAAAGAGATTGTTAGCCGAGCAGAGAGATCATCCCGGTAACGGCGGCGCCGATTACAGAAGAGGTTGTCGGGTTTTCAAGAAATAGCCGTAATAGCCCCTTGGCCTCTTCCTTTTCTTGTGGGGTAGATTGGGCATTATTAATGCCATGGACCAACGTTTCTACAGCACTTCGGATGTTTTGAACGTTGTTGTCACCAATTTGAACATTATTAGCACCATGGAAATTGTAAACGGGACTGACAACGTGGGGCTCTTTCGGTTTGGCAGCGCCCCTCAAGAAAGCCACCAACCAACACCCAGGAATATCGTCCAAACCAGACTGATAACTGACATCTGTGATACTGAAAAATACTTCCTTCCCATTGGGCAAGGTCTGGACAAGCCTATCCCCAATTTCCGCATCGAATGCCGGATCAAAAATATGGATTTGGTTCTTGCTCGTAAAGGCGGTTTTGTATGGTCCCGACCTTTTTTCGGTCGCGTCGACCACAAAACAATTATCAGTCATTAACTCATCAAACATGTTTCCGATACTCCATATCGCCGGTTATATGATCAGCTTTTGCAGTGAGCAGGCTTAGGCTTTGCGAAAACTTCTTTGCTCTCAGGATCAACATCGAACACCGTTAAGCACTCTCGTCCGCCCCCTAGCTTCTCCTGCAGTTGCGCATCGTTTTCAGTCTTGGCTTGAGCAGCCGCCTTGGGATCAGCAGTTTTAAGACACTCGTCGCGGTTTGTCGTGTATTCGCTCAGCGCGTCTGCTATTGAGCCTGGACGTTTCTCTATACCACCGTTATGTGTTGCCGCCAGCTGCGCGTTCCACCAGCTACGAGAAAAAAGACCTGCCGCGAAACAGCTACCAAGTGGCTCAAATACGGTACTACCGAACTGACTTTCTCCCTTTTTAACTAATGATGAGATGTATTGGCTATGAGCGCTAATAGCTGCCAGATCACCATTTTTTAGCAAGTCAGCACCATCTTTCATGGCTTTATTCAGAGCACTCATTTGGTAAGAAGCTTGAGTAAAGGATTCGGAGGTGGCTTCTGTGAATACTGCCGCATGCACTGAAAAAGACAAAAACAACGTTAAAAAACTATAGAAAATTTTCATTATGTAATCCCGTATTACGAGGTTCAACGGGCTCCGTGATTAGAGCCAAGCTCAAGCCGAGGGTACTATTTGAATCGTCGAGCCACCCAGTCTTCCAGGGATTTCAAGATGTCGTCACCATGCTCCGCCCAGCATTGGCGCAGTAGAAACCACATAACTGAAGACACTACAGTTATCACAGCGGCGAGCATACCCAGACCGAGAAGGTGTTCGAAATCGACTTGAGTACCGCTTTTCTGAGAGTGGGTAATCAATATTCCCCAAATAAAAAGCGTTGCCATGACGTAGCCGCGCCATTTGGTGTTTTCCGCTTCCGCCAGAACCTCACGTCGACAGTGGTTACAGGTATCGCTCCCGTTGGCCACAAGTCTAGATTCACATCTTAGACAAGGCTTTATGGATAACTCTGCAAGCTGCTCAGGTGTCAGCTTTAAAGTGGCCTTCTCGTAGTAATCACGCCCGGCGACTCTGTTGTTGTGCCCGTCTATGTGCATTTACCCACCTCACTCCTTTGTATTGAAGTCTCGCCCTGCTACTCGGTGGCCCGTTCCATAAACGGTTTGCGTGTTCGAAGTCTGACTGGACATCGCGATGTCGTCAGGGGCATTACCAACCAAGACAGCAGCCAACAGTCTTTTTCTCTCGGGAACCTCAAGCGCTCGGTATCCCTCAAGCAGCAATTCTTCGTCAGGCGCCAGTTTGCTCGGATGGGCGGAAGCGCGCTCCCCCCCTAAGACGTAAAGCGCGTCAACGCCAACGACCATAAGTTTCGCAACCAAATCTGCCGAGCATTTCTGTCGGCCAGCAACCACGTCTTTCAGACGTTGAGGGCTTGATTCATTAGCTGCGCGTGACGCTGCGGCAAGACTCAGGCCGCAACGGTCAATTTCTTCGCGCAGGCGAACGTGTATTAATTCCACCAAATCAGTTGACACGGTGTATATATCCCACCAAAATAATCCACACAAACACTAATCATCTTTGCATCACAGGAGCCACCACCATGGCCACCCATGCCAAAGCCCTATCCGCCGACCAGGTGAAAGAAAACTTCCGTCGGGTTGGCAAAACCATCACTGAATGGGCTACCGAGAACGGCTACACCCGTAACGAGGTGTACCGCGTACTCAATGGCCAAGCCAAAGCCCATTACGGCAAGGCTCACGATATTGCGGTGAAGCTTGGACTGAAACCTTCATCGGCGTTGGCAGCGTAATGGCTGCCGTGCAGATGGACGTCGACCGCTTCGGCTTCCTGCTTGTCGTGCCGACGACTGGCGAGCCACACGGGCTTCAGCCAATTGATCGCACAGCCAGCCCAGCGTTTTCGTGGCTTCAGCCTCGATTGCTTGGCCCGGCCAACGAATCGGCCTTAGGGCCTGTTCAAGGCATTCAGCCGTTACAAGACCTTCAACTTCAAGAACTGCCGCAAGGCGTAACCAGCCCTGCGCCAAAGCATTCACTTGCGCTTCAAGTGCCTCAATACGGTCGGTCATAGCCATGTCTCAGTTTGCGAATGTACCGCAAAACTTTGCAGCTGGCGCAACCCGTTTGGCTAGCTGCAAAAAATCCATTTGTTTGGAAGGCCGTCTGCAGGAGGGTTTCCAATGAATCGCCGCCGCTGGAAGAACGTCCGTCCTACGTCGCTGCGCCACGCTTTAGAGCTGTGCAAGGACTTTGCAATCGATGCTCACAATAAAAGTGTGCAGCGCATCGCGGACGAGATGGGACTGCCTGATCACTGGGCGCTTTATAAATGGTTACAAACTGGTCGCATGCCCGCCAACTTGATCCGCCCTTACGAGCGGGTATGCAACTGCGATTACGTCACGCGCTGGATAGCTGCTAGTGCAGGCCGCCTGACTATAGAAATGCCCACCGGGCGCAATTGCACTGCCCAGGATACACAGGCCCTGCAGGAGCTGCTGACAACCGCAGCCGGGAAACTGCTCGCGTTTTACGCCAAGAACAGTGAAGCCGAAGAGACCCTGGCCTCAATTCAGGCCGCGATGGAAGGGCTCGCTTGGCACCGAGGCAACGTCAGCCAGACCCAACACCCACAACTGGAACTGGAGGGGCAGCCATGAGCCGCACCGCCTCAGGAGCCGCTCGCGTGCTGGGCGTGCTGAAAGCCTTAAAGGGGCACACCGTCACCGGCCTCAGTAACACCGAGCTGGCCCAGCTAACCAAGGACAGCCCGAGCAACATCACCCGCGCTATGCAAACCCTGATTGAAGAGGGGCTGGCAGTAAAGCTGGACAACGGTCGGTTTGCTCACTCGGTGGCGATGCTACAGATCGCCCAGGCCCATGCCGAACACATGGCGAGGCTGACCCAGCGGATGCAAGAAATCAATCAGCGGATTGCCGCTGGCTCGCTCAACTAAGGAGAAAACCATGGCACGTACTAAAGCCCAACCTACTGCCCCAATTGAATTGCCTGTCCTGGACGGCGAAATGCTGACCGCTACCCAGAATTCGATGGCCACCGCGATGACTTCGCATAGCGAAGAGCGGGACATCGTCAATCAGATGCTTGGTCAAGCCCAAATGGCGGACTCCATAGGCAAGTTCACCGCGACGGTCGCGGTTTCCAAGATGGCTTATGTGAAAGAAAACAAGTTGTACCGGGGATTAGCGGGAATGCATGACCGCGACGGTCGCGTTTTGAGCGGAACTTGGGAGGAGTTTTGCAGCCTGCTCGGTACTTCGGCCCCGAAGGTGAACGAAGACATAAACAACCTACGCCAATTCGGTGAAGACGCACTGGAATCCATGTCCCGTATGGGCATCGGCTACCGCGAAATGCGCCAATACCGCCGACTGCCTGAAGACGCACAAGCCGCTCTAATCGAAGTCGCCAAGGCCGGTGATAAAGAGGCTTTCGTCGACCTCGCCGAAGAGATCATCGCCAAACACTCCAAAGAAAAAACCGAACTGACCCAGCGCTTGGACGAAGTCAACGCCGACTATGAAGCCCAAGGCGAAGTCATGGCGAACAAGGCCAAAGAGCTTGATAGCACCAAGCAAGAGCTGAAAAAACTTCAGAAGCGCATCCAGACGGCAACGCCAGACGATGTCATCAAAGAGCTGCGCACCGAGGTGGTCGCTCTTCATTTTGAAGTGGAAGCCAAGATCCTGGGTGAGCTTCGCGAAGGCTTCGCCAAGATGGCTGAGCACGCTGCCGAACACGGCCAGGACCACCGCGCCTACCAGGCTGATTTGATCAACCAGCTTGAAATCACGCTGGCAACTGTTCGCAGCGAATTTCACTTGCCCGAACACCAGGACGACACGCCGGTATGGCAGACCCAGGCCGAGGCGTAACCGATGAACCCCGTACAGACCCAGCAACTGGCGCAAATCGCCCAACGGGCAGCCAATGCCCCGCACGGTCAACGCACCGCCATTTACAAGGCCGGTGCAGCCGAGCTGGGTGTTTCCCTTCAAACCCTGCAGCGTAAGCTGAAGGAGGTAGCGGTGAGCAAACCTCGTAAACGTCGCAGCGATGCCGGTAACAGCACCTTACCTTTGGATGAAGCGCGGATGATCTCGGCGGTATTGCTGGAGTCCATCCGGGCCAACAACAAGCAGCTGTCTACCATTGAGCGCGCTGTTGAGCGCCTGCGAAGCAACAACCTGATTCTGGCTGGCCGCATAGATGAAGCCTCAGGTGAGTTTCGTCCACTGACTAACAGCGCCATCAGCCGCGCTCTGCGTGCCTACAAACTACACCCTGAGCAGCTGCTGCACGACGCACCCGCCGTATCGCTTGCCAGCAAGCACCCCAACCACGTTTGGCAGGTCGACGCCTCTATCTCGACACAGTTCTATTTGGCAGACGATGGCGCTCGGGTGATGAGGCAGGCCGAGTTCTACGATGGCAAGCCGGGCAACCTCAAGAAAATTGAGCGCCAGCGCCTATGGCGTTACGTGATCACCGACCACACCAGCGGCACGCTGTATGTCGAGTATGTACTGGGCGCGGAGTCGGCTGAGAACCTCTGCACCGTATTGATCAACGCCATGCAGAAGCGCCACGAATCTGACCCATTCCACGGCGTGCCCTGGATGCTGATGACCGACCCTGGCGCGGCCATGACCAGCGGTATCTTCCGCAACCTGTGCCGCGCCATGTCCATCGAACTGATCATTAACCAGGTCGGCAACGCACGGGCCAAGGGGCAGGTGGAGCAGGCCCACAACATCGTTGAGCGCGAATTTGAAAGCGCCTTGAAGTTCCAGGCAGCAACCAGCCTTGAGCAGATCAATAGCTGGGCCGGTGAGTGGATGCGCTATTTCAACGCAACCTCCATTCATACCAGGACACGCCGCAGCCGCTACGGCGTGTGGCAACTGATCAAGCAGGACGAGTTGCGCCTGGCTCCAGGCATTGAGGTTTGCCGCGAACTGGCGGTCAGCACGCCAGAGGAACGCAAGGTCAGCAACCTGCTACGCGTTTCGTTTCGCGGGGACCAGTTCGACGTCAGCTCGGTACCGGAAGTTATGGTTGGCGAAAAGCTGCTGATCACCCGCAATTGCTGGCGCGACAAAGATTCTGCGGTTGTCGTTATGACCGGTGCCGATGGCCGCGAGCATTACCACGTAGTCGAGCGGATCGGCATGGACCAGTTCGGCTTCGCGCAGACCTCGGCCACCATCGGCGAGCAGTACAAGCGCCACGCAGAAACCCCGGCGCAAGTCTCGCGCAATCTGCTGGAACAGATCGCCACCGGCACCACCAACAAAGCCGATGCCGAAGCCGCCCGCAAGGCGAAAACGCTGCCGTTCGGTGGGCTGATCGACCCGCACAAACATGTCACCGACACCGTGCTACCGGCGTACCTGCCACGCCGTGGTACATCCCTGAACGTCAACGCCCCGATTGTCGAGCATGCGCTGCTGTCGCACGTCGAGGCCGCGAAATTGCTGCGCCCACGAATGGCAAACCTTTGGTCAGCCGAATGCTTCAGCTGGCTGCAGCAGCACTACCCGGAGGGCATTGCCCAAGACCAGCTTGATGCCATTGAGGCTGAGCTGAAACGGCCTGTAGAGGTCATGCGCAACCCGCTCAGCCTGGTTCGGGCGGCGGTTGGAGGTGAGTGATGTTGAAACTTAAACACGTTTTACAGGGGGTGGGCCGATCTCAATCGGCCTTGGCCGAATCGCTGAAGCTCAGCGAGGCCTCTATTGCTCAGTTGCTGAACCACGGCCAATGGCCGCGCAGCCTGGACAGCGCCGACCTGCAGGGGCGCATTCGTGTGTTCTTGACCGAGTCCGGCGCCAACGATGCCGATATCGCTAACGCCTTTGAAGAAGTGGACCTGCCGTGCGCCAACACGACAGATCCGGCCCTTAAAGAAGAGCCGTCCGGGGAGGACGAACCTATGTTACTGCCAAAACAAACCCTGCTGCCAACTACTCGTAAGGCATTCAGTCTGTTCCGCGACCCCTTTGATGAACTTTCCTGCGCCAAGGACATGTGGATCAGCCCGGATATCCGCTACGTTCGCGAGGTTATGTACCAGACCGCAAAGCACGGTGGCTTCCTGGCAGTTCAGGGGGAATCAGGTGCGGGCAAAAGCACTTTGCGCCGCGACCTGGTGAACCGAGTCGTTGAGAACAATGACCCGGTGTTGATCATTGAGCCCTATGTACTGGCTTCCGAAGATAACGACACCAAAGGCAAATCGCTGAAAAGCACTCACATTGCCGAGGCAATGATGGCGAGGGTCTCGCCCCTGACCAAACCCAAGAACAGCCCCGAGGCACGCTTTGCCCAGCTGCACAAAGTGTTGAAAGAGTCCCACGCCGCAGGCTATCGCCACTGCCTGGTGATCGAGGAGGCCCATAGCCTGCCGATCCCAACGCTCAAACACCTCAAGCGCATCCTGGAGCTGGAGTCCGGTTTCACCAAGCTGGTCAGCATCATCATGATCGGCCAGCCGGAGCTGAGCGTGAAACTGAGCGAGCGCAACGCGGATGTACGTGAAGTGGTGCAGCGGTGCGAGCGGATCATGCTGCCGCCAATCGAAGGCGCACTGCTGGAGGAGTTTCTGAAATTCCGCTTTGAACGCGCAGGCAAGGCGCTGGCCGAGGTGATCGACGCTGGGGGCATCCAGGCCATTGCAGCCCGCCTTTCGCTACCTGGTCGTAATGGGAGTCGAGATACGGCGGTCTCGCTGTTGTACCCGCTGGCAATCGGCAATCTGCTCATCGCCGCGATGAACCTGGCCGCGAACTTGGGCGCGCCACTCGTAACCGCGGACATCGTGAAGGGGGTGTGAGATGGCCGCTTTGTACCTAGTAGGTGTGCAAGTGGAGGAACGGGCCAGCGTTCTGGCTGAAGATTTCACTACGAAGCTGTCGACGTACAACGAACTGACCCGCGATATCCGCGATGCGGGTATCAGAATCAAGCACCTGGTGCTGCTGGACAACAAGATCTTTATCGACCACAGCGATATTGAGCTGTTCCTACGGCGGTTTGGGCATGAATTGCGCGGGATGCGTTACTCGCCTGCAGGTCGGTTTACGCGCAACACCGTGACGGTACGGGGTGTTGATGTGGCTTGGTACAGCTTGGTGAAGGAGCAGGACCAATGAACCAGGCCCTCAATGTTTCGATTAAAGCCTTGAGAGCAGCTGTTGCCTCCGAAACCCCTACGTTGTTTTGGCAGGACACCATGAAGCATGTGGCGGTGCTCCTGGATCATGCCGAGCGGGTGCCCGATCCATCTCGGGCGTTAGAGGCGGCTCATGCGGCCATTGCTGAAGATCGCTTCTCGGACGCTATCCAACATCTATACCAGGTCATCAGCCACCTGCACGCCGAGTGCAGCGAACACGTCACCCAATTGGCCGGTTTGGTAACAGCCTTTGACGCCGCGCTGAGCCTGCGGCCTCACCTATGGCTGGAGATCGGCTTCAACCGAGTCGTTGATTGGATGGTCACCGTTTACGACAAAACTGGCGGGATTGAGCGGGTTGTTGTCCAGGCCCAAGGCGTGAACGCCGATGAAACGTGCCAATGGGCCACCTTGCATCTGCAGGCCCTCACAAAGGAGAGCGACCATGTCTGATAGCAATATTCCTCAGGGCTATATGCGTAACGCCATGGGCCACCTGGTCCCTGAAGATCAGGTGCGAGACCAAGACAAGCTGCGCGATCAGGTGACCCGCGAATTAGCAGATGCTGCCAAGGCTCTGAGCCTTGCGCTGAAAAACTTCAAGAAAAAATCCCTCGGCGATGTGGCCGACTTGATCAGCATTGCCGGTGAGCGTTACGGCGTTCAGATGGGTGGCAAGAAGGGCAACGTGACCATCGCCACGTATGACGGCCAGTACAAGGTGCAGCGTTCATATGCCGACCGGCTGACGTTCACCGAGGAAATGGAAGTGGCAAAGGTACTGGTCTACGACTGCATCCGTGCTTGGAGCAAGGGGGCAGACACTCATTTGATGGCTATCGTCGACCGGGTGTTCAGCCCCAACCGTAATGGGCAGATCAAAACCTCCGATGTGTTGGATTTGTTGCGGCTAGAGATTGATGACGATAACTGGAAGGCCGCTATGAAGGCCGTGAAGGACTCCATCATGGTCTCGGGCAGTGCCGTTTACATCCGCGTGTATGAGCGGATCGGCGACTCCGACAACTATAAGGCAATCCCTCTAGACCTGGCGGTGGTGTGACATGACCAAGACACTGATTGAATTTCAGGACCACCACCAGGACTTCCTGGTGTGGACCGTCGATGAGGCTGGCATCGTCACCGGAAGCTGGCCTTACCACTCCAGCCTATGGACTGGAGTAAGAGTCGTAAACCTGGCAAGCCTTAAGGTGGGCAGTTTGGTGGAGTTTCTCCGCGCTGGGGATACTCGTGACCAATGCATTAAATACCCGGTGCGCTCAATACAACCGCTGGTACCGGTGGAGGTTTCGGTACGACAGGACGGTGATGGTTACGTTACCGGCACTGTGCGGGGCAAGCGTGTGTCTTGCACCCATGACTATGAATACCCAGTGAAGCGCCTGGCTGAAAAGCTCTTTCCAGGCGTGTCCGCTGGCGTTGAACGCCTGCCATGCACACCTGTTGGGCGCCTACATAGCAAGTGGCGTATCACCCCTCTGGAGGGTATGTGACATGGCCGATCAAGTGACTGTAACCACCCGCGACCCAGAGGTCGTAGAGATCCTCAAATGGCTTCAGCAGTGGCATTCCAATCATGTCCAGAAACTGCAGATGATTGTGCAGGCGCCAGCCGATACCGAGTTGGTATTACGCGGCGCAAATGGACAGCAAGTCCTGCTTGTGGGCGACGAACGCAAAGGCTTCAAGGCGGGTTGCGCCACAGCCCTTGATCTGTTTTGCAAGTTCCCACTGACGGTGACGAAGAACGTCAGCCGCGACACAGATTCGGAGGAAAAGTGACATGGACAACAACCGCACTCTGGAAAAAATCAAGAAGTGCCTGGAGATGGCCAAGTCCAAAACCAGCAATCCGCACGAAGCTGAAACCGCGCTACGCCAAGCGCACAAACTGATGGAGATGTACAACCTGGAGGTGGGTGACGTGCTTGCCAGCATGGCGAGCGAACACACGATCCTTGCGGGCTCGGAGGGTTCGCCTCCTGTCTGGCGTGTGCGTCTTGCGCAAGTCTGTGCAGATGCGTTCGGCACCATGATCCTTATTTCCAACCCTCAGTGGAGTGCTGCTCGCTTCATCTTTATTGGCTGCTCAGCCGCACCGGAACTGTCCGGCTACGCATACCAAGTGCTGGCTCGTCAGCTACAAAAGGCCCGTCGTGACTTTTTGGACACACAGAAGCGTTGCAAGCGCTCTACGAAGGCCGCCCGAGGGGATGCCTTCGCCAATGGCTGGCTGGATGCAGTTCACAGCAAAATCCAAGCGTTTGCGGGCGTAGAAGACAACATCGCCGAAGCGATTGACGCCTTCATGAAAAAACATCATCCAGACGTAAAAAGCGTTGAACTCAAGCGGCGCAAGGTCAAAGCGCGCAATGAGGGCGCCGGTGACGCGGGCTATGAAGCGGGCAAGTCCGCCCAACTGCACCAGGCGGTGAACCATCAGCCTCGCGCACGCTTGACCATGGGGGTTTGACATGAGCGCTGCAGAAAAGAAGTACGACACCCTAGTAGTTGAAGGCTTGGGTAATGAAGTGCCTCGGGCAATCGGCGAAGGGCGAGTGGCCGCGTGGTCTTCGGGTCATGCACTGGACGACAAACTCGAAATGGAGGACTTCATCCGCGAATTGTCTTATGGCGACATTGAAGATCCGCAGCAGGCCGCTATTGAGCTGATGAGGCGACAAAAATGGGCATGAACAGCACGGGGAAACTCTCAGCCGGTGTACTGGAGTTCCTGGCGATCTGCGATCAATGCCAGCGCCCCCGTAACACTGGTAATCACGCCAAATGCAGCAAGATCCGGCAACGGATTCATGCCGCTCGTAACCAGCAGAACGGCAACACACGCTCGATGAAAGGAGGTGACTAGTGAAAACCGCGCCGTCCAACCCGAACCGCCTGCGTCTGATCAAGCTGATCCACGTTGCTCGACGCGAGTTGCGCATGGATGACGATACCTATCGCCTCCTGTTGGCTGGCATGACGGGATTGGATGGCGCTACGTCCACCGCTGATTTGAGCGTTCCAAACCTGCTAAGGGTTTTGGAACAGCTCAAGCTGCGGGGCTTTAAGGTTCGTCCAAGCAATCAACCTAAGCGGCCTTTAGCCGACGACGTCCAGTCGAAGAAGATCCGCTCTCTGTGGCTGACGCTGCATGAACTGGGCGCCGTCCGTGATCCTTCTGAGGCTGCATTGGCCAAGTTTGTGCTGGGCATGACCCGCGTCGCTGCGTTGCAGTGGCTCACCACTGCTCAGGCCAGCCGGGTAATTGAAAATCTGAAACAGTGGCTACTGCGCGTTGAAAGCGCGGATAGCGGCAGGAGTGACGTATGACCGACTTCCGAAGCAAGGGCCCCGAGCTGCTGGTTGACCTTACAGACCACATTGCAATAGCTCTCGTAGAGCTGGCCTCGATGGAGAGCGGAACCGCTCAGCAGGTCGCCGGGGAAATTACTGATCGTATGTCCGCGCACTGGGGCGGGCAGAACATCTACTTTCCCATCGGCCAGTCAATCAAGCTGAGTCGCCGAGATCGTCAGATCTACGATGACTTCAACGGCTCCAATCACCGAGAGCTGGTAGCCAAATACGGCGCTTCGTTACAGTGGATTTACAAGATCGTGAAGGCGGTGCGCAAGGAAGAGCTGGCCCGCCGACAGAAGGATCTGTTCGCTGATGATATGGAGGGCCGTACCTCGCCCCCCGATGGCTGAACAGTGGCTGATTTCATTTGCAGCGTGTGCAAGGTTATTTCATAGTTCGTTCAGAGTAGACCGGTTTCTCCCGGAGTATCCCAGGATTACCTCGCACACCCCCCTGTACTTATCTCACTCCCATACAACTGAGTACATATCCGTTATTGGGGTAACGGCCGCTATGGGTTCCGCCCTTACGGCGGCTCACTTTTGAACAGCGCAAAAGTAAGCAAAACGCTCTTGCCCCACCACTCGGCACCTCGCTCAGGCTCGGTGTGCCCGTAATCCGCCAGTGATTTGGGGGGCCGCCGCCACGCGCCATCCATGGCG